>NZ_JAUOQQ010000008.1:0-174745 GCF_030547675.1 Photobacterium sp. 2_MG-2023
GCTTTATGATTATGTTCGAGGATAGACTCACTGAATACATGTAACCAAGGCAGTTACACAGAATTATTTACAGGGTCGTGTGATGTTATGGACTCCCTTTCCGGGCGCTGGCGAATCCCCTCATAATTTCCCCAACCCACAAGTGTGCGTAAAGCGTTGACCACTACAAACATCGCCCAGTGATATTGGGACTCTTTAATCTTGTATCGTCGATGGCTCCTTACTGTCCACTTCCCCTTTAGCGAGACAATTCAAAACCAGAGGTTTCCAGTTGCCTTTTGCTCTGGCCTTCACGTATTTCTTCAATGCTTCAGAATGGTAGTCGGTGGTGACTTGGTGGGTTTTGGTATCGGCGCTTGTAGATAACGTGCTCAGCATAGGGACGGGACATAGTGACAAAAAAGGCCGCTCAAAAGCGGCCTCAAATACTTCGGGGAAAACCGAATCACTCTTTCCCGTACACGTTATTTTCTTGCTCACGAACCCGGATGAACGTGGTTCGTTTAGTCAGCTCTTTCAGCTTCGCCGCACCAACGTAGGTGCAGGTTGAGCGCACACCGCCCATGATATCCTGGATAGTGTTTTCAACCGGGCCACGGTAAGGCAATAGGACGGTTTTTCCTTCAGCGGCACGATAGTTGGCAACACCGCCAGAATGCTTGTCCATCGCGCTCTGGCTCGACATCCCGTAAAATTTCATGAATTGCTGGCCGTCTTTTTCAACGATTTCGCCGTTGCTTTCTTCATGGCCGGCCAGCATGCCGCCCAGCATCACGAAATCGGCGCCGCCGCCGAAGGCTTTAGAGACATCACCGGCACAGGTGCAGCCGCCATCGCCAATGATCTGTCCGCCCAGGCCGTGTGCGGCATCTGCACATTCGATAATGGCAGACAGTTGCGGGTAACCCACACCGGTTTTCACGCGAGTGGTGCACACTGAACCCGGGCCGATACCCACTTTGACGATGTCTGCACCCGCCAGAATCAGCTCTTCCACCATATCGCCGGTGACGACGTTACCCGCGCTGATGACTTTATCAGGGAATGCTTTACGGACTTTTTCCACGTACTCGACCAGATGCTCAGAGTAACCGTTTGCGATGTCAATGCAGATAAACATCAGCTCATCGGTCAGCGCCATAATATCTTTGGTTTTCTGAAAATCAGCATCGGACGTACCGGTAGAGACCATGGCATGCTTCAGGACATCAGCACTGTTTTCTTGAATGAAACTAGCCCAGTCCTCAACACTATAGTGTTTGTGAATGGCGGTCATGACATTGTGTTTTGCCAGTGCTTTAGCCATGTCAAAGCTGCCGACTGAGTCCATATTGGCGGCAATAATAGGAACGCCTGACCATTGACGACCGCTATGCTTGAATGTAAAATCGCGGGTTAATTCAACTTGAGATCGGCTTTTCAGGGTTGAACGTTTCGGGCGAAACAGTACATCTTTGAATCCCAGTTTCAGGTCTTGTTCGATACGCATGGAAGTTCCTTCTTTATCTTCTCTGTGATTATCGGATATTGCTCGTCAGTGATGCGCTATTGGCAGATAGCAAATTTCCTGAAGAGCAGGCACAAAAAAACCGGAGCGTTGGCAGACGCTCCGGTTTTCAGCATTATAGGCGCAGTTATTTTTTCTACAAGCCTGAAAAATGCATTTTTTTTATGGTATCCTCCCGAAGATTGCATCCAGACGTTTTACCCCGACTCCTACAATCAGGTGGCGTTTTGGTGAATCCTCAAGCATTCAAATCACTTCATAACCAGACGCGGATGACTTCCTGAATCCGAATGTCAAATTTATTATTTTTTGCTTCCAATCTGTTTCAATCCTTGGATAATCCTATGAGTCTCGCTGGCTAAGTGGATCGATTTACCTTGTTTAACAAAAGAAAAACAAAACAGATATTCCCGCTGGATTTCTACGGTGAAGATGGCAGCTGGCGCTTTATTCTGCGGGCTTACTCGTCTGATGAAGTTCTGGATGCTATGTATTGGCGTGCATATATTTCTTGTCACCGGAAGGAGTTTGATCTGCTTCATCTGGCGATTGACAAGTTTAACTATAAGTATAACTACTCGGCTTCTGACGTCTCGGAGTTGCATTTGGGGGCCGTGGGGTCTGCGATGCGGGTGAATATGATGGGGCCGATTGTGCCGGTCAAGCATTTACTGGCTAACATAGCAGAAAGGCTGGCAAACAAGACGAGCGGCACTGAGAAAACCCAGGCCGCAACGCATGCCGGGCAATTTCAGGCAAAGTCATCTTAAGCGCTGAATTATGGCCCGAATGACGACTGAATATTTAAAAGGAGCGATGGCTCCTTTTTTAATGTCTGATTTAGGTAAAAGCTTGTGGAGACATTATCTTAAGTTCGCTATGTTAGTAAACGAATCTGACAATAATCATGTAGGTGAATGGATGAACTCATGGACGCAGGGCAGATCTCTGGCCGTATCTTTGTTGCTGGCGACTCAGTTTGGGCTGGCCAGCAATGTGCACGCCACCACGGATCTGGCATCCATGTCAGAGTTGGTGGGTAAGTGGCAGTGCCTGCCGGATGAGAAGGCATCAGATAAGGAAGAGAGCTGGGTGAATTATGACTTTCATCATGATGGAAAAGTCAGCTCTAAAGAATGGATTCGCTATCAGGATCAGGGCAAAACTGAGCTGGAATTCAACTTATTTGTCGACTATCACCTTGAGTCGCTGGAAGGTGAATACCGTTTAAAACCTTTATCAATGAAACGGGAAATTCTGTCAGACCCCAATCAGGCCAATCCTTTTGGCTATGATGCGCAGCGCGATCTCATGGGTTACCGCATCTTCTTGCAGCCTGTGATGAAAGGCAAAAACGCAGCACAGTTCGAAATGTGGTATCACATTACCCCGCAGAATCATTTTTCTATGCAGTGTCAACGTCAGGCTGCCTGACGAGCGATCAGTCTTTGCGCAGATTGCTTACGCTTGAAATCGGCGTAGGAAAACGGCTGACGACCCAGTATGTAGACAGGATGAAAGTCATGAGGGTGGCGGCTTGAATAAAGAGCATGCCCTGCCCGGAAACCAGACCGGCGGTTAGGGCCGAATAAGCCAGCAAGAGCGAGAACTCGCTGGCTTGGCTGAGCCGGGCAGACAGCTCCTGAGGCGCTTTTTCCTTTGCCAGTTTCAGTGCAAACATGAAACCTGACGCTTTGACTGCAACCAGCAGCGCCCCGAACAGCCCACCCCACAGCAACACAGTGCCACCTTGTGTGATGTCCATTTTTGCGCCCACCGCGAAGAAGAAAAGAATCAGAAAAAACTCCCTCAAGGGTTTCAGGTGCAGGGAAATGGCTTGCGAAACCCGACTGATAGCAATGGATAGCCCGGCGACGAATGCTCCGATTTCATAGGATAACCCCGCCAGGTGGCCCGTTTCCGCCCACAGCAGGCACCATGCCAGTGCGGTAACAAAGGTGTATTCCTGAATCACATCAAAACGACGAAATAAGGGGAGCACCAGATAGCGGACGCCTAAATAGGCCAGCAGGCAGAGCAATCCTAATTTCAGCAGGATGAGCATAAAGGCGCTGATCATGGCATCTGGTTCACGCACATTCAGAAACAGAATCACAATGATAGCCAGTATGTCTTGTATCAGTAGCACACTGGTCATGACTTCACCCACACGCTGATGGTGAAGGGTGGTGGTCGGGATCAATTTCAACCCGATGACGGTACTTGAAAACATCAGCGCGGCGGCTGCCACAAGTGAATCGCCAAGGGATAGACCGATCAGCAGGCTAAACCCCAATGTGACCAGAAAGAAGAGACAGCAGGTCCCCAGTGTGATCAGGGCGCTTTCTTTAAAGAGATTCAGCAGCTTGAAGGGTTGCAGATTCAGGCCAAGCAGGAACAGTAAGAGGATGACACCGAACTGGCCGAACTGGATGATTCTGTCGTTGTCATTCAGCAAGCCTAGGCCACTCGGGCCAAGGGCAATGCCGGCAACGATGTACGCCAGAATGATGGGCTGGCGGGCGTACAGGAATATTGTGCCGATTAACGCTGAACTGACCACAATGATCCCGAGTTCGAAAATCATGGTTTGCAGTTCATTTAACATACAGCACCCATACGACAGCAATCAGGCTTGTTGATCCCTTAAAAGCATAGATGCTTTAGTGGGACAGGCACTATTGCGACGGGTAAATTGCTTTAGCGAAATGCTTTAGCGGGACAGGCACTATTGTGACTGACTAATCGGATGCCATGCCGTAGAGGGACAGACGCTTATATGTGGCGGGCAAATCCGGCTAGGGTATTCGCCAATCGATCTATTTTGCTATTGGAGAGCTGGCGATAGTCAAAGTAGGGACAGATGACACAACCTGTGCTCGCGGTTAATTGCGAATTCATTATCCAGCCAGATGAGAGGCACCGTCAGTTTCTCCTCGTGAATCAGTTTCTTGGCGTAGGTTCTTCCCATAATGATGTGGTAGCGAGGGGTAGAATCTGGTGCATCAAGAACGGGAGGATTGAATAACAGCGCTGTCTGGCTGGATTGCTGGAGAAGGAAATCATCTCTGTACGACTGCCAGCTCGGGGCGTTCGTTGAATGGGGGAACAACTTGCTGTCGAGGGCATAAATCAGCTTTGCGTATACGTTGAACACTTTTCGCCAACCGTTGCCGCACGCCTGGCCGATAGCCTTTATTTCACCTGAGGCAGCAGGCTGTAATTGATCCAGATATGCCATCCCGGGCACGTCTGGCCGGTTTTCGATATAAGCGGCTAAGGAAAAGTCGGGACATCCCAGCCCGATAAGGTGTTGCGTGCTATCTTCGGCGAAAGTGTTTGTATTTTCAGGCATCTGTGTCGATCTTCTTTGTATGCAGTATGTTGAGTGAATGTAAGCGTGATTTTACTTAAGGTTTACTTGCGGTTGACACTGCTTTACCAAGCTATATGTACGCTGTACATATATGCAGAAAAACAGGTAGTGTTATATGAAAACTCTATGGATTGGTATCTTGTGCTTGTCTCTGATCGCACCAGCAACCAGTTTTGCTCATGGTGGCAGAGATCACGGTGGCAGAGACCATGGTTATGATCATGGTTATAAAAAATATTATAAGCATAAAAATAAGCACAGACACCATCATCATCGTAAACCGGCCAGACATTATCACCATCATGAGGTTGTCGTTATTAAGGAACGCCCTCGCAGGGAGTATCACCGAACCAATTTACCCGAATTGGTGACCTTTGCTGTGGTATCAGGCATTACCTATGCCATTATTGATAACGCATTTTATAAAAAATCTGGTGATAATTACGTTTATACCCCACACCGTCCTTAAGCTGCCACCAGCCTGTTCCGTTTATCCTCCAGATTTACAGACCTTCTGTCAGAAATGGCAGGAGGTTTTTTGTATTCAACGTTTTCATTTCCTCTGCGCATGTACGGAATATCAATATTTCTGGTGGGATACATATCACAAACGGTATTTTATGCTGCCTTTTGATGGGTTCACAGCGGTTCCACAACTTGAGTGTTAAAGCGGTAATCTTTTAAAATCAGATGGTTACGGTTTTATCTAGCAAAGAACACTGCTTTTTCGTGAAGCTAGATTGAAATACTAGATTGTTAGCCCAGTCATATCCACTTCTATGGTTTAGTATTCTTAATTTTAACTGTTATGTGAAGTTTATATCTGCTTGGTATTGGCTTTGTCGAATTTTCATTTACTCTATCTTGTAACTGAATTGTTGATCTCTTGTTTGTGGTTTGCTGCAAACGGGAGAGCGTCCGACACAGTTGCGGACGGCTAGGGATAAGGCGCTGCTAAGAGGAGCTGATGCAATGAATGTTTCACTGGGTCGTACTTTTCAACTCACACAACTAAGCGGACAGGCTATCAATGAGCTTTCCCCTTCGTTCAATCATTTGCCTAAAACCGGGCACGCAGATGGCGAGTACCGTCTTCGCCGTTATTCCATTGTGAAAGCGACCGCCAATGGCGTGCAGCACATGCCGCCCAGGGCCTTTGTGCAATCTGACGACATTAACCACTTTCAGGGCAATGTCAGCCGCAGTTTTGAGCCTTTGGAAGACAAGATACTTTTCAGTGCCGGGATGCATGAAATGTGTGAAGTGTTCAAACGTGCCAATGCCTTATCAGATGATCAGGAAATTGAAATTCATCAGATCCGTATTGCCGCGCTGGAGGGTGAGACTCAGGTAGCGCCAGAAGGGGTTCATCAGGATGGTTTTAATCACATTGCGGTGATTGGGATTGGACGTGAAAACATCGAGGGCGGTGAGTTTCTGGTCTACAAGAATAAAAATCAACTGCCTTTTTTGAGCATGGCGCTCGAGCAGGGTGAAGTCGCTATTCTGGCCGATGATCAGCTCTGGCATAATGCGCGTCCGATTAAGGCTGTGAAGAAAGATCAACAAGGCTACATGGATCTCTT
The DNA here is from genome assembly GCF_030547675.1 of Photobacterium sp. 2_MG-2023. Taxonomy (NCBI): domain Bacteria; kingdom Pseudomonadati; phylum Pseudomonadota; class Gammaproteobacteria; order Vibrionales; family Vibrionaceae; genus Photobacterium; species Photobacterium sp. 2_MG-2023. The sequence continues at coordinate 6,470 of NZ_JAUOQQ010000008.1, forward strand.
TGTTCTGACAGCCCGGGAGACTCAGTATGCACTTTGATGTATCAAGTGTTCGACAGCAGTTCCCCGCACTGGCTCAACAGATCAATGATGCACCTGTGTATTTCTTTGACGGACCGGGTGGAGCACAAGTACCTGCCAGTGTGTTACAGGCGATAACGGATTATCTTGGCCGTTATAATGCCAATCTTGGCGGTTCGTTTTTCTCCAGTGAGGTGACAGTGTCACTCATGACAAAGGCGCGTGAGTCTGTTCAGGCCTTGCTGAATGCGCCGTCACCCGACAATATTGTATTCGGTCCGAATATGACTTCACTGACTTTTCAGCTCAGCCGTGCCATTTCACGCGACTGGAAGCAAGGTGACGAAGTGATCGTGACGTCTCTGGATCATTATTCGAACGTGTCCAGCTGGCAGCAAGCGGCGGATGACAAAGGGGTACTGGTTCGTCAGGTTCGGGTGAATCAAGCCGACTGCACGTTAGACTACGAGCACTTTGAATCTTTACTGAATCATAAGACGCGGTTGGTGGCCGTCACCTATGCGTCGAATACAACTGGCTCGCTGGTGGACATTGCGCGCATTGTTAAAGCTGCGCACAGTGTTGGCGCGCAAGTCTATGTTGATGCAGTACACTATGCTCCGCACAAGCTGGTAGACGTGCAAGCACTGGGCTGTGATTTTCTGGCGTGTTCAGCTTATAAGTTCTTTGGTCCGCATGTGGGAATTGTTTATGTGGCACCTCAGTGGCTGCAGACGTTGAAGCCATATAAAGTTGAACCTGCGACCGATCTCGGTCCGGGACGTTTTGAAACGGGAACCCAGAACTTTGAGGGGTTGGCCGGTGTCGTGGCTGCCATTGACTATCTGGCACAGTGGGGCGATCCGCAAGACAGCTTACGCGAGCGCCTGACAGCCAGTTACACTCAGTATCAGTCGCATGAAGAATCGCTGAGCCAGTATTTTTTGAACTGGGTCAGGAAATTCAGCAATGTGACTTTGCTGGGTATCGAGGATGATAAACGGCTCGCAGAACGTACCCCGACTTTTGCACTACGTATTGATAATGTACCGCCGTCGGATATAGCCTCCCACCTGGGTCAACAGAATATGTGCGTCTGGAACGGTCACTTTTATGCGTTAGGCTTGTGCCGGCAGTTAGGAGTGCTTGAAAGTGGTGGCGTCGTCCGAATTGGTTTCATGCACTACAATACTCAAGCAGAAATTGATCGACTTTTTGAAGCGTTAACGCCATTTTTGACCCCTGTTTCTGAACAATAAAAAATAATGATTACTGCAATTTGCAGACCCCTGTCACAGGCTTAATCCATTAAGCTGATCGAATGAAAGCCCGCGTTATCTCGCTAATACCGCTCGCTTAACAGCGAGCGGTTCTTTTTCTATAAGGATAACGGGGAGCTTTATATAGCACCTGTCTGGGAATGGGTTTCCGTTTTCTCTTTTTAGGCAAGATTAACCGCTTGCCACTGTCCCTGAGGTTCTGCAGTTTCTTGGGTACCGTGCCTGGAGTCCGTCCAGAACACCATAAAAACTCTTCTTGTATCAGTCTTAACGCATTGATAAAACTGATCCTGAGAGGTTCAACACCATGTTGTTCAGCCATGCGCTTCATTTCTAACCGCACAAGATTATAAGAGATGAATATCCCCCATAACTCCTGATAGATCCCATCTCGTTTTTGGCTTCTCATGACCGCTGTATTGTTGAGCTGACTTTGTTTCAGCTCACCGTAACCTTGCTCGATTTCCCACCGTTCCCAGTACACTTCAAGAATATCTTTTAACGGGTATGTCTGCGGACATTCCATTGAGGTAATAAAGCCTTTTATTTTGCCTTTGGGCTCAGGGATAAGCACAAGGCGGGCTTGCCATGTCTTCTCGAGATGCGGATACTCTTTTTGAGCCTGTGGAGAGACTGGCATTTTGATGAGCTTGTCATAAGGTGTGTATTCTTCAATGACGTTCATAACGGAACTTGCTCTTTATTGGCGTTAACCAATGCGTGTTTCTTCCCGCTCCGCGCCAGGCTTGTAGTAATTCAGCGGAGAAGAACCCACGGTCAAACAGCGTGAGCGTATCATCGGGTGCTGAGCCGACAAGCTGTTGAGCATAAGATATTTCGCTGTTGGTTATTGGACCAAAAGCGACATCCGATACGAGGTGGGTACGCGCTGACATCAGAGTGACTGCCAGTACAGAAGGGAATGTTGCTTTGCCCGTGGCATAACCTAATTGCTGGTTATCCTTTGTCTCCGGAACTTTAAACTGCGTTCCATCAACGCTCATCACTTTCAGGCCACAAACAGGATGAGATGTATCTTCCTTTTCCCATTCAGTCGCAGTGGTATGAAAAAGATGTCGTAATGGCTCTAAGCCAATACGTTGTCTGGCTTTGACAATACTACTGGTCGCCAGAGGTGGGAGCTCCCCTTTAGAATCAGGAAATGCGAGTTCCAGCTTGTCACAAACATCATTGATCGAGCGATTTCGCATGAGCCCGATCCCTAAGACAAGCCATACTGCTTGTTCGGCAGGAAATCTACGCTTGCGAACAGCAGCACGTCCAGTCTCTTTGACGGCTTCAGAAATCCAGTCGGCCGGAATATTTTTCTGGAAGGCGTCGATTGCTTCTGGATAGTTAAACTCTGCAGCTGCTTGTAGTTCACGGGAAAACTCAGACATAAAAAATCGGCCTCAAAAATAGTCTGAGACCGATTATGAAGCCGCCTAAGGATCATTCAAGTCTGCTTAAACGATCGGCGTTAGCGTTATCTCGCGGGCTTTTTGTTGTTGAGTGCATGACACTGGATGACAGAATGATCGATCTTGTCGAAGGGGCTATGGTCTCTCCATCCGTATTGGTCATATACCTGAATCCAGCCTCGTTGCGCGGCAGTTAGCACCTTGCCAAAGTGTGCTTTGCGCTTCTCCACACTATTTGGAAAAGCACGATACTCCATCGTCATCAACGGATTTGCAGCTACCTTGGTAGAGTTGAAGGCGCATTGGGAAAGTATTGCGGAACTGTCCATTTGTGGTGCAAGCTGATGAGCTGGTGCACAATGTTGAGTCAGGTGTCAGTATCCACTACTTATTGATCCTGTACCCAAGTTGCGTATTCCGGTCCATGCTGAACACTCATTCCGGTCCAATGTGAACACCCATTCTGGTTTAACGTGAACACCCATTCCGGACTCAAGATGAACGCTTTTGCTCACCTTTCCGGAATCACTGTTCACGTTCCGCCGGAATCCCTTTCAACGTATTGATCTTCAACTTATTTGGTAACCTGTTTCCTATTTGGAGCAGGACTATGCCAGCAAAGAGGATTGCAATGCGTAAAATTCGAGACGTACTCAGGCTGAAACTGGATGCCAGGTTGTCGATTCGGCAAATCAGCGCGAGCACAAAAGTCAGCGTTGGTGCTATCCAGAAACTGCTCCAGAAAGCGCAAACTCTGAACCTGACTTGGCCGCTTCCCGACTCACTGACAGATGAGCAACTGGCCCAACTATTTTATCCCGCAGCCGATACGCGGGCCTCGTGCCGATATCAGGTTCCCGACTGGCCTGCTGTCCATCAAGAGCTGAAACACAAGGGGATCACCAAGCAACTGCTGTGGGAAGAATATACCCAGCAATACCCCAACCGCTGCTACAGCTACTCACAGTTCTGTGACCGTTACCTTCACTGGAATAAGCAGCAAAGACGCACCATGAGACAGCTGCATAAAGCCGGGGAAAAGTGCTTTATCGACTACTGCGGCCAGACGGTTCCCATTATCTGCCAGAGCACCGGTGAAGTCCGGCATGCCCAGGTGTTCGTAGCGGTTCTCGGTGCATCCAACTATACCTATGCGGAAGCCACAGAGTCCCAGTCATTACCGGACTGGCTGCAAAGCCATGTTCGGGCATTCGAGTTCTTCGGTGGTACACCGGAGATGTTGATCCCCGACAACCTGCGCAGTGGCGTCAGCAAGGCATGTCGTTATGATCCGGAACTCAACCCAAGCTATCAGCAGCTTGCTGAACACTACCAAATCGCCGTCATGCCAGCTCGCCCTTATAAGCCCAAGGATAAAGCCAAGGCTGAAGTGGGTGTGCAAGTCGTCGAACGCTGGATCCTGGCTCGCCTGCGCCACCACAGCTTCTTCTCACTGGCTGAGTTAAACCAGTGCATCATGGCGTTGCTTGAAGAGTTGAACCAGAAGCCGTTCAAACAGTTGCCGGGCAACCGCAAGGAAGCCTTCGAAAAGTTAGACCAGCCAGCACTCAAGCCCTTGCCGTGCATGCCTTACCGCTATGTAGCTATCAAGCAGGTAAAGGTAAATATCGACTATCACATCCAGTATGAACATCACCACTACTCAGTTCCGCATCAGTATGTTGGTGAGAAGTTGGAGCTGCATGCCGGAGACCGGTTAGTCCAGCTCTATTATCGTCAACAGCTCGTCGCCTCCCATCCCCGAAAACGCTATCCCGGGATAACAACCGATGAAAGTCATATACCAAAACGCCATCAGAAGCATCAGCAATGGACGCCCGGTCGCCTCAAACAATGGGCCAGCGCCATCGGGCCAGATAGCCTGCAATGGGTCAGCGAACGTATGGAAGAAAAAGCCCACCCGGAACAAGCCTACCGTCTGTGTCTCGGGCTACTGAATTTAAGCCGGCAGTATCCAGCCCAAAGGCTGAATACCAGCTGTAAACTTGCCAACCAGAAAGGCCTGGTCAAGCTTCGGCAAATCAAGTCAATCCTGGCGAGCAACCGTGATCAGCTCCCCGAGCAGGGAGATGGCAACTCATGCTTGCCCCAAGATCACGAGAATATCCGCGGGCCCCATACCTTCCACTAGGAGAAAGCAATGACACAGCAAACACTCAACCGGTTACGGGAGCTAAAGCTCAGCGGGATGGCCGAAGCACTGGAGCGGCAGCAAGAACAGCCAGGCACTTATGAAGCTCTCGCGTTCACCGAGCGGCTGAGCTTGTTGGTCGAACAAGAGCAGTCAGTTCGGCAGCAACGCCAGCATGAGCGGCTGATCCGGCAAGCCAAGTTCAAACTTAATGCTACTGTTCAGGAGATAGACTACCAGCACCCTCGCAATATCGAACGTTCACGCATCGCTCGGCTAGCGCAACGGGACTGGCTTGACCGAAGGCAGAACCTGTTGATCACCGGACCATGCGGCAGTGGTAAGACTTATCTCGGCTGCGCTCTTGGCCATAACGCCTGCCAGCAAGGGTTCAGCGTTCGTTACTACCGGACTTCAAGGCTGTTGCTGGCCCTGACCCAGTCAAAAGCAGACGGCACCTACCATAAGCTACTGACCCAGCTTGCCAAGGTGCACTTGTTGATCCTGGATGACTGGGGACTTGCACCGTTGAAAGTCGGGCAGCGCAACGACCTGATGGAAATCATGGATGATCGCTATGGTCAGGCTTCAACAGTGTTAATCAGTCAGTTACCGACTGATCAGTGGTACGCACAAATCGGTGACAACACATTGGCAGATGCCATCTTAGATCGCCTGATGCACAATGCTCACAGGCTGCAACTGAAGGGAGAATCAATGCGGAAAAAGTTAGGAACGTTGACGGAAGATGAACACTTAAGCTAAAAACAACTGTCGTGATACGTTGAAAAAGTTAAGTGTTCATGTTCAGCCGGAATAAGTGTTCAACTTCGTCGGAATACGCACAAGTAGGACTTGGGAACAGCAGTGCGGCGCAGGGTGACTGATTCAACTGCCAATTTCAGGTTAAGCCGGGCACATGTTTTTACTCTGGTATTGGCTTTCTGGGAGCGAATTGGCAGGTTTATGGTCTGTGCTGGCGGTATACTGCTTGTGAATAAACACAAATAACAGTGAGAAAGCTATGTTGAAATACATTGTGATTGCCCTGGTGGGCCTGGGGATTTATATCGGAGTGACCTATAAAGATCAGATCGAAGATGCGATGAACGCACGTCCGATGGAGGAGGCGCAGGATCTGTTTGAGGATATGGGTGATCAGGCCGCAGAGGCCAAAGATGCCTTAGACAAGCAGTTGGAGACATTACAAAACTGATTGGTATCGTATGATTTTTTAAGTCATTCATACAACAATGGCGACCTTAGGGTCGCCATTGTTGTTAGTTGCTCATGTCAGGTGCTCAGAAAAAGCGTTAAGCGTTATGCTCAGGCTTTAACTGGATTAGCAGCTTCTTGCGCTTCGGCAGCACGGCATGCAGCCGCAGTGAAGATAACGTCAGTCGAGCTGTTCAGAGCTGTTTCAGCTGAATCCTGAATAACACCGATGATGAAACCGATAGCAACAACCTGCATCGCAACTTCGTTGGATACACCGAACAGGCTGCAAGCCAGTGGGATCAGCAGCAGAGAGCCACCGGCAACACCGGATGCACCACATGCAGACACGGCAGCCACCACGCTCAACAGCAGGGCAGTACCCAGATCAACCTGAATACCCAGCGTATGGACAGCAGCCAGAGTCAGAACAGTGATGGTAATCGCTGCACCTGCCATGTTGATGGTCGCGCCCAGAGGAATCGATACTGAGTATGTATCTTCGTGCAGATCCAGATCTTTACACAGCTGCATGTTCACCGGGATGTTTGCCGCTGAACTACGGGTAAAGAAGGCGGTGATACCACTTTCGCGGATACACTTCAGAACCAGAGGGAATGGGTTCTGTTTAGTTTTGTAGAACACGATAACCGGGTTAACCACAAAGGCAATAATCGCCATTGAACCAAGCAGTACGGCCAGCAGGTGCGCGTAGCTGGACAAAGCAGAGAAGCCAGTCTCAGCGAAGGTTTGTGATACTAAACCGAAGATACCGATAGGTGCCAGACGGATAACAAAACGAACGATCAGTGTGACGCCGTTAGACATGTCGTGGAACACTTGTTTGGTCGCATCGGATGCAGAATGCAGAGCAAAGCCCAGACCCACAGCCCATGCCAGAATACCAATGTAGTTGCCGGTCAGCAGAGCGTTGATTGGGTTATCAACAACTTTGAACAGCAAAGTATTCAGTACTTCTGCAATACCTTCAGGAGCAGCCTGATTTGCAGTACCTGCGTCCAGAGTCAAAGTAGTCGGGAAAAGGAAACTCATGGTAACGGCAGTTAAGGCGGCCATCAGTGTACCGAACAGGTACAGCATAATGACGGGCTTCATGTTGGTATGTGCGCCTTTTTTCTGATTTGCAATCGAAGATGCAACCAGAATGAACACCAGCACAGGAGCTACAGCTTTCAGAGCACTGACGAACAGGCTGCCCAGGAAACCGACTTTCAGTGCGGCATCAGTTGAGACAGCGGCTAGGACGATACCTGCCACGATACCAATAAGGATCTGGATAACCAGACTGCCATTGGCAATTTTAGCTAGGAATGGTTGTGGTTGACTCATACTACATCCTGAATGTTTTGAGTTGGTGTGGAAGCGTTTTATGTTGTTTGCGGGAGGTTTTTTAACAGGATAATCGAACGATTTCCACTACTCTTTTTAGAAACTTTTAGGTTACACATTTTTAACGTTACTGAACGCTGATATTTGTGAGCGGTTTATCACTAACATTTATCTGCTTCTGGCGGTATTAGCCTGCTATTATTCCGCTTTAGGCAGTGTCCATCAAACCTTGCTCTGAGTCTGGATGCAGAACAAATAAAAAATCCTGCCCGAAGGCAGGATTAACTATCACGCAATCTTTCAGTCACGGCTCCTCACAGTCACACAAGGACGGATGAAACTCGCGCTCTGAGAGCAGGCATCTTAACGGGTCAGCTGAGTCATTTTCTGTCTGCCGCCGGTATCTCAGGCACCAGAGGCTCCAGCTCATTGGCCGTTTGCGCCTTTTTGCGGCTTTTCTGCTGGCGTTGCAGCAGAGCCAGCAGATCACTCTTGTCCCACATTTGAGGGGACTCACTGTAATGGGCCGCCATCATGGCGCTAACCGCCTGATCCAGTTGTTGTCGGTGTTTCGCTGGCAGGTGCGATTTATCCCAGGCATTGTAGTAAGTTTGCACCTGCATGGGCTGACATGCTGTCACTGCAGCGATCAGCTTGTCTGTGATGCTGCTATTGGCACTGGCAGAACTGACGGATTCTGTGGTCAGTGGAGGCTGTTTTCGGCTCCGCAGCCACATCATCAGAGTACCAAGCCAGAGAAGGGTGACGGCCAGCGTCAGCCAGGGCCACCAGGCAGAGACGCCCTGAACCTGCTGATTCACGGCAGCAGGATGTGCATTGCTACCCTGCGGATTACTGATCCCGGTCTGTGAGGCACCGTTACTGTGTTCATCCGATGGACGCATGGCGCCGGGAATACTGGCTGTGGCATCTGGCTGAACCTGCAGCACTTTACCTTCAACCTGGCTGATGACTTTTTCCCCTTTATCGGTATTCCACCAGTTAACTGTCAAAGATGGCAGGGTAATCGTTCCGCTCCGGCGGGGTATGATGACCTGTTTCAGCGTCATGACACTGTAATCGTTCTCTTGTTGGTAAACGGGTTTCTCGCTGTATACCCGGACTGAGTCAGGGTAGATCAGGGATAAGTCAGGCAGATTACTTTGTGGTGTGCCTTTCATTTTCAGTGTCAGGGTGCGCGAAACCGGCTCACCCACCTTAATGTGCGGCTCGTCCTTGTTCCATGTCTGTTCCAGTTGAAGATCTGCAGTTGGTAACCACAACCCTTTATAGTCATCAGGCTCAGCAAGGACAGTCAATGGCATAGGTTCGGCCTGAATATTGACGGGGATCCGCATACCAAAACGCCGGCTGCTGTCACTTTTGAAGGCTGTGCCAGTGAGTTTGGCGCCCTGAAGGGTGATATCACCCGGTTTGGTTGCTGTGATTCGGTACTTACGGTTAATGATGGTGTAGCGTCTGCCATTCAGTACGGTATCTGCCTGGTGATCATCACCCACCTGAACCACTTCCAGTCCTTCGCCCTGAGGGGCGATTAAACTGGCTTTTTCCAACTGTTCTCCGAGCTTGATTTGTACCATGTAGCTCTGACTTTCACCGACATAAAGGCGGCTTTTGTCCATACGCCCGTTGACCTCAATTGCAAGATCGGTAGTGGAAGCGGCAGCATCTGAATGCTCACTGACCTGAATCCGGATAGGATCTGACGCGGACGCGCCAATACGAAAGGCCGGAATGGTGAAATCACCTTTCGCTTTGGCAGCGAGCGACACTTGCCACTGGGTTTGTCTCGACACTGAACCGTTAATAAAACGGTTCATGGAGCGGGTACTGGTAGTACCGACAATGAAATCATTGTTGAGTGGCGATAAGTCAAGGGCACTGGCGCTGACATTGTCATCTATGCTGACTGTCAGCTCAAAGATCTCATTCACCCCAACCTGGTTGGATGACACAGTGGCCACAACCTGGGCGGCATACGCCGAATAAGAGAGCAGGCTGCCAATCAGCAGCACGACACTTAGCCAGAGCTTTGTCCGGCAAAATGCGGAAAGAAAAGTAACATACTTAGAATGCATTGTGAGTCCTTGCTTCTGTAACTGTCTGTGGCTACCAACGATTTTCAGGTGCGTCCGGGGCTGGTTTTTCTCTCGCCTGGAGAATGATCTGAGCCCTGAGCAATTCCCGGGTGCTGTCTGGTATCTGCTCCAGTTTTTTTAATGTCGGATGGCTTGCACTCAGGCCACTGGTTTCATCGCCACTGTCTTCATCGCTAACGTCTTCATTATTACCGGCTATTGGCTGCTCGCTTTTCTCAGCGTTTGCATTGGCTTGTTCGCCAGCGGGCTCAATGCGCGACTGAGCTGCATTGCCAGCGGAATTGGCTGGGTTAGGATCTGAACCGGCCTGGACTGGATGTCCCGCTTGTGATGGCTGCTGACTGTCAGCCGAAGGAGGGGATACTTCTCCGGCACTGTCATCATTATGACCCGATGCCTGCTGGCTTTGTTCATCTTGCCGTGATTGCCTTTCTTGCTGCGCATCGCCAGCAGACGCAGAAGCTGTCTGGTCAGACTGACTGGCGTTACCAGACTGGCCGGTTTGACTATTTTGCTGGCTGGATGGCTGCTGCCCTGAAGCAGACTGTACATTGCTATCTCGGGATGAGTTGCCAGCTTGTTGCCCGGACGGCGATCCTTGGCCTTGCTGACCTTGCTGACCTTGCTGACTCTGCTGGTTCGCTTGTTGCTGGCTGAGCTGCTGCTCGACGATATCCAGATTGGTTTTTGCATCTGTGTTATCCGGATCTGCGTTCAGCAAGTCCTGATAGATATCGCGGGCCTTATCCAGCTGGCCAGCTTGTGCGTACGCATTGGCCAGGTTGTAACGAGAGGCCGGGTCAGTTAAACCTGACAGGGATTCGATGGCGCCTTCATAATCGCCCGCCTGATATTTGGCCGCTCCTTGCCAGGCGGGTGACTGGAACAGATCCGCCGCAGCCTGATATTCCTGTTGCTGATAGTGTTGATAAGCGTCTTGATCCTGATTTAGCCAGGGAGACGCAACGCTTTTCTCAACCGGCAGGAAAACGATCAGTAAACAGGAAAATGCGATGCCTTTGCGGCAGGCGGGCAAAAAGAGCAGGATCAGCGGAATCAACAGCCAGAATCCACCATTGAGTTTTTCCTCAATGGTCTTGTCTTGCGCTTGTTCAGACTGCGCTGTGAGATGAGTCGTAGCCTCAATAAGAGCCAGAATATCCTGATCATTACCCCGCCATCTCACCATGATGCCACCATGGCTGGCTGCCAGTGTTTCGAGCCGCCGGGGATGCATTTTGCTCAAAACCGTGTTGCCTTGATTGTCTTGTAACAGCCGGCCGTCCGGCATAGTGACTGGTGCACCTTGCGGGGTAGCGACAGCCAGAATGGACAAGCGGTATTGATTGTCTTGCAGCAACTGGTCAGTTTGCATAGCTTCTTTCTCACTGAGTCCGTCGGTGATCAAGATCAGATCCCCCAGAGGGTGCCCGGCTTGCCTGAGCAGATCGATGGCGGCTTTCACGCCTGCGGCAGCGTTACTACCCTGAATAGGCAAAATAGCAGGTGATAATCCCGGTATCAGGTGAGTCAATGTCGTACTGTCTGCGGTCAGCGGGCTGATGATGTAGCCATCTCCGGCATAGGCTATCAGGCCTGTGGTGCCTTCCTGCCAGTAGGGCAGAAGGTCCATGGCTTTATAGCGGGCCTGAGTCAGACGGTTAGGGGGCAGATCGGTCGCGTACATGGAGTTCGACATATCCATGATAATCACTCTGGCGCCGCTCAGGTTAGAGGCGGGCAACATTTGTTTTTGCCAGCTGGGGCCGGCCATCGCAATCACCGCCAGTATCCATCCGATGCTGAGGAGCAGAAGCGATAGCACGCGGACTCGCTGAGAGGAGGGTTTATTGTCGGGTTGAAGGTGCGCAGCAATCAGCCCGGACTGTGCACGGCGTTGAGCCAGCCAGGGCAAAAGGACAGCTAGTGGAATCAATGCGAGTAACCAAGAGGGATGTAAGAAAGTAAAATCAGCCATATCGCCTCCAACGGATTGCCAGCAGGACGCTGAAGAGCAGTGCCCCTGCCAGCGGGAAACGAAACAGCTCCTCTCTTGGCCGCCAGGTTTGCTGAGCGGTTGATACCGGCTCCAGATCGTTGATTGACTGGTAAATGCTGGCTAATTCCTGCGGATTCCTTGCCCTGAAATACTGACCCTCTGTGAGGGCTGCGATTTGGGTAAGCGCATGCTCGTCCAAATCCTGCGAGGGGTTAACCATACGATCACCAAAGAAACTGCGTTGCACCATTTCATCGGCACCTATGCCGACTGTGTATATTCTGACCTTGTTCTCAGCGGCCAGCTTTGCCGCTTCCATCGGATTGATCACCCCGGAAGTATTGGCTCCGTCACTGAGCAGGATAATCACACGTTGCTCGGCGTCACTGTTGATAAAACTTTTCGCTGCGATGCCCAGCCCTTCACCAATGGCGGTGCTTTGCCCGATCAGTCCGAGCACAGTTCTGGCTAATTGCTGCTTTACCGTGTTCAGATCGAAGGTCAATGGAGTTTGCAGGTAGGCATGATTGGCGAACAGTACCAAACCCAGCCTGTCACCCTGGCGCTTGCCGATGAAGTCGGTTACCACCTGTTTTACCGCAGTAAGGCGATCGACAGTGTTACCCTGACCATCGACCATATCTTCAATTGACATTGAACCGGATAAATCGACAGCCAGTAACATGTCTCTGTGTTCAGGCTGTATCTGAACGGGATCACCAAACCAGACTGGCCTGGCGAGCGCCCCTAGCAAACTGACCCAGCACAGCAGAGCCAGAATGCCTTGCCAGCGTCGAACCGGCTTTTTGACCAGATTTTCCGGCAGTACCGGCAATGTGATGACTGCCACGGGTTGAACCGGCCTGGTAAAGCGGTAGATAAACCAGGGCAGAGGAAGCAATACGAGCGCCCACCACCATACAAATTCAAACATGCCTGTCCCCTTTTGCTGCATCCCCTTTCATCGCTGGGGTATGTTGAGGGAAACGGGGCGGAAGGGCATGCCTTAACCAGATCTCAGCCTGATGCCGGCAGGCACCGCGAATGTCATCTCTGGTTTCTGAGGCATAAAGAGCCTGTGTCCATGCATCATTCAGCGACACAAATCCCCGGTGTTGTTCGGGTAACTGATGATCTAAAAATGCCATCCATTGATGGCCACTCAGCCCCGCCACCTGCTCACGGGGAAAATAGGTAAGTGCGGCCTGTCTGAGCAAGGTGTTCAATTCTGACACCGATTGAGCGTGTTTGAGTTGTCTTAATGCTTGTTTTTTACCAGCCTTTAACCCGCGTCTGGCCTTGAGCTGATTCACGACCAAATACAGCAGGGCAAGCAGGATAATGACAAGCAAAGCACTTGCCCACCATCCCCAGGCCAGAGGCCAGGGATCCGGCAAAGCTGGCAAATGGAGATCGGCCAGCTGCAATGGATGCGTATGTGTTTGTGCCATAAAAGTTACATCTTGTTCTGTACAGAAGGCTCAGACGCCGGGTGAAGCGCTTGAGTGCTCCCGATTTGTTTCAATAACGGAATGCCAGATGAAACAGCATGCAGAGGTATTGCCAGTGATGAAGCCAGCTCTGTCAGGTTCTGCAGGTGACGGGAAAATTGCTGCGCCATTTGCTCCCGGGTTCGCTGGGCCCCAAAATTAATCCAGGCCGACTGCTGGCTGTCAGTGACGAATTCACGGCCGCGAAAACCCGTGTCACCCAGCTCAAGAGGATCAAACAGGTGCACAAACTGCACTCTGTTATGGCTTCTTAACTGACTGAGCCGCTTTTTATCACTGGTCTGTAAAGCATAGAAATCACTCAGAATGACAATTTCACTGCCTTTAGGGCATAGGTGGTGCATGTGGCGCAGCACATCAGAAAATGTCAGCCCGTTATCCTCAGAGGCTTTTGAGTTGCTCTGATGCATGTTGATCATGGCATTGATAACTGCCAGCGGACCTTGCTGACGAGCCGTCGGTTTGCACTCACTTAACCTGTATCCGTTGTACACCAGTGCACCAATGCGATCCTGCTGCTGCACGGCCAGCCAGCTAAGCAGGCTGGCAAAGTGAGCAGCCTGTACCGATTTCAGCAACAGCTGGCTGCCAAAGCGCATACTCTGACTGAAATCAATCAGTAACATCACAGGCTGTTCGCGTTCTTCGCTGAACAATTTGGTATGGGTCTTTCCTGTCCGGGCTGTGACACGCCAGTCTATCGCACGAATGTCATCACCGGCCTGATAGGGGCGCACTTCAGTGAAATTCATGCCCCGGCCTTTTTGCCGGCTTTGATGTTGTCCATTGAGTTGAGACCACACGCTGCGAGCTGGAGGGAGCCACTTAACGGACTGATTTTTGTACTGTAACAGCTCGGCAAGGCACAATTCATACCCGTTACTGTGTGGTGGCAGCAGAGGGGGTGTTTTCGCCGTTGCTTTTATCATGCACTGGTTACCTGCTGAATCAGTGAATGAATGATGCTGTCTGGGGTGATGCCTTCAGCCTGTGCTTCATAGCTGAGCAGTAACCTGTGTCTCAGCACGGGATAAGCCATGCGCTGCACATCGTCCGGCGTAACAAAATCCCGACCATTTAACCAGGCGTATGCCCGTGCGCAGCGGTCAAGCGCCAGCGTTGCCCTTGGACTGACCCCCAATTGCAGCCAGGCTGCCAGTTCATCGCTGTAACGCTTTGGTTCGCGTGTCGCCATGATGAGGCGGATAATATAGTGTTCAATGTCTTCTGCCATATGGATCTGCAGTACTTCCTTGCGGGCACTGAAGATATCAGCCTGACTGATTTGCACGGCTTCAGAAGACTTGGGGATGTTGTCTTCCAGTGCTTCGCCGCGGTTCAGCCGTAAAATAGCAAGCTCACTGTCGGCATTTGGATAATCAACGTTCAGTTGCAGTAAAAAACGGTCCAGCTGGGCTTCGGGTAACGGATAAGTCCCTTCCTGCTCAATGGGGTTTTGTGTCGCCATCACCAGAAATAATGCTGGCAGAGGATAGGTATTCCTGCCTGCGGTGATCTGCTTTTCTGCCATTGCTTCAAGCATCGCGGCCTGAACTTTTGCAGGCGCGCGGTTTATCTCATCGGCCAGTAACAGCGAGTTAAAGATTGGGCCGGACTGGAACACGAATTCGCCGGTTTCGGGGCGGAAAATATCGGTCCCCGTTAAGTCTGCGGGCAGGAGATCCGGCGTGAACTGGATACGGTGAAAATCGCCTTCAATGCATTCGGCAAGAGTTTTGACTGCGCGTGTTTTGGCCAGCCCCGGAGGGCCTTCTACGAGGATATGTCCGTCTGCTAATAGTGCAATGAGTAATTGTTGCACCATTTCGGCCTGGCCAATGACCTGTTGTTGTAAGTATTGATCGAGTTGTTGGAAGGTCTTTGCAAGCATGTGTTTTTATCCCTTGGAGCGACTGTTTGTCCTGCACACTATGAGGCGTGTTGTATACGCCAATAACGTATTAAAAAGAATGACGTTATTGGTATTCGACTTTGTTCCGCCAGTGAAGTTCACAGTAAATATCAAGCAAATGATAAATGTTATTTCACTTTTTTACATTACAAGGTGATTTTTGTCACTAATCTGATAAAAAATGAAAAACAGGGAAAAATAATGAATTACTTAAAACTGTTTATCGTGAGGTCAGATGTGTTTTTTTTGTTGCACTAATGCTGCATTTATTTACCTGCCCATTAAAAATCACGTTCTCAACACTTATTTATGTACCAGCTTAAAACTGGTGCAACCTTGCACTAATAAAGTGCGATGAATCGAATTTTACGGCAAAAGAATTAATCCTGAAGCGTGAAACGGCTTGATTCATAGCATTTTGTAAACTTGGCATTTCTTATGCATTGAAATATTCCGTTAACAAATCGAACTTACTATGTAATCGATTAATTTCAATTGAGTTGATTCCATATAGGGATTTTATGAATAGCATGAATTCCCTGTGTTGATATCTATATGTGCTTATGTTCTTATAATGATTGTGCAATGGAAACTTCACACAAGTGACTTGTGGAGTGGATACGCTGCGTAATCGTGGTGCAGGGAACAAGTCTGGTTCAGATGTACAGCAGTAGGTTCTCTTCAGAAAAAATACAAAATCAACCATCAACGAGATGCGTTTTTTGTATTGGCAACGGATGGAAAGGAGTCTGGTAAATGACAAAGGTAGCATTAGTAACTGGCGCTAAAGGTGGTATTGGTTCTGCAATTACTCAGGGTTTAGTAGATGCAGGTTATCGTGTTATTGCCACATATTTCCCAACAGGTGAAGAGAAAGCCAAAGAGTGGTTTGCTGAAAATAACTACTCCGATTCTCAAGTTCGCTTATTCCCTCTGGATGTTACGGATGCTGCATATTGTGAAGAGGCACTGACTACTCTTTTAAAAGAAGAGGGTAAGATTGATGTGCTGGTTAACAATGCAGGGATTACCCGTGATAGTACGTTTAAGCGTATGACTGTCCAGCAATGGAAAGAGGTGATGTCCACAAATCTGGATAGCCTGTTTAACGTTACTCATCCTTTGTTTGCTTCAATGTGTGATAACGGATTTGGCAGAATCATCAATATTTCCTCTGTTAACGGCCTGAAAGGGCAGTTCGGCCAGGCAAACTATTCGGCGGCTAAGGCTGGCATGATTGGTTTCACCAAAGCACTGGCTGCAGAAGGCGCACGTTACGGTGTTACTGTTAATGCGATTGCACCAGGTTACACGGGTACACCTATGGTTGAAGCAATTAAGCCAGAAGTGCTGGACGCGATTAAAGCTGAAATTCCAATGAAGCGTCTGGCGCAACCCAATGAAGTATCAGCATCAGTGAACTTCCTGGCCAGTGATGCTGCAGCCTATATTACCGGAGAGACCCTCTCGGTAAATGGCGGCTTATACATGCACTAATTTAGTAGTAAGGATACTCGACACATGACCAAAGTTTATATTGTTGCAGCCAAACGTACTCCAATCGGCAGCTTTAATGGCGCACTGAAATCAGTCTCGCCAGCGCAACTCGCTGCTGTTGCTATCAAAGGCGCCATCGCTCAGGCAAATGTTGACCCCGCTAAAATCGACGAATTGATTTTAGGTAACGTAGTGGGTGCAGGCCAGGGCATGGGACCAGGACGACAGGCGGCAATTTTTGCAGGTATTCCTGATCAGGTTCCGGCCTACAGCCTGAACATGGTCTGTGGTAGTGGCATGAAGGCGGTAATGGACGCTGCTGCACACATTAAAGCCGGTGATGCTGAGTTGGTGGTGGCTGCTGGTGCAGAAAACATGTCGCAGATTCCGTTTACCGTACCTGCTTCCATCCGTGATGGACAGAAAATGGGCAATATGCAACTGACTGATTTACTGATTAACGACGGTCTGACCGATGTGTTTAATCAGTATCACATGGGTGTGACGGCTGAAAATGTCGTTGAAAAAGTGGGTCTGACCCGTGAACAACAGGACAACTTTGCGCTGGCAAGCCAGCAAAAAGCAGTCGTTGCTATTGAACAGGGCAAATTTGCAGAAGAAATCGTTTCTGTTGAAGTGAAAGTGCGTCGTGAGACGAAAACGGTTGATACAGATGAGTATCCGAAAGCCGATGCAACATTGGAAGGCTTGCAGAAACTGCGCCCGGCATTCAAACCTGAAGGTTCAGTAACCGCAGGAAATGCATCCGGTCTCAATGATGGTGCGAGTGCAATCATTGTGGCTTCTGCTGCCGCCGTAGAAAAATATGGCTTAACACCGCTGGCAGAAATCGAAAGTTATGCGCAAGCGGGTGTTGCCCCAGAAGTCATGGGTCTTGGCCCTGTACCTGCGGTAATGAAAGCCCTGGAGAAAGCCGATTTAAACATTGATTCAGTGGGTCTGTTTGAGTTTAACGAAGCCTTTGCCGGTCAGGCATTGGGCGTGTTGCATGAGCTGGCTGACAACTTGAATACCAAGGTCGAAGATTTGGCCGAACGTAGCAATGTTAATGGTGGTGCGATTGCCTTGGGTCACCCTCTGGGTGCATCGGGTAACCGTATTATTGTCAGTCTGCTGCACGAGATGCGCCGCCGTGGAACAGAGTATGGCCTTGCCACACTGTGCGTCGGTGGCGGTATGGGTACAGCTATCGTACTGAAAAGTGTCTAAACGACTCGTTAACTAACTGGCGTCAGTATTCACTGGCGCTGAAAATAGCACTTAAATTAAGGAAACATATTATGTATACGGAAATGTTTAAATCTTTCTCTGAGCAAACTGAAAAATCTCTGGCACCTTATGTGAAATTCAACAAGCTGTTCACTAAGAACGTGGAAGAGCTGACTGAGCTTCAACTGGCAGCGGTACGTGCTTACAGCGATTTGGGTCTGTCTCAGCTCAAAGCAATCAGTGAAATCAAGGATCTGCAGTCACTGACTTCTTTCCAAAGCCAACAGCTGGAAAACCTGACTAACCTGTCTAAACAACTGGTTGATGACAGCAACAAGTTTTCAGCACTGGCTCAAGGCTTCAAAACTGAAGTGGAAGAGCTGGTAGCAGAGAATGTAAAGCAAGTTACACCCGCTTAAGTTCTTTTCCTGTCTTAATGCCGTCCCGTCTTGCGGACGGCATTTTTAGTCCAAAAGCAGAGGTCATTGCGATGAACCCGAATTTTTTCACGGACTACTTTGCTAAACTCCAGGAAATGAACCAAGCGTGGTGGAAGGAGTTTGATTCCGGCAAGGCAGCCATTAATACTCCGCTCAATAAAGCGCTGAGTGAGTTGAATCTGGAAGACACAACGGCTTGGCTGGAAAATGCATCTGCGCAGCCTGCTGTTATTGCAAAAATTCAGATGGATTGGTTTGAAAGCCAAATGAAGATTTTGCAAAACGTCACTATGTCTGGTGACAATCAGGATGTTGTTACTCCGGCGCATGATGATAAACGATTTATCGATCCTGCCTGGCAAAACGAAGCTTTTTACAACTGCATCAAGCAATCTTATTTGCTGTTCAGCAATAAGATGAAAGAGACCATTGATTCTATTGAAGGTCTAGACGATAAAGCGAAAGAACGTTTGAACTTCTTTTCGCGTCAGGCTATTAACGCACTATCGCCGACCAACTTTATTACCACCAACCCTGAGCTGGCAAAACTGACGGTTGAAACCAATGGTCAGAATCTGATTAAAGGGATGGAACTGCTGCATGAAGACATGCAGTCCAGTGCGGATGTACTGAAAATTCGCATGACAAATGGCGATGCATTCCAGGTGGGCGATAATATTGCCAACACGCCAGGACAAGTCATTTTCAAAAATGACTTGTTTGAACTTATTCAGTATAAACCGCTGACAGAAACCGTGAATGCGACCCCTGTACTGATTGTTCCGCCGTTTATCAACAAATATTACATCATGGATCTGCGAGAAAAGAACTCTATGGCTCGCTGGCTGGTTGAGCAGGGACATACTGTCTTTATGATTTCATGGCGTAATCCTGATGCGACAATGCAGGATGTGGATTTCGATACCTATGTATTGGAAGGTGCGCTAAAAGCATTGGACGTTGTCGAAAGTGTTAGCGGTGAAAATCAAATTCATACCGTAGGCTATTGTATTGGCGGTACATTGTTGGCGTCAGCGCTAGCGTACAGCTCTGCGAAACGTATGCGTAACCGTGTGAAGTCTGCCACTTTCTTTACCACAATCCTCGATTTCTCTCAGCCGGGTGAAATTGGCGCTTATATCAATGATCCGATCATTTCGGCCATTGAAGCCCAGAATGAGCTGAAAGGCTATATGGACGGTCGCTCACTGAGTGTGACCTTTAGTCTGCTGCGTGAAAACAGCTTGTACTGGAACTATTACGTCAACAATTACCTGAAAGGTAACAGCCCAATTGATTTTGATCTGCTGTTCTGGAATGGTGATAGCACCAATGTGGCCAAAGCGTGTCACAGTACACTGTTACGTCAGTTCTATCTGGAAAATAAACTGATGGATCCTAAAGGGTATAAAGTAGGTGGCGTGTATATTGATTTGTCGAAGATCAAAGTACCGACTTACTTTATCTCTACTCAGGAAGATCATATTGCTCTGTGGCAGGGCACTTATCGCGGCTCGAAAGTACTGAAGGGTGATTCAGTGTTCGTGCTGGGTGAGTCCGGTCATATTGCAGGTATTATTAATCATCCTGACAAAAACAAGTATGGTTTTTATACCAACGATAACGCTGAATCTGATCCCGAAGCCTGGTTAGCGGGGGCGACCCACCACGACGGATCATGGTGGCAACACTGGAATACCTGGTTGAATGGCTTTAATTCTGAAGAGCAGGTATCTGGCCGTGATATCGGTAATGAAAGCTTCCCGCCCATAGGTCCAGCGCCTGGTGATTATGTGAAGCAAACACTGCCGATTGAGTTTTCAAACCCAAATTAATCGTTTGATAACAGTATCGACATTGCAAAAACCAGTGGCATGCCACTGGTTTTTTTATGGTTGAAACGCAAGCGTTGTTTACTCGTCTGAATCATTGGTGTCTGCCCAGGACAGCAGGCTAAAGTGCCTGTCCCAACAATACTCGTCTGCAAGATTCATCTCTCTGTATTTGAACGCTTTATCTCTTAAGAAATACCCTCATTTAAAGCGTCCCTATCTATACTGGTTTTATGACTACCCAAAGAGGTAAGGACGGCATGCATCACGAGCAGCAAACTGCAGGGATAACTGGGTGTGAGGAATGCGGCTTGGTGGTTGCATTGCCTGTGTTAGAACAGGGGCAGCGTGCATGTTGTCCGCGTTGCGGGCATTTGCTGATGAAAACCATCAAACATCCTCAGCAGCGGACATTTGCCTATGGTATCGCTTGCCTGGTAATGCTGGTACTGAGTGTCAGTTTTCCTTTTATGTCCTTCAGTGTGCAAGGTATTCAGCAAGAAATTACCCTGATGCATTCTGCTCAGATGCTCGCTCAGTTCGAGAACAGTTTATTAGGCTTGTTACTGTTAATGACTGTTGTCATTTTACCGGCTTGTTATATCACTTCTGTTTTATACCTCTATTGGGTAAGTACAGAACATGGAAAGATTGATAGCGACAGTGTCAGCCACAGAGTCAAAAGCTTGTGCCGGCTGACTCTTCGTATCGAACCCTGGCTGATGGTGGATGTTTTCCTGATAGGCATTCTGGTCAGCCTGATCAAAATTGCTGCGCTGGCTGATGTCGGACTGGGCATGTCATTCTGGGCATTTTGTCTTTATACCATGCTGGTTGTGAAATGTGTTGCCATGGTTGACAGAACCTGGCTCTGGCTGCAGTTTGCCCCTATGGTGCCATTGCCGGATGTAAAAGCTGGCGACAGCCACCATTCTCATAACCATATCTCCTGCCATACATGCGCGCAGCTAAACCCTATTGCTGATGGGCACCAGCAAAGGTGTATTCGCTGTGGTGGGAAGCTGCACCCTTATCACCCGGCTAAAAACCTGCAATATGCCTGGGCGTTATTACTGGCTTCGGCTGTCTTTTTATTCCCGGCAAATCTGTATCCGATGATGTACACGGTAAGTTTGGGTAAATCAGAAGGCTCAACCATTATTGGTGGGGTTGTGCTGCTCTGGCATCACGGGTCCTATCCCATCGCCATGGTGATCTTTATCGCCAGCGTGGTGATCCCTTTGGCGAAGATCTTTGCTCTTGGATGGCTCTTTTTTGCGGCAGCGCGAAACATTGACGATGAAGAAAGAAAAGCCATACGGCGTTTAAAGCTATACAGGATGGCTGAGTTTATCGGCCGGTGGTCGATGATTGATATTTTTGTTGTGGCGCTTCTTGTTGCTTTGGTGCAGTTACAGAATTTGATGGCGATTTATCCGGGACCGGCAGCGCTGTCTTTTGCCTCGGTTGTCATACTAACCATGTTAGCGGCGATGGTATTTGACCCGCGTGTTTTCTGGCAAAACCTGCTGCCAGGAGAAAAAACAGTTCAGTCCACCAAGCCGGTACAAGGTGCGAATACGACCATTATTCATAAGGAACCCCATTCATGAGCGATCAAACGCCGCCAAAAGCTGAAGTCAGTCAGATTCGACAGCTATCACTGATCTGGCTGGTCCCGATTGTTGCTGTATTGATTGGCTTTTGGATGCTGATACAGTTTCTGGCCAGTAAGGGCCCTGAAGTAACACTTAAGCTCAATACCGCAGAAGGTCTCGAAGTGGGTAAAACTGAAATCAAAGCTTTGAATGTCAAAGTGGGTGTCATTACCAATGTAAAACTCAGTGATGATTACAATTCAATTTTAGCGACCGCCCAGATGGACAAAGACGCCGCCAGAATGTTGAGAACCGACACGCGGTTTTGGGTGGTGAAACCACGTATCGGTAAGGAAGGGATCTCCGGGTTAGAAACCTTATTATCCGGTGCGTATATTGAATTGCAGCCCGGTGTGAAGAGTGATGAACAGCGAACATTTACTGTCCTGGATATTCCTCCGGTAGCACCGTTGGATGCGAAAGGCTTACGTCTGATCCTGACCCATAATGAGGCAGGAAAGCTAAGCGTTGGTGATCCTGTTCTTTACGAAGGGTTTACTGTCGGTCGGGTGGAGCAGGTCAGCTTTGATACTCAGTCTAAAAAAGCGAATTATCAGCTATTTATCTTTGAACCTTATGACGGTCTGATTCGAAAGCGCACCCGATTCTGGTTAACATCCGGTGTGGAGCTGAACATGTCGGCAGAGGGCTTTAATCTCAAAATCGGTTCGGTGGAATCTCTCATCACTGGAGGCGTGAGTTTTAATATTCAGCAAGGCGCCGATCCTGGCGAACTTATCACCAAACAGCTCAGCCGGTTCCGGCTTTACAACAATCAGAATGAAGTGCGGGAGCGTTATTACGATCAGTACCTGGAATATGTGTTGCTGTTCGACGAATCGGTACGTGGTTTGAGTGAAGGGGCGCCAATTGAATATCGCGGAATCCGCATTGGTACTGTGTCTAAAGTGCCCTTACGCTTGCCCAACCAAACTCGCGGCTTTTCCAATCAGCAAATTCCGGTACTTGCCAGATTAGAACTCGCGCGAGTGCAGGAGTATGTAGGGACTGAAAACCTGCAGGCATTACAAGAAGATCTCAGTCATCAGTTTCGGGAAGGCTTACGTGCTTCATTGAAAACCGCTAATTTCTTAACCGGGCAATTAATGGTGGATGTCGAGTTTTACCCGGAAGAGCCGGATCCCAGGCTGCTGACCTACCAGGAATATGATGTTTTTCCCACCAAAGCCGGCGGGTTTGCAGAGATTCAGAAGCAGGTCGCTTTGTTACTCGATAAGCTAAATAACTTACCCGTGGAAAGCACTCTGAAGGGGCTGAATCAGACGCTGGCCGCGACAGAGCGTACTTTGAAAGCCGCCGAGCAGGCTGCAAAAAGTGTGAATGTGTTGCTTGCACAGCAGGATACAAAAGCCATACCAGCGGAACTGCGAAACAGCCTGGCTCAGATTCAGGCGACGTTAAACAGTTACGGTTCTGATGGTGCTACTTACCGGAATCTCGAACAGGTGCTGATACGGTTTGAGCAGGTGATGAAAGAGTTGCAACCGGTACTAAGACAAGTGAACGACAAACCTAACTCGCTGATTTTTTCAGACAGTAAAGGTAAAGATCCGATACCCGCAGCAGGAGTAGAATAATGAAATTTCGTCACTGTTTACTGTCTGCCGTTTGGCTGGCTGGGTTGGTATTGACAGGTTGCAGCAGTCAGCCCGAAGAATCGGACATCACGACGTATTTATTGCCTCAGTCGTCTGAGCAATCGGTGCCGGCGTTAGTCACACAACAGCCAATATTAGTGATATCACCGGTTGAGATGGCGCTGCATTTGACGGGTACAGGGCTAGTTTATCAAACTAGTCACACGGCTGTGGTTCAGGCGCAGCAAAATCTGTGGGCAGAAGATATTACCCGCCAGCTCACGCGGCGCATTAACGGTGATCTGCGTCTGAAGCAGTCACGCTACTGGCCGACAGAGTTATCGGCAGCGATAAAAACGGCCAATGTGCCTAAACTGCAAGTCAGGGTAAACGCCTTTAATGGCCATTTCAGCGGTTCGGCGTATTTCAGTGGTGAATGGATTTTGACAGGACAAAGCGGAGACCTGAAAACTGTGCAGCCATTTAGTTTTCAGGTTCCTTTAAAAGAGCCGGGGTACAGTGCACAGGTGGATGCCTTGTCGGAAGCAGTAAATCGGCTTACCACTCAGATCGCTCAGCGTGTGTCAGCTATGACTTTGTATTCCGGGGAGCGCAGCAGCCTTTAGCGTTGCTGTAATCGGTAATACCCGTTCATCCAGCACTCGGGCAACCCTTCACCTGACGGGAAAGCCAGGTGCTGTTTGTCCATTGAGACAGGATCAGCCAGATCTTCACCGGACTGAAACTGTACAGTGACATGGCGCTTAAAGGGGTTGGTGAGTGAGGCCATGTCTACCACATCAACCAGATCCCCGGTTTTCGCTTCTTTCAAAAACATAGTACCAACCTCCTGCAGTCATCAGGTCATGGAAGGGGTATTCTAATTATGGTCGATTTTATCTCAGGCGTGGAAAAGGACGATTTTTAATGGATCAGTATTATTGGGGCATAGATCTGGGAGGCACAAAAGTGGAGTGCGCGGTGATGGCACGCTCAGAGGATCGCTGCGTACTTCGCGAGCGCATTCCCAGTCAGGCAGAGAAAGGCTATGCACATCTTCTGCAACGAATAAAGTTGCTGGTGGATAGCTGTGCGGAGCAGCTTGGCTGTTACCCGAATGCGATGGGTTTTGGTACGCCGGGTGCGTTGGATCCTGCTACAGGCGTAATGAAAAACTGTAATTCCACGGCGTTAAATGGTCAGCCTCTGGATGCTGACCTGGCTCAGTTATTGAACGTGAAAGTCAGGCTGGCTAACGATGCGAACTGCCTTGTGCTTGCAGAAACACAATTAGGTGTGGTTCAGCAAGTGAGCCCTGATGCTAACGTTGTTTTTGGTATCATCATGGGTACTGGTGTGGGAGCTGGGATTGTCGTTAACGGCAAAGTTATTAATGGCTTGCACGGCATAGCCGGTGAGTGGGGACATAATGTTATCGAGCCAGAAGGGCTAGCCTGTTATTGCGGAAAATACGGCTGCCTCGAAACCGTGATATCCGGGCCAGGTTTGGAGCAGGTTTATCATGCCAGAACCAGCGAGCACTTATCTTTGAGCGAGATTATGCGACGGGCTCAGCAGGGCGATGTTGATGCAAGGTATGTGGAGGAGCGATTAATTCATTATTTTGGCCTTGCAGTTGCACAGGTGATTAATATTCTGGATCCTGATGTGATTATCGTCGGCGGTGGTGTTGGCAATATCGATAAGTTATACGATGAGGGCAGGCAGGCGATAATGCCGCACTTATTTAATTCCGTATTAAAAACCCCTGTTGTGAAACCGATTTTAGGGGACAGCGCAGGTGTTTTTGGTGCTGCAATGTTAGTGAAATAAGCAAAGTGTTTTCTGCCAAGCAGCAAGATAATGGCATGCCTTGGGATATCGTCCTTGCTTCTTGTAAGAGATATCTCACAAGGATGTGGGAGATTACGTTTATTTCATTGCTGTTAATTCTCATGGGAAATAAATTAATCTTTATCATTCAATCTGATAGGTTTAATTACTGCGTTGTTACTTTAATTGACATGCAAAGTGTGATCTCCGTTCGTTGCGCAGAATCCTGAATCGAGTAATCTGTACCGAGTCGGAAGGAACTGACGGAACGGAACAGGAACAGGCCACGGATTTTGGCAGTCTCAGGATGAGACAGGTACATCAGGAAGGTGTATCGACAAGGACTGTGAAGGGAACAATCGGATGGATTCGATTCAGTAGGTAGGATGCTTACTGGTCAGGATGACACAAGGACCACTTCGGGAAGAAGTAAGGGACACCTCCAGGACGGAGAAGAGAGTTGTAACAGGACGTTGCAATGGGTCAGGGTAAGACCAAGTGGAACACCTCCGGGACGGAGTTTTAGGGAAACGCTGAAGGATACAGCAATATCAAGGAATGATGCAGGGAGCACATTAGTAGCTGGATTGCTGCAAGTAAGACCTAAGGGCGCAACGAAAGTTGCGCCCGCTCTTTTTTATAGCCAGAAATTTTTGTATCCCGAAAACTTCCTGTCAACCCGCTACAATCTGTGGTTTCTGCTTCAGACTGACAATCAACATATAAACCGCCGTGCTGGCCAAAGCAACAAAGAAGAAGTTGTTCAGTCCATGCTCTTGTTCCAAAAAGGTACCGGCGACCAACGGACCGGCAACAGAACCGAAGCTGTAGCTGAAGAGCATGATCTGTGTTGCTGAAACTATCACTGATGAATCCAGCTCATCACATGCCAGTGAGATTGCAATCGGGTACAGAGCAAAAGAAGACATACCCAATAGCGCCAAACCCACCACCATAATACTGTAACCGGGAATAAGGCTCATCAGTCCGGTTGCAAAAATACCTAACAGACAGGCCGCTGCCATCAGCAGGGTTTTGCTCATCTTACAGGATAACGCGCTGACAACAGGTTGAATGGCCATGCCACCCAGAACGGTCGAAGCCATTAAGCCACCGATTTGCTCTGCTGTCAGGTTTTGCATCTGCAGCGAAATGGGCAAAAGACCATATACCGAGCTCATGACAATACCTGAGACGAAACAACCCAGTACCGCAGGTTTGCTCAATGCAAAAATCTGGCGGGCAGACAGGCTGATGTGTTGTTCGCAAGCCGGTTGCGACTGCTTGCATGCCAGCGCGGGAATTGCCGCCAGGGCGATCAAACCCAGAATACTGACAAAGGGCAGCAATCCTTCCACACCAATGAAGCCAATGCCAAACTGCCCCAGAGTGCCGCCGCCGTACAAGGCTGTCATGTATAAACCCAGGCGTTTGGCGCGCTCTTTTTTGTTATCGCCAATCAGAAGCCAGGATTCAACGACCACAAAGATGCCTGCCACAGCGATACCGGCCACAAAGCGTGCCATCAGCCAGGTCAGCTGTTCAGGCACTATCGGCATAATGACAATAGTGACTGCCAGCAGTGCCAGAAAACTGATAAAGGCAATTCTGTGCCCGGCACGAGCCACCACTTTTTCGACCAGCAATGCGCCAATCAGCAATCCTAAATAAAACGTACTGGCCAGCCAACTGGCCAGAGAAGCAGGCAAAGCAAAAAAACTTAACGTCAGTGGGATCAGGCTCATTAGATAACCTGATGCAATAGCAAAAATCGCCAGGCCGGCAACCGGTACAAAAATACCGCCGGACTGACGCGTAGCAGTGATATGACTCACTACACTAATCTCCAAATTAAAGGGTGCAGGCCTTGCAGGGGAGCTGTTTGGGTCTACAGCTTTGGGTGGACCTGCGCAAAGACGTTACAGGCGATGCCTGTGTATATGGCGCAGAATATGGACTGAAAAACGATGAAGGTAAAATGAGAAAAAGTAATATCCAGAGCCGGTTTTTCTCACACATATTATATGGAAAAATAGCTATTTAGAGCTGTTAGTGTTTAATAAGGTTAAATTAGTGTTAATTTTAGTTTTGTTTATTATTTTTCAATAGGTTATTGGTATTAAAAATAGAATTTAGCCAATTATTTAGATGTGTAAATATTTGTTGTCTATCAAATAGTTGTGGTTGATTTTTAACCAGGAAAAGGCTGGCAGCATAAAATAATTTCTTTTTTGCCTAATTGTCAGCATTAGTCTCGTGAAAAGAAGCCTGGTAGTTCTTTTTGGTGCAAAGATTCACTTATTCAGTGCAAATTTTTATGGTTGTTTTTGGTTAGTAAGCGGAAGGGATTATAATAATCTATTTAAAATCAATGAATTAAAAAGTTGGCACGATGTATGCTTTCTTATGATCAGGCTGTGGTGGTGAAAACTTGTAATCTTGCAGGTCATTGATTACAAGCGATCTCCATGCCACTGCAGACTACTGAGTGTAGGTACATTTTGTCGATGATTGACTGTGGTGCTGTTCCGCGTAGCGGGGGAACAGCACCTTTTTTTATGCGGCGTTTATCGCTTGTTTCTCAGATAGCGTTTGCGTCTTTCTTCTTTGTTCTTGGCTTTATCGGCCGCTTTACGTTCATTATCCAGAGCGACATCAATCAACTCCTGAGTGATCATTTCAGGCCGTTCCATGGTGATTTGTCCCAGTGTGCCATTGCGCAGCTCATTGATCAGAATCTCGGACGCTTTGTGTAAATCTACTTTGCCGCCTGAACGCAAGCAGCCACGTTTACGGCCAATGGCTTCCATCAGCTCAATTTCAGATTCCGGTAATTCATCTTCCAGCTCGTAACGCTTCTGCAAAAGGCTCGGGTAGGCGTCTTTTAAATATTCCACCGTAAAGAAAGCCACATCAATATAGTCCATGGCGGTATCTTTTACGGCACCGGTAGCGGCCAGACGGAAACCACTGTGCGGGTTTTCTACTTTCGGCCACAAAATACCCGGAGTGTCAGACAGTACAATGCCGTTTTGCAGATTAATGCGCTGTTGCTGACGGGTAACGGCTGGCTGGTTGCCTGTAATGGCAACTGATCGGCCCGCGAGGGTATTGATGATGGTCGATTTGCCGACATTGGGAATACCCATGATCATGGTGCGAATGTTTTTGCCCATTTCTTCACGGTTGGGCGCCAGCTTACGGCACAGCTCCAGAATCTTGTGAACTTCATTCTGGTTTTCTGTGGTGATCGCCATGGCTTTCACATTGTGCTCTTTCTCCAGATGCGCAATCCACAGCTCTGTCATTTCCGGATCGGCAAGATCGCGTTTGTTAAGCACCTTAATAACCGGTTTATCGCCGCGCAAAGATGCAATCAGCGGGTTTTCGCTGCTGAAGGGGATGCGGGCATCAAGCACTTCAATAATGACGTCGACTTTTGGAATGGCTTCTTCAATTTCTTTACGGGCTTTGTGCATATGGCCCGGAAACCATTGGATAGTTGTGCTAGACATTTGAAAAATAAACCTTTTACTTGTAATGGTAGTGCTTTGAGTTTGAAAGCGCTTTTCAATATCGGGTAAGGCACACCTCAAAAAACTGATGTTTCTGATGGTGGTTCACCTGCTCAGAAAACAACCCTCAAAGTCACAATGAATTGCAGTGATCTTAACACTATAACGACTGGACGTGGTAGGTGGATGGCGCGAGTGGTTTGTCTGATGTCAATGATTCAATTGATCTCATGGCTGCGAATCTTTAGTGAATTGAAACGAAACAGCCTTGGGAAATCTTATCGTTCTGTTGAGTTATTGTCGAATAGCTGCCATACCATATTAAGGCTGAATGACAGGCAGTGCGCAATACTGAATGCTACAACTCTGGTTACAATTTAACTCAAACCTGTTCGCGTGTGCCTTCATGCAATAGAAGGGGAGGATGAATGCAACACCATGAATTGCTTATTTTCTTTGCGTTATTACTGTTTGCATTTGGCTTATTTTCAAAGCTGGCGGAACGCAATTGGCTGACCGGTCCCATGGTATTCATGAGTATCGGTATTCTTGCAAGCCCATTGGCATTGAACCTCTTTAGCGTGGCACCAGAGCTGGAAGCGGTCACACTGATTGCTGAACTTGCACTGACAATTGTACTGTTCACTGATGCATCACTCATTGATTTGAAAACGCTTTCGCATTCATCGTCCAGAGTTCCCGCGCGTTTACTTCTGATTGGATTACCTCTGACGATGCTATTTGGCACGGTACTCGGTGTGTGGATGTTTGACGGCAACAATATCTGGGCAATCACACTGATGGCGCTGATTTTGTCACCTACTGATGCGGCTTTGGGACAGGCTGTGGTTAAAAGTAAAGAAGTGCCGAATCACGTCAGACAGTCAATCAGTGTGGAAAGTGGACTCAATGATGGTATCGCGTTACCGCCGATACTGTTTTGTCTGGCTATCCTGAGCGCAGAAGCAAAAGGCGAAGGATCGGAGTGGTTACATTTTCTGTTCATGCAAGTGACTCTGGGTCCTGTTGTGGGTCTGGCCGTCGGTTATCTTGGCGCGAAGCTGATAGAGCATGCAGCTCGTCATGACTGGATGGATGAAGGCTTTTTACGTTTGTCGGCATTACCTATGGCTATTCTGGCGTACGCATTTGCTGAGAGCACCGGTGGGAACGGCTTTATTGCTGCATTTTGCGGGGGAGTCGGGCTGCGTCTTGGCACAATTTCTGTTGAAATCCGGCATCAGATGCAGGAATTTGCAGAAACCGAAGGTTTGCAGCTTGTCCTGGTGATATTTCTGATCTTTGGTTTGGCAATGGTGCCTGATGCCGTTTCTTACTGGGGGTGGACAGAGCTTGTGTATGCACTGGCTAGCCTGACTGTTTTACGCATGCTTCCTGTTGCGGTTTCTCTGCTTGGGGCAAAGCTTGACTGGCCGTCCATCTGGTTTATTGGCTGGTTTGGCCCAAGAGGAATTGCGTCGGTGCTGTATGTGCTAATGGCTCTGGCTGCGATTGGTTTCAACGGGTATGAGCAGATCATGTCAGTGATTGTGTTGACGGTGGCAATCAGCGTTTATGTACACGGACTCAGCGCTGTGCCGCTGAGTAAGCGGTTTGGCAGCAGGCGAAGTTGATTGCTTTCCGATATCGTAAGGTGATCAGCGTTTTCTGTATCGTTAGCACAGGTGTAACTGACGGGGGTCCATCAGATGGAGGGATAGCATGTTGATCAACATTATTCTGGGTATCAGTGTCATGCTTCTCTGCCTGATGTTCCAGAGTTTACTGCTGGTTGTGTCGTTATCTTTTTATGTCAGTCATCATGTCTGGGTAGAGAGCCCGCGGTTGGGGTCGCGTTTGCTCTTGCTGATGAGTGTGATGACGCTTTTGCTCATAGGCAACCTCGTACAGATTGGTGTTTGGGCCTGGCTGTTTTACGGATTAGATGAGTTCACTGATTTTGCAACGGCTTATTATTTTTCTTGTGTGAACTTCGCCACCTTGGGATATGGCGATATTGTGATGTCCGACCGCTGGCGTTTATTAGGGCCGATTGAATCGTTAAACGGGATTGTCATGGTGGGTGTCTCCACCTCGACTCTGTTATGGGCGCTACAGGACACACTGCGAATCATGAATCAGGAAAAGCGAACAGACTGAGTGGACGGTGAAAACTTAGCAGCGTGACCAGAATGCTGAACCAGTTATCGAACTAACCCGTGTTGCCAACATTTTACTTGAGCGCGGTCACACTCGGACTTATAGTGCGGTGTTGATTATTGAGTTGGCATTTTATGTCCTGGCATATTATTCGCGTGTTCTGGTTATCGTTTTTTGCGCTGTTCTTCTCTGCGCAGGCGATGTCGTGTCTGGATGGTCAAGACACTGAAGCGACGGCTAAGCGCTTAGTCGTTGCAGAATCCCGTCTGATCGATGCCATTCTCAGCGAACCGACTTCCCGTCAAAACAAATCCTCTGATTCAGCACCGGCAACTCAATCACAGCATTCTGGCTCTGCGGTCGCCATTCTTCATTCTGTCCGCTGGCACATCTCGCAGCGATACAATGTTCATGACGGTGACTCGGATCGTCTTGATCTGGCTCCGCCTTGGTATCCGGTCAGCGACGCCCGTCTGTTGCAGCGTTTAGCTCAGTCACCCAGATACCTGGCTTATCAGGATTTTCGCCCTTCTTATCGTCTTTCCGGCTGGAAAGAAACCAACGCCATGTATGTGGCACTGAACAGCCATTACTTCAGCTGATAGTCCCTTTCAAATTAGTGACATCGTCACATTTCTTGTTTTTTAACTCGGCACATTGCTGAGGGGATATTGATGAAGAAAAATCATACCAGAGCATCAGTACGGGTGCTGAATCATTACGCTGCCTGGAAATATGTGGTGCTGGCGGTAACCGTTGTGATGCTGACATTCAGTGCCATTCCGACCTGGTACGGCGAGCAGCCGTCTATTCAGATCCAGTCGGCCAGCGCCGGAAGTGAGCTGAATCATGTAGCCAGCGTGAACCGATACCTGAAACAGCAGGGCATTGAGGCACAGGAAATTAAGCAGCAAAACAATCAGATGGTCATCGTTTTTGATAACGAATCTGATCAGTCTAAGGCACGTGAAGCGCTGGATAAGCGGGTGAAAGAAGGTGATAACATCACCTATTCATACGTCTCCGTGGCACCTGAGTGGTTCGGAAAAATGGGCTTCAGCCCGATTCAGCTGGGTCTGGACTTACGCGGTGGCGTGCAGTTCCTGCTTAATGTCGACCTTGATACTGCGTTTCAGGAACAGCGCGCTGCGATAATGGATGATGTGACAGAGATGCTGCGCAGTGAGCATCTGCGCGGGGTACGCATCAAACAGCACGATACGGATGGTTTCAGCGTTGATACCAAAGCAGAGACAACAGACGCCACGGTGCTGAACCAGATCAGCCAGTATGTGAAAAAGCATTATCCGGGTTGGGATGTCAAGCGGGGTTCAGACAGCCTGACCGTAATGCCGACCAAACAAAACAAGCTTGATTTCCAGTCGGCGACGCTGCAGCAGAACCTGAAGATCATGCGTGATCGTATTGAAGAGCTGGGCATTACCGAAGCACTGGTTCAGCGTCAGGGCGAGCACAGTATTCGCATTGAGCTGCCTGGTGTGCAAGACCCGTCACAGGCTAAAAATGTTATTGGTGCCACCGCCAGTCTGGCATTTTATGAAGTGAGATCGGATTTCGAAGCAGGTTCCGGTGATGTGATCAGACTGAAAGATAACAGTGGCCGCACTGTGATTCTGAATAAACGTCCGGTACTGAGCGGCGAACATATTGTGAATGCGCGGGCAGGTATGGATCAGGTAGGGTTCTCGGAAGTGAATATTTCGCTTGATCATGCCGGCGGCAAGATCATGAGCGATTTCTCGGGCAAACATATCGGTAAGCCGATGGCGACCGTCTACCGTGAATACAAAACCAATGCCAGGGGTGATACCGAGCGCAGCGAGCGCGTTATCAGTGTTGCTACCATTCAGTCGCAGTTGGGTAACCAGTTCCGTATTACCGGAGCGGGTTCCCCGGATGAAGCGCAGCAACTTGCTTTGCTGTTACGTGCTGGATCGCTGACGGCGCCGGTGACTATCGTCGAAGAACGCACTATAGGCGCATCGCTGGGTGCGGAAAATATAGAAAACGGCTTTTCCGCACTGGCACTGGGTATGGCGCTGACGCTGACCTTCATGGCCTTGTGGTATCGCCGGCTTGGCTGGGTGGCCAATGTCGCGCTGATGGCAAACATGATGTGTCTGCTGGGCCTCATTGCATTGCTGCCGGGTGCTGTGCTGACTCTGCCGGGGATCGCCGGACTGGTGCTGACGGTGGGTATGGCGGTGGATACTAACGTGCTGATCTTCGAGAGAATCAAAGACAAACTGGCAGAAGGCCGAAGCTTAGCTCAGGCCATAGACCTGGGGTTTAGCAGTGCATTCAGTACGATACTGGATGCCAACATCACGACTATGATTACCGCACTGATTCTGTACTCCATCGGAAACGGGCCTATTCAGGGCTTTGCTTTGACATTAGGGCTGGGACTGCTGACCAGCATGTTTACCGGCGTGTTTGCTTCACGGGCATTGATTAATCTGATTTGGGGCCGCGACAATCGTCGTGATGTGAGGGTGTAAAGATGGCTGGTTATTTGAAATCCCGGATTCGGAATATCCGTTACATCACCAGTATTGTGTCTATCGCGCTGATGGTGATTTCGCTGGCAGCTTTTGCCATCAGAGGTCTGAACATGGGGCTGGATTTTACCGGCGGCATGGTGACCGAGACGGCGATCAGCCGATCGGTCACCAGCCATCAATTGCTGGATGTGCTGAAACCGGCGCTGGGTGATTCTACCTCAGTGACAAAGTCCGGGGCTGACGGGCGCTGGGTAATTCGCTACGCATTGCCAGAACAAGGGGGAGAAGCAGGACAGACAGTCCCCGATGTTGAGCAGTTGCTGCATCAGGTGTCCGGCCAGGTGGAGATCATCAGCAACAGCATGGTGGGATCTCAGGTCGGACAGGATCTGGTTGAGCAGGGAGGATTAGCACTGCTGGTGTGCATCCTGTGTATTTTGGGTTACCTCTGTTTCCGTTTTGAGTGGCGGCTGGCCAGCGGGGCCTTGCTGGCGCTGATGCACGACGTCGTCCTGGTGTTGGGCTTTTTTGCGCTGACCCAGATGGAATTTAACCTCACGGTATTTGCTGCAGTGCTGGCAATTCTGGGTTATTCGCTTAATGATTCGATCATTATTGCAGACCGGATTCGCGAAATGCTGGTGGCGAAACAGCAAACGCCGACGCCGGATATCAATGATCAGGCGGTGATTGCGACGTTTTCACGTACCATGGTGACCTCAGGAACCACGCTGATCACCGTTGCCGCGCTCTGGTTAATGGGCGGGGCACCCTTGGAAGGTTTCGCGACCGCAATGTTTATCGGTATTATTTCCGGTACATGGTCATCGATTTCGATTGGGACTGTTTTGCCTGAATGGTTAAAACTGGAGCCAAAACATTATCTCCCGGCTGAGGTCGATTCGGCGCCTTAGTTTGCTGTTGCTAAGAGAGGTCAGCACACGCTGACCTCTCTTTTTTTGCTTTACTGTTAAAATCTGGTGTGCCCTTGTCATTGCCAGATTTCAACACCTGTCTCAATCTTCCCGAGTCGGTTTATTTCTACAACGCAATGATCTTGTGACAGGTTTTCTCCAGCGCTATTTTGTCATGGCTGATAAGCACTAAAGCACAACCCACCTCCTGAGTCAGTTCCACAATCAGCTGGAGCGTACTGGCCGCCGTAATAGGGTCGAGACGCGATGTCGGCTCATCGGCGATCAGTAGCTTAGGTTTCATCAGCAATGCCCGCAGAATGGCAAAGCGCTGCAGTTCACCACCAGAGACCTGAGTTGCTTTACGGCTCAGCAGATCGTCTGAAAGTGCCAGTCGCTGCATCAGCGGCTGAATATTGCGGGTATCCAATTGATGGTGAAGGCACAAATCATTGAGCAGAGTTTGCAGCGTGGCGCTTTTGGCAAGCGCGCTGGGGGGATCCTGATACAATTTCAGTGCATCACCTGTTCTGAGCTGCTGTTTATTGATAATGCGCCCCGTCGAGGGGCTCTGTAAACCCAGTATCAGATCCGCGAGTGTTGATTTACCACAACCACTGTCGCCGCTGATGCCGAGAATCTCACCTTCTGCCAGGGTAAAACTCAGATCGCGGAACAGGGTTTTATCACCAAATTGCATGGTAAGCGATTCGGCTTCTATCAGCGGTTGGTCTGTGTCCGGCAGTCTTGCCTGCGGCCAGAAACGGGGATCGGCGGCAATCAATGCTTTGGCGTACGCCGATTCCGGCTGCTGCAGGAGGCGTTCTGCCGGACCGCGCTCCTGAATCACACCTTTTCTCATCACTATGATTTCCCCACCTAAGCGCTGGGCGACTTCAATATCGTGGGTAATGGTCAGAACGGCGCCTCGTTGTTTGTGGCTGACGAGTTGCCCGATGATCTGATCTTTGCGGCTGGCATCCAGCCCTTTGGTTGGCTCATCGGCGATCAGCAGCTCACCGCCTGCCTGCGTTGCACACAGGTACGCCACCCGTTGCGCCATGCCCCCGGAGAGCTGGTGCGGGTACTTCGCCATGTCCTGATCCAGCTCCACGCTGGTGAACGCGCGCTCGGTCTGTGATTGTGCCTGCGCTGGGTCATTATTGACTATCTCATGCACTTCACGGACCTGTTCACCCACGGCCATCAGCGGGCTCAGTGCATACCAGGGCTCTTGCGGCAGTACCGAGAGTTTTTTTCCCCAAAGCTTCTGCCGCTCGGACAGACTCAAATTCTGCTGGGCCTGTCCGAACAGACTGATACGCCCTTGCATCGACAGTGTGCCGGGCAGGGTGCCGATAATGGCATTGGCTAACAGGCTTTTTCCTGAGCCGGTTTCACCGAGGATAGTGACGGCTTCACCTTGTCGCAATGCGAAGGAAAGCGGATTGACCAGCATTTGCTGCTGTGCCTGTACCGAGAGGTGTTCGACATTTAATAGTATGCTCATGACTGCTTACCTTGTGCCAGCAGGTGGAAACTCATCACCAATAAAAAGACCACCGCGATGGGCTGCATCAGCACCCAGGGGGCCTGCTGGTAATAGCGGAACAATTCCACCATCATCAGGCCCAGCTCGGCTTCGGGCGGCTTGAGTCCGACATAGAGAAAACCGATGGAGGCCAGTGCCAGAATGGCATTGCCGGCGCCAAAACAACCCAGAGTGAACAGATCTGTTTTCAGCTCTGGCCAGAGATGGCGCTTGAACTGGTACCACACGCCGAAACCATAAAGGCGGGATGCTTCGATCTCCGCAGAGCGCAGCAGCACCAGTGTACGGCTGCGAACGACCCGGAAATATTCAACCCAAAGCATCAGTGAAATCGCCAGATACAGGATCATAAAGGAGCCCGGCACCATAGCGCCAAACAGCAGCACCAGAATCAAACCCGGCAACGACAGCAAGATGTTCACCAGCCAGGACAGGGTTTTATCCCACCAGCCGCCTTTCCATGCTGCGATGATGCCAGTCAGCAGGCCGAGCGCCGCAGAAGTCGCCACACTTACCAGTGCCATCAGCAAAGATGTTGTGATGGCGCTGCCAAGGCGGGCAAAGTTACTGCGCCCGTAATGGTCGCGGCCCAGCGGTTCCTGCCAGCTCGGCGCAGCAAAAACCTGAGACAGCGATTGCTGCGCCGGATCGCCACGGAAAACCAGTGTTTCGATTGCGGTGAACAGTATCAGTGCGGCAAGTACAGAGAGACCCAGCCACTGACTGCGGGATAGCGATGTGAATACTGTCATGCCATCACCTGCTGCTTAGCCAGCCGCTGGCGCGGATCAAGCAGGTACTGTGAGATATCTACCAGTGTATTGATGGCAACAAACAGCAGGCCCATCAGCAGGGCGGCACCCTGGATCACAGGAATATCGCGACGAAAAATCGCGTGAGATAAAGCATGGCCGATACCGGGCCAGGAGAACAGCGATTCAATCATCACAATACCTTCCACCAGGCTGACAGCCTGAATGCCAACGAAAGCCATTACAGGCAGCGCAATATTCAGCTGACCGTGGCGGGTAAAAGCCTGTTCGTGGCTCAGCCCTTTCAGTCTGGCAAACTGAAAGTAGGGAGCGTTCAGCACCTGATGTGTTGAGTTGCGGATCATGCGGCTCGACATGGCCGCCATACTGAGTGCCAGTGCAAGTGCGGGCAACACCAGATATTCCGGACTGCCGAAACCAGCCACAGGGAACAGGTTGAAATGTAAGGCGAATACCAGAACGAGCAGCAGGCCAATCAGAAATACCGGCTGGGCTTTAATGATAATGGCGCTGAACAGTGCAACATGGTCGCTCCACTGATTGACGCGGCGCCCGCAATACAGACCGACCGGAATCGCAATGAGCAGCGACAAACCAGTGGCTGCTGCCGCCAGCAGTAATGAGTGACCTAACTGATGAGACAGCGCCTGTACCACAGGTTCGCCGCTAACCAGAGAGTTACCCAGGTTAAAGTGCAGCAGATCCCACAGCCAGTTGAAATATAACTCAATGCCGGAGCGATCCAGCCCCAGCTCAGTCTGAACGGCTTGTGCTGCTTCGGCATCGACGTAGTCGTAGCCATAGCGTCCTGCTGCAATACGATAAGCGATGTCACCCGGAATCAGACGCATAAGCACAAAGGTCAGTGTGCC
The DNA here is from genome assembly GCF_030547675.1 of Photobacterium sp. 2_MG-2023. NCBI lineage: Bacteria > Pseudomonadati > Pseudomonadota > Gammaproteobacteria > Vibrionales > Vibrionaceae > Photobacterium > Photobacterium sp. 2_MG-2023. Next base: position 43,847 of record NZ_JAUOQQ010000008.1, read on the forward strand.
GACAGACCAGGCGACAAACAGTGCCTGGCAGACACGAGAAAACAGAATCTTAATCATTGAACTGCATCTCCGACACCCGGTAATTGATTTCAAACGGGTCGAATGAGAAGTCACTGATCTTGTCGTTTACCGCAACAATCTGACGGTAATAGGTTACCGGAATCAGCGGCATTTCATCGGCCAGTAAGCCGGCAGCCTGCCGGGCCAGCTGGCGATATTTAACTGAATCTGGCTCAGCAGCCAGCTGCGCAAGCAGGTGACTGAAGGTTGGCGAAGACCAGTGCATCGGTCCCCAGTCTGAGCCTTTTTCAGTGGCGAAGTCATTCATCAGCAGAGGCAATGGGTCTGCCAGGGTACCGAAGTTACGTGCGATCAATGCCATTTCCAGACTGTTATCATTATGCTTGGCCGGGATCGCGCTGGAGTTATCAATAGAAATCTGAACATCAATACCCAGCTCACGCCATTGTGCCTGGAGCGCGGTACTGATCAATGGCAGTTCCGGGCGGTCGGAGTATGTGACAAGCTGAATACGGAAAACCTTGCCGTCTCTTTCCAGCAGACCTTGATCGTTGGCATGCCAGCCTTGTTCCGCGAGCAGGTCTCTGGCCCGTTCAAGGTTGCGCTTAGCCGTGGCTTGCTGATCGATATGCCAGGCCCCTAATGCCGGAGAAAATAGCTGATAGGCTTCCGAGCCCGGTAAACGCAGCACCGATTGCGCAATCCCTTCCCGGTCCAGCGCCAGACTCAATGCCTGACGCACCGATTTGTGGTTGAGAAACGGATGTGCATTGTTGAGTTTTACCAGCACAGTACGCGGCATGGACTCCACATGCAGCTGCAGATTGTTGGCGGCTTTCAGACTCTCAATACTGATAGGGTCCAGCGTGTAAACCAGATCCATCTGACCACTTTGCGCCAATAATGCCCGGCTTTCAGGGCGGTGGCCTGCCAAATACTCAACGGTTTCAATGTGTGCTTTTTGGCCCCAGTAGTCGGAAAAGCGGCTGGCCTTAGCTTTGTGTGGCGGCTGCAGCTCTTCGATTTGATACGGACCTGTGCCCTGAAGTGCCACTATCTTACCGCTATCGCTGAAAGAACCGGGGATCACGATAGCGGTAGAGTAGTGCGCCAGAACAGAAGGCAGAGCGCGGAATGGGCGGTCCAGCGTGATTATCACCTGGTTATCTCTGGCCTGAATCGACTGTATAGGCACCTGGCGAATAACACCCGGCTTACGAAGCGCCTGATTGAGTGACTGAGCTGCAGCTTCGGCCGTCAGCAGGCCGCCATTGTGGAATTTGACTTCAGGTCGGATGCTGAATATCCAGTTCAGGCCGTCTGCACTTTGCTGCCAGCTGTCTGCCAGCAGCGGATAGAGTTCTGCCTGTCCATTGATGCCGACAAGTGATTCCACCACTTGCAGGCGGGAAAACAGATATCCGTCTTTCGACATATCCTGGCTGTTAAATTCAAACGGGCCGGAAATGGCCAGAGTCTGGTGGGCCGGCGAAGATGGTTTCCAAAATATGAGGATGCCAGCCGCCACCACTAAGGTGAGCAATAAGATTTTTTTCATGTTCCTTCAAATTGTTTTGTTATAACATAACAATATTGCAGCATGAGAAAGGTTTTCATGTCCAGCAGAATTTTTATGGAGCATAAGAAAAGTGAATGATCTCGAAGACTAATGGCTGAAAACAGGTAATGCAGGCATGTATATCTGAAGCGGCTTCTCGTGTTCGTGGTAAGCGAAAAAATGCTAACAACTCATAGTCTGTTCAAGCTGCATTCAACTTTGTTGTGCGAGGCTGAGTGTTCGGATGCAGGTATTGTCCTGTTTCCTGTACCTGATAATGAGGTGACAGATGAAAAATATCCTTACTGGTGTGATCGCACTGGTTCTAGGTTTCTTTGCGCTGACCTTTGCGGCAGTCATGGGACTGACGATGGCATTGATTGCATTTATTGCTCAGCCATTCCTCAAGCGCAAGCTAGCGAAAGAATTTGCCACTTTCAACGCGGCGCAAGCTGATAATACGTCGCCAAAAGGGCGCGTTATTGAAGGTGAGTACGAGCCGGTTCAAAGCCGATAAGTTTCACACATGCCAGACATCGAACGCCAGCACACAGTGCTGGCGTTCGCTATTTCAGTGGTTGTGGTTTTAACTGCTGAGACGACACCTTGCGGCTTTTCTGCTTATTTTGTGACTTGGTTTCTCAGGCAATCAAGAAAATCATCCAGATGCCCTTCCTCCAGATAGAATCGATAGTGCTTGTTGGCACTACGAAACTCAAAGCGACCTTCATCTTCTGCGATTAGCCTGACTAATAGGTCAAAAGCTTGTCGCGGGCTAGTGCTGCCTAATCTGACCAAATGGGAAATACTGTAACTGCGGGAAGAGTCTGACAGGTTCAGATTGCCGTAATACTTTTTCCAGTCTGCGGTAAAAATCTCAACTGGCTGACCGGTACGAAAATAACTGAAGTTTTCGAAGCCAAGCGGATAAGAGATATCAGCTTTCAGGGCGACATACCGCCGGTTAAAGCCATTATCCGCGACGAGCGCAATCTGAAAATCAGGTTCAATATTGTTGTACTGATTCTTGGCCAGATGGTAAAGGTCTAGCCGGCAGGAACGGCTATCCAGTTTTGTGGTGCTGGTCGGCAGAGGTTTTGGTGGAGCACTGGCAGCAGAGTACGCTATGAACAGTATGAAAAACAATTGGATACGACCATACATCACTTGATTTTCCAGTTCATCGAGACAGGCATTACCCAGTTCAACTCGAGATCTTATTGAATTGTTCGTTACTAATAGCATAGCGACTGGGTGACTATCAGTGTGACCGGGATGCGGGCTAAACCATTGATCCGGCAATTAAGTGATGCGGAATCTCATAAGTGAGTAATTCAGGCTTGGTATATCTTCGCTTTGACCATATGGCGGTACTGAGACGGGCTCAGCGTAAACTGTTGCTGGAAACGGGTACTGAAATGATGGGCGTCACGGTAACCGACCTGTTCTGCGACATCCTGAACAGATAACCCAAAGTCCCGCAACAGGATTTGTGCCGCTTCCATACGCAAAGACTGCAAATATTCATGCGGAGTCTGGCCGACCTGGGTTTTGAACCGGCGTTGAAAAGTCCGTAATGGCAAGCCGCACTGTTCTGCAACGTCTTTTGCTGTGATGGGGCGGGATAAGTTGCGTTTGAGCCAGTCCTGCGCCAATGCGATGGACTCATCAAACTGAACTTCTCCGCCTATCTGATAGAAGGGTTGCTGATCAGACTGAGAAATTTCATGCCCGAAATGCGTTTCGACTGTTTTCGCCACGCTTTGGCCAAAATGCTCACGTATCAGGTACAGGATCAGCTCTGATTGCGAGTTGATACTGACGGTACAGTACAAACCATTCGCAACAGTAATGGACGCCTGGCGGTTCAGAACAACTGCCGGGTAGCGTGCGGCAAACTTATCGTAATAGTACCAATGCGTGGTTGCTACTTGCTGATCGAGCAGTCCGGTTTCGGCCAGCCAGCAGACGCCTGTACCTGTGGCGATAATTTTGGCGCCCTGCTGATATTGGTGAGTCAGCCATGACACCAGTTCCGGGCATTGCTTCAGCGCGGAGATCGGGTTGCCCCAGATGGGCGGCAAAATCACAAAATCGAATTGTCCTGATTCTTTCAGGGTCAGATCCGGTTGTAACCGCAGGCCGGATTTGACCGCTGGCGGTGAAAGACTCTCTGCAACAACCGAAATTGAAACGGGTTTTGACCTCTGATCCTGTTTTGGCCTCAGGCTGGCAGCACTGCTCAGCATCTCTGCAGCAAGAGAAATACCTGTGATTAACGCACGCGGATAAAGGACAAAGGCAATCTTCATAGTCAGCACTCTGTTTTAAACGTAATGGAGACAGAAACGGGGTGATTTTTTCTGAACCTGAGCTGAAGCTGGTTACTCATGCCGACACAAATTCGTCTTCTTGATCTGGTTTGGCGTTTATGTCAGTAATTATGGCGTAAAAGCCAGGTGAAATACCAGTGGAACTTGGTAATCTGATAGACAAATAAATCATGAAGCAAGAAGCATACAATGAAATTACCTCTGATTGTCGGAATGGGCGGTATCAATGCCGCAGGTCGTAGTTCAGGTTTTCACAGCTATAAACGTATGCTGGCAGACATGCTGCCGGCCAGCGATATGCATTCAACCTGGCAAGATCTGGCGCACCGAATGGGCCTGGCAGACGGTGACGTCACTGACACTGTGATTGAGGCGATCAAGGACGGCACCTTAATCCGCCGTATTGAAACCTTCGATCCTGATCGCGTACTGCAGCAATATAAAACAGCGATTTCAGGCGGTAATGAACAGATCTGTTTCACATTGCGTAAATCAAAGCTGCCTGCGCATGTGCCGGAGAACTGGCGCCTGGAAGAAGAGGGCAGCAAAGTCCATATCACAGTAACCGGTGAGCTGGATGCACTGCTGGCTGATTATGTCACTTTTCCTGTCAGCAGTGGCGGCAACATTCCCCGTGGCTTTGAACCGGGTAAGTTATATAACTCACGGTTTCATCCGCGCGGACTGCAACTGACCATTTATGGCGCCTCAGATGCGCTCAATTCCCTGGGTGTTGACTGGTCGGAAATACTGACCCATATCCGCCCTGACGAGGTTGCCGTGTATGCCGGTAGTGCGCTGGCGCAGATTGATGATCAATCCATAGCCGGTATGGTTGCCGCACCGCTTACCGGCGGCCGGGTCAGCTCGAAAATGATGGCTTTATCGCTGGCTGAAATGCCGGCCGATTTCATCAACGGCTATGTGATTAACAGCGTAGGGACAACGGGCACCAACATGGGGGCCTGTGCAACCTTCCTGTACAATTTGCGTCAAGGCATGCAAGACATTCAAAGTGGTGCGGCCAAAGTGGCGATTGTCGGAAACGCTGAAGCGCCTGTGGTCTCTGAAATCATGGAAGGTTTTCGTGTGATGGGTGCGTTAGCTGAAGATGCACAAATCTGCGCGCTGGATGACAGTGACACCGTAGATAACCGCCGTGCATGTCGTCCGTTTTCTGATAATGCCGGATTTACCATGGCAGAATCAGCCCAGTTTGTCGTGCTGATGGAAGAAGAGCTGGCCTTGAAGCTGGGGGCAAATATCTATGGTTCTGCTGCCGATGTATTTATCAATGCTGACGGCAATAAGAAATCTATCTCGGCACCGGGGGTAGGCAACTATGTCACTGTTGCGAAGGCTGCGGCACTGGCGCAGGCCATTCTTGGCCCGGACGGTGTGAAGAAAACCTTTGTCCAGGCCCATGGTACGGGCACACCGCAAAACCGAGTTACGGAAAGCCACATACTCAACGAGGTGGCAAAGACCTTTGGCATTGAAAACTGGCCGGTGACGGCGATTAAATCTTATGTTGGTCATTCTATGAGTGCGGCAGCCGGCGATCAGCTGATGGCTTCTCTGGGGGTCTGGCAGTACGGCTGGATTCCGGGGATTAAAACGATTGATCATATTGCCGATGATGTGCATCAGTCCAATCTGAATATTTTGATGGATCATTACTTTGCCGGCACAGCGGGTGATGATATGCAGGGCGTGATCATTAATGCCAAAGGCTTTGGTGGCAACAATGCATCAGCGCTGGTGCTATCGCCACAGAAAACCCTGGCGATGCTGCAAAAGAAATACGGGCAGCTTGCTATCGCTGAATATCTTGCACGTAATGTTAAGGTGCGTGGTGTTACCGCGGCGCATGATCAGCAGGCTTGTCAGGGACAGGAAGAAATCCGCTATGACTTTGGTGAGTCTGTGATGGATGAAACCTCGGTGACAATGACACAGGACAGCCTGACTCTGTCGGCCTTTGATGAAGCCATTGCATTGCCAACGGCAAATCCGTACGCCGATTACGAATAACTGTTTTGTTGTCTTCAACAAAACAACGGGCAGCTTAAAGCTGCCCGTTGTTTTTATTGCACTGGCAAACGATCACTTGTTGCCGTGGTGACGGTTGCGGTGTTTATTCTTCCCACTGGATAAGCTGATCTTTTGGCCACTGACAGCCGGTATCGTGATACTGTTTTTCCAGCACATGACGTTTAATTTTCAGTGTAGGGGTCAGAATACCGTTCTCAATACTCCAGGGTTCTTTGATCATCAGAACACCTTTTATCTTGGCGTGTGATTCCAGTTCTTTATTGATGGTGTCGATTGCCCGGCTCACTTTTTTCGCATATCTGTCCCGGTCAAAATTAGGGTAAGCATGCGCTACCGCCAGCAGTATGGGGGCGGGCATACCTGAACCCACCACACACATCATTTCAATGCCACAAAGTTCAAAGAGGCGTTTTTCAATCGGAACCGGTGAAACGAATTTACCTTTCGCTGTTTTGAAGTTGTCTTTTTTCCGGCCCTGAATTGTCAAAAAGCCTTCTTCATCCAGACTGCCCAGATCGCCGGTATGCAGCCAGCCTTCATCATTGAAGCTTTCTTTGGTTGCGATGTCGTTTTTGTAGTAACCAGAAAACAGGCCTTTGCTACGCACCAGAATTTCATCATCTTCGGCGATCTTGATGTCCACACCCGGCCCCGCACTGCCTACCGTGCCGATCTTGTCGCTACGAAACGGCAGGTTGAGTGTGCCATAGGCATAGTTTTCCGTCATACCCCAGGCTTCGGTGATATTGAGTCCGATACTCTCATACCAGCGCAACAGGGCCGGTGAAACCGGTGCTGAACCGCAGCCTAATACGCGCGCTTCATTCAGGCCCAGTCCATCAGCCAGTTTGCGTTTGATAAGACCGGACACAAAGGGGATTTTCAGCAAAATGTTCAGTTTTGTCTGCGGCAGTTTTTCCAGAATTCGTTGCTGGAACACAGTCCAGAGGCGGGGAACTGAAATAAATAATGTCGGGCGGTGCATTTTCACATCGTCAATGAAAGTATCTAGTGATTCAGGAAAAGCAACCTGCACACCTGCCATCATTGATGTGCCCAGGATATAGACACGCTCGGTGATGTGAGCCAGGGGAAGGTAGGAGAACAGACGTTCATTGTCGACGATGCCGATATGCTCAATGAGGTTCTGCGCCGAAAAAGCAAAGCCACCGTAAGAGAGAATGGCCCCTTTGGGTAACCCTGATGTGCCGGATGTATACACCAGCGACATCACGTCGTTGTCCTGATGGGAAGGGCGCTCTTCACTCGGGTTGTGCGAGTCAATTAACTCATTGAATGAGTGCTTACACTCTGGGGTGTTCGGGTACGGGAAGCTGACAGTGATGATGTCTTCCAGATTGTTACAGACGGTATTGATCGCGCGGTTATCATCCAGCTTACCAATGAAAATCAGCTTGGCTTCACTGTGAGCCAGACAGTGCTCTATGGTGTCTGCACCTGCCGTAGGAAAGACAGGCACGCTGATGTAACTGCCGAGCATCATAGCCAGATCGCAGATATACCATTCAGCGCAGTTTTTCGATATCAAGCCTAGCTTGTCCCCTGGCATGAGGCCTTGCGCACGTAATGCGCTGACAAGGCGTAGTGCCTTATCTACGACCTCGGCATAGGTAAAGTCGGTAAACTGCCGGTTGATGATCTGGCGGAGAAAAATGTCATCCGGGCGTTCTTCTGCCCATTTCAACATGCGTTCATGAGGTAATGCTTGCGTCATGAGCGAATCCCTTAATGTGTTTGGCTGTAAAGGCAAAGTCATTGTAATGTTCCATTCCGTGGTTGTTATTATCTTGTTAAATAATTAAATGCGGCTTTAGGTGGAGCGTCAAGATATTACTGTATTGAATTTGCGGTAAAAATCTAACTCAGTGATCAAAAATAACGGTTTAAGTCATTGAGAAAGCAGGAAGAGATACTGACTAGCTGTACACCTGCAGCAGCTCTGTGAATTGTCAGAGCTGCGATGCAGTATGCATGTGTTTTTGTTACTGAATGTAAACAGTAACCTGAATGAAGGATTTCAGTTACTGTGCTTGTGGTGTGACAGGTGCCTGATACGCTTTGGTTCCCCAGAGTGGCACTGTAGACAGGCTGTGCTTATAGCTGCCTGATGTTTCTTTGGTGGAATAAGACAGATACATCAGTGTCTGGCTGTCGTGGTCAAACACCCGGCGAATTTTCATGGTTTTGAAAAAGACACTTTTCGACTTCTTGAAAACCACATCACCCGATTTCGATTTATCAATCGCGGCGATCATTTCCGGGGTAATTTCACCGGTTTGCCGGCAGGAAATGGATGAATCACTGGGATCTGAAAAATCCAGATCCGCTTCAATACTGGCAATGTGGCAGGTGACGCCTGGTATCAGCGGATCACTGAGCACATTCAGTTTGATGTCTTTAGTGGTAAATACGCCCAGACTGACGTCACCGACTTCGTTGTCTGAACAGCCTGCCAGTAAGGATGCTCCTGCGATCATGGCAGAAAAGAGCAGAGCGCGCTTCATTCAAAGTCTCCATTGTTCTGTAAGAATAGTGAGTGGAACGGTGTCGGATAATAATCACGCTCTCGCGGATTGTGCGTACATTTAGCGTTTTCTACTGCTTTTCATGGCTGCATGCCGTTCCAGGTACCAAGATAGCAATCCGCCCAGCATGACTCCAGAAAGATTTGCCACGGCATCGGAAAAAGAGCTCTGGCGCCCAAGATGAAGAACGCCCTGGAAAACTTCGAGCAGACTGCCAAAAATCATCAGTCCGATCAGCAGGGTAAGGTAGAAACGGTATTGCTGGCTGACACAAAGTGCCAGCATGGCAAAAAGCATATAAGTCAGTACATGAAGCAGTTTATCCAGGCCGGATATGCCGTAAGTATCTAAGTCGGCCAGTGATCCTTTCTCTGCGGCTGGCATTAAGGTCAGCCCTGCGATAGAAGCAGCATACAAACTGAATAGCAGCCATATCCATATCAGTAATTGCCGCTCTTTCAATGAAACATACAGTGAGATCGGTTCAGCATGTTTTCTCATGGTTTATAGCGTGAGCTTAACAGCTGATTCAGGTGCCGAACGGGAATGGCATAAGTGATGGCACTCGGCTGACTCAGTGCGTTTTCTTTGCTGGTTTGCACTAAGACCTTATTGATGACAGCGATGACTTCACCTGTGTCCTGATGGTAGACCGGACTGCCGCTGTTGCCGGGATAGGCTGTGGCATCAAACTGATAGACAACATAAGGGTTTTTCAGGTATTTGAGGCGTGCAACTGAAAGCTCTTTTGCTGTACGGGCCGGTACTGCAATCGGCGTAATGCTGGATACCATGCCTCTGTGTGTCACCGGGTACAGGCCGAGCACTGCACCTATAGGGAAGCCAGTGAAGCTGTATATTTCACCTTCACGCACCGGCCGCGGAGAGAGACGCAAGCTTGGTAAGGGGCTGCCAGTGATTTTCAGTAATGCCAGATCGTGCTCACTGTCACGTGCAACGACTGTTGCGGTGCGGACATCCGGTGAAGTGCCTGTCCCGACAAAGACAACAAAGCCGGTGTTTGTATCCACTTCGATGGAAGTGGGGACAACGTGATTATTGGTGGCAATCAGTGTGCCATCGCCGACGACAAAGCCAGTCCCGATTAAATTAGCCCGTGGTGTCGCCAGTTTGTTGTAAGTGCCGACTCCGACAACTGAAGGTTTAATTTTCGCAATAACATCTGGCAATGCGGCTTGTGTGTTCGCGGTTACAAGCAGCATGCTGCCGAGGCAGAGCAGAGTTCGTACGATGAGCAGAGTGACTCGACGGGTACAGAAAAGCATGATTTTTTGTCCTTTGACGCTGGCAGAAAATAGGGTGAACCTATCGCCCCGCACTGCGGGGCGTTGAGTTTACAGCCGGATTTGTTCTTCCAGTTTGCTCTTTAGCATCAGCAGCTTAGGATCGGAAGTCGTCACGCCAATTAAAACTTCTCGCGCATTTTCCTTCATATTGTTTGCCAGCAGACTTTCTGCATAATGAAGGGCGATCTCAGGGTTAGTCTGTGCCTGCTTGTAGGCTTTTTCCAGCATTGGCAGTGCATTGGCGGCCTGTCCTGATTTCAGCAGACAATAACCGTAGGTATCCTGAATCTGTGGGTGCTCCTGAGCCAACCCTAAAGCTTTCGAAGCGCTGTCGCAGGCTTGCGGATACTTTTCCTGAGATAAATACAGCCAGGCAAGATTATTTAAAGCCACGACATTATCTGGCTGTTGCTCCAGAATGCGCCGGTACTGCGCGATAGCCTGTTCAGGTTGTTGCTCAAATTGCAGTTGGGCCAGTGTCAGGCGCAAGGGCGCGGCTTTATCACCGTATTCTTTGATGACCCCCTGCAAAAATGCAATGGCTTCCTCAGCTTGCTGGTTTAATGAATAAGCAGTGGCCACATCGTTGGCGCTGGCGATCCCCGGTGAGGCAGCATAGCGTTGCCGTTGCCATTCAACAGCTCGGGTATAGTCTTTGCGCTGCAGGTAATTCAGGGCTTGTAATCGCATGAAGTACGCTTGTGTCTTTACGTTGTCCGGCAGGGCATCCAACGTGGACTGGCTGGCGCTGGCATTATCCAGTTTCAGCTGTAACCCGGCTTTCATCAGCGAAAATACCGCCGTGTTCTGAAATAACTGCTCGGCCTTTTCGGCCAGTTGCAGGCTATCTCTCATTTTGTTGTTCAATTCTTTAATCTGGATATTGCGCATATACGCTGGCTGGCTGAGTACATCTTGCTCAAGCCATTTGGTGTAAGCCGGTTCGGCCTGACGGTAGTCGCGCTGACTGAAATAGATATCACCCAGCAGTCGCCAGCTTTGGGCGGTTTGCTGCTGGGGTGTCAGACTAGTCATGAGGCTGAGTGCCTGGTCCGGGTTTTTTTGCAGCATATAACCGCGAGCCAGATCCAATTTCAGTGCGGTATTATCCGGGTGTGCTTCGACCTGAGAAGCAACCAGAGATACAGCCTGGTCAAGTTGCCCACTGAGCTGACCATATTTGTACAGTGTCCGGGTGGTCAGATTCTTTCCCGGGTAATGGGAATAAGCGGTGCGCGCATAACCGAAAGCGGCGTCCATATCATTTTTGCTGGCGGCAATCTGGCCAAGCCCCAAAGTGGCTTGTAAGTTCTTGGCGTCTTTTACCAGTACCTGCTGATAGATTGCCTGCGCCTGATCGGGCTTTTTCTCAATTTGCAGCACCAGGGCATTGAGCATCTGGGCAGTCTGATCGTTTGGATTGCGTTCAAGCCAGGCAGTGACAAGTTGTTTGACCTCGTTGGCCCGGCCTTGTTTTAAGTAATAATAGGCAAGACCCAAATTCGCTTCTGCGAGGGACGGGTCGGTATCGAGAATGCGCTGGAGAGTGTCGACCCCCGTCGTATCATTACTGGCTAACTGAAGCAATCCTAAGCGAAGCTGCTTGCTGGTGGTTGGGTTATGATTGGCTTTTTCTGCCAGAGACATAGCGGCATCATTACGGCCGATTTTGGCGAGTTCCAGGCTCATATCTGAGATAAAGTCGCTGCTCGCTTTGTCTGTGGCATCGAATTGATTCATGGTTTGCATGGCACCTTCAATGTCACCCAGCTTAAGCTGGCTGGAGGCATACAGGCGTTGGATCATATGGTTTTGCGAGACAAAAGGCGCGACTTTTTCAAATCGCTCACTGGCCTGTTCATAATTTCCCTGGTTATAGGCAACGACACCCGAAATCAGGTAAGTGGGCAGATTTCTGGAACCGTTTCGGATGGCTAAATCGGCGTGGACTTTTGCTTCACTCTGTTTCTCTTCGGCGTAAAGAATGGTGGCTTTCAGTTCATTGCTCAGTACGTGACCGCTTAATACCGTCAGCAGATTATCGACATACTTTTCTGCTTCCTGGTACTGCTCTGTTTTCACCAGCGCCTGTGCCAGATACAGGGTGTTTTGTAAGGCTTTCGGGGCGGTGTCTACAGCTTTGCGATAGCTCTCTGCTGCGGCTTTGTTATGACCCATACTGGTTTCAATATGGCCTTTCAGCAGCCAGGCATCACTGCTGGCGGGATACACTCGTACTATATTGCTGACCTGGCTCAGTGCAGTATCATTGAGTTCTCTGGTGGCATCTAAGCTGGCTCTGGCAAGGCGCGTGTAGAGCGTGATCTGTCCGGTTTTTTCGGCTCGCTGAAAGGCTTGTTCAGCGCCATCGGGATCGTTATCGAGCAACAAAGCCAGTGATTCTATCGCGTAAATGTCTGCCAGTGCTTCAGCTTGCTGGCTGCGGGGCCGTTTGGCCAGGTCAATGATATCCGTTGTTTTTTTCTGGGCCAGATAGGCCTGGGCAAGCAGTGGTTCAATCGCGTCCTGCTCGTCGGCGCTTCTGAGTGCTTTATACAATTCTTTTTCAGCACTGGCATAATCGCCCTGGTCCAGGTAAATCTTACCCAGCATCAGCCGGGCCTGATTGGCATCAGGATGTTGCTGTATGGCATTTTTCAGCTCAATAACTGCAGCATTGATTTGATTGCTGCTTAGATAGCTATCGGCTTTGGCCATGTACTCATCGACAGACTGTTCACCACAGGCTGTGAGTGTGACAGCGACAACACCAGCGAGTGCCAGCACATGAAAGGTGGTGCGAGGTAAAAAAGCCATAATCATCCCTGTCAGAATTTTCAGATGGACTTTTTTTAGGATAGTCACATTTTTGACACTGCGGCCAATCGCTTTGACATAAAACGTCTGTTTGTACTCACTGTGCTGATAAAAATAGCCATTAAAGTACCTGAAAAGTGCGTTGCCCTTTGCTCTGCTATGCTTGATGCGAACGGATAAATTACGGCGCAGGGTAGAAAAATGGAAAGCAAAAACAGTTCGATACAGTGCGAATGGATTGTTAACCCCGATCATAAGTGGTTAGCAGGACACTGGTGTGCGCTTGAGGAGCAGGCTGAACCGAACCTGTTTTTGTCCTGGCTCTGGATAGGGACATGGCTGGATTGTTTTGTGGACAACTGTTGTGTTGTTCTTGCCCGGCAAGAGGACAAAATTGTCGGCCTGGGCATTATCGTGATTAAAGAGAAAAAGATTGCTGGTTTGTCCTATGGCAGACAGTTTTGCCTTCACCGGACAGGTATTCCTTCACAGGATCAAATCTGGATTGAATATAACGATTTTCTGATGGACAAGACGCTGGCCAATACCGTTCGTCCATTAATGACAGCCTGTGTGATGTCGCAAATGAACGGGACAGATCTCTTTGAGATTGGCGCCAGTCTGGACGTGGATTTTGTCAGTAACGGACCACAGTCTGTGGCGGCGCATTGTGGTAGCGAAAGGGCAGATAAGCAGGCCGTTTTATCCGGGCTGGCACTTGCAGAAAAACAGGCATTTGCAGAACAAGAGGTGGTGTGGGAGTCGGTCGGCTTTGCGCTGGATTTTGGCCCGCTGAAGGACAAGCAGCAGACGCTTGATAGCTTTCTGTCGCGAAATGCCAGGTATCAGATAAAGCGCAGCCTGAATAAGTACAATGCGCTGGGCGAAGTGAAAATCACCACGGCTTCTTCTGTCACTCAGGGACTTGAGCTTTTCAATCATGCGGCTGAATATCATCTCAGTCGTTGGGGCAGCAAATCAGAACAAAGTGGTTTTGCAAATCCTGGTTTTCTGCATTTTCACCATGAGCTGATTCGCCGCGGGCTGCCTCAGGGGCGGATTGCCATTCACCACCTGCAGGCCGGGGAAGACGATCTGGGGGTGATTTATAATTTTCACCATGCCAACTGGGTACTGTTCTATTTAAGTGCGCTGAATTATGGCTCGGGCGATAATCACCTGAAACCCGGTTTGGTTGCGCACTATCTGCTGATCCAGGATGCCTGGGAAAATGGGGCGCTGGGGTACGATTTCATGGGCGGGATTGCCCGTTACAAAAAAACCTTCGCCAACCGTGAGTGCCGGTTGGCGATCAGTCAGTTCCGCTATCCGCATTTTACCTATTCAGTGAAGAAAGCTATTCGTGCTTTGAAGCGTCGGGTGTTGTCCGAAAGCAGTTCTGACTGTCCTTAAAGGCGCCGGCAAAGGTGTCCTGCACATTGATCGGGTTGCCACAAAAGTCCGAGATACTGTCCCCTTTGGCCGTCACGGGATACTCAGTGGCACTGCGGGTTAATTTGGCTTTGATAGCATCGTCTTTGGGCGAGAAGTTACCTATTGCTGGCGAGGTAAACCAATCATCCAGTTTTTGTTTTTCGGTCAGATAGTCAGGGGAAAGAATCAGATTGTGGGAGGCCGACGCTTTACCCTGGTCGCGTTCCCGTATTTTGCCGCTCACAATGTTATTAATCAGCTCGGCGCTGGACTGAGCAAACCGGACGTCGATGCCCGAGGTATGATAGAAAATGTTGTTGTTGACCAGTGAATTACTGGATTTATTAATGTAAAGACCCACGTCATTGCAGTGCAGGACGATATTGTTACGTACTGTATGGCTATCCCCTTCGAAAGTCAGTTGTCCCCGCCGATTCTCCTGCTCCATACCGCCGCCACCTAATGACAGGCCAATCTGATAACCATCATATTTCCGGCTGGTGCTGTTACAGATAACCAGGTTGTTTTCTATGATGCCTTGCTCGTTGCCGCCTTTCATGAAAGCGCCATAGCTGACCTGATTGCCGCCGGACTTGATGAAATCACGAATGATGTTGCGATCGATACTCCAGGCATTGCCATGGTCAAGATTTATGGGAGTGACAGATCTCGAGGTGTCTCTTGGCTGAGTATTGTAAAAGTGATTACGACGAATGATGCCGTTATCAGGAAACTTGTTTGCCATCCGGTTGACTTTGATGGCGGCGTTGAAATCGATGAAGACATTGTTCTGCACCAGGCTGTGATCGGCATCGCCAACAATGTGCAGCGCATGATCGCAATCGGAAGGGGTGGGACAAACACCTTTAAAGGTCAGCCCTGATACCGTCCAGTAGGGCTGATTAATCACAATGCCTTCCAGCCCGTCGAGCTGCAGCAGAACGGTACCCGGCTCTTCTGCCCTCAATACTACGGGACGCGATGCAGAGGGTGTAATCTGGCTGATATTAAGGCGCTTGCTGCTGAAAAAGTAGGTGCCTTTTTTCACGACAATGTCCTGGCCGGGTAACACATCTTCCAGTGCTTTTTCAAAGCTTTGTTCATCAGATACCCAGAGGGTACCGAGCGAAGCGGGCTTGATCGGTTCTGGCTTAGGGCCTGATGATGACCAGTCAGGCCCGACTGATGGCCAGTATTTTGTATCAAATTCGCGCCAGAAATAGGAAGGACTGGCGAGGTTGCTGGCCACACTGGCAACGGCCTGATTGACAGGTGCCAGGCTTGGAAACTCTTGTTCAATGTGACTAACTGACTGGCGCAAAGCGGCGGGCAGGGTCTGACTTTGTTCGCTCCAGTGTTTAACCAGATACACACCGGCAACAAGGAGGATCACGTGAGCGAGAACACCGATTGTCGCGAGATATGTTTTTATTCCTTTCGAAATCATCAGTCAGCTCCCGGCTATTATCTGCTTTAAAAGTGTGATTAACGTCAAACAATATTCAAGATCGAGTATAGGTAAGAATGTTGACATCGGGTGAAGCAAGTACCACAAATCCGCCATAGTTAGTCGGTAATACAAGACTGAATGTGGGTAGAGATTGGGTTACAGCACTGAGATTAGGAAAGCAGAAAAACCGAAAATGTAAGTAGTTAGCCAGGCTGACTGAGGCGAAACCCAGATAGCTGTTTTGAAATTATTCAGGTGGCAGATAAGACAATTTTATGATCTGGCATGGTGGCTCTGTGCTTCATGTGCCATTTTTAACATAGGTATGCCAAGTGACTCAGGCTGCAAGTTACTGAAGTTGATTGTAACGAGCCCCGGAGGCTGTCTGGGGAAAGCACGGTTAGCAGAACCCCTAATTATCAGCGTACTGCATCAGCGAAATGCCGCTTTCGGATAAAGCGTTCGGTGAGTTCAGAAATGGTGGCGTTGCAGGCTGGCATTGCAGCGAATCAGGAGAAAAGATGGACGTTAAACTACTGGTAGTGATCCATGCTGAGGAAGAATTTGACTGGGATCAGGGATTTAATAGCCGAAATACTGCCGTTACGCACCATCATGCCCTGATCCCTTTTATGGGGGAACTGATTGAGACTGGCGCTAAGATCACCTTGGCCATGGACTATCCGTTTGTTGAAAGTGCCGGAGGCAGGGAAGTGATAGCCCACTACCAAAGCAACGCAGCGCAGTGTGTTGAATTTGCCGCGCATTTGCACCCCTGGGTGAATCCGCCCAATGTCTCTCATGATCAGTCTGTGACCGACTTTGAGTCTTATCCCTGTAATCTGGCACCGGATCTTGAGTATGAAAAAATAAGCAGGCTGACAGAAAAAATACAGGCGGTGTCAGGGGTATCTCCGGTTACGTATCTGGCGGGACGATACGGTTTTGGCCCTGTTACCAGTGAACATTTGCGCACATTGGGTTATCAGGTCGATCTCAGTATCAGTGCTTACTGTGATTTCAGCCATCAGCAAGGGCCTGATTTCAGTGAATATACCAATGCCCTTTTTGTTGAAAATGCGATTCGGCATATTCCGCATACCAGTTCTTGGCTATCCGTTTCCAAGCAGGTTGCAAAAAAGGCCAATCAGTGTCCGGCCTGGTGCCGCACCTTCAATAGCAAATACCTTACCCGTTTCATTGCAAAGGCTCTTCGTATAAGCAGGCACCGCCTGTCGCCGGAAGGCAATGATCTCTCCCAGCTTCAGGCCATCACGCAAGCTCAGATGGCAATTGGGCAAGACGTGTTTGTACTGTCTTTTCACTCCCCCAGTCTGGTGGCCGGAATGACACCTTATGTGCCCACCACCAAAGATTGCGAGCGACTAAAATACACCACACGGCGCTATATTGAGTGGTTTCTGCGGGAGCTGAACGGTGAAATTGTCCTGGCGAAAGACATGGCAGTCAGCCAGGGATAAGGCAGAAACCTATGGCAGATCAGTATTCCCAGGCGATTTTTTCGGGTGCTAAGTGGTCTATGATCACTATTTGGTATAACCGCTGTATCGGGCTGATCAGCACCTTGGTGCTTGTGCGTTTACTGTCGCCGGAAGATTATGGTATCGCCGGGTTCACTATGTTTTTTGTGTATTTTTTCATTGCACTATCAACGGTGGGGACCAAAAGATATGTGCTGATGGAAGATATGACTGATGAAAATAAATTGCACAGTATTTGGTCTTTGAATCTGCTGTTTCGTATCGTGTCTGCGTTTTTTTTATTTCTGTCGGCAGACTGGGTAGCTGTTTACACCAGTGAGCCAGAGATAGCAGTGGTCATTCGTGTTGTCAGTATTATTCCTGTTATTCTTGCTTTTCATAATGTCGGTATGGATCTGTTCGAAAAAAACTTCAATTTTAAAATGGAAACCATGATGCTAATGGTAGCGAAAACACTCGGTAGTGTGTGTACCATAGCGGTTGCGTTAATTATCGGTAATTACTGGGCTTTAATTGCCGGTGTTATATTGATGGCCGTGATTGAAGTGTTCACCAGCTATATTCTTTGTCCTTTTCGGCCCCGCTGGTGCACACAGTACTGGAAAGAACAGTGGGTTATATCTAAATGGCTGTATCTGGTTTCTGTGTCTGGTTATATGCGCTCCAGGGTAGATATGCTGCTCTTGGGTAATATTCTTAACAGCCGCAACGTCGGTTTTTATAATATGGGGCAGGAGTTTTCCTGGCTGCCTTTTACTGACTTTCTGGCCCCGATGAATCACGGAGCATTTTCCGTGTTTTCAAAACTGAAAGATCAGGACAGCTTACTGAAAGAAAGATTGTATTCGCAAATGGCATTGTTAATGTTTCTTGCTATGCCTGTGTCTTTTGGGGTATGCGCCATTGCGGAGGATTTTGTCTATGTCGTTCTCGGAGAAAAATGGATTGACGTTATTCCAGTCATGCAGAATTTGTCATTCTTAATGATTGTGATGACTATGTATATGTTAATACAAACGGTATTGATCTTAAAATCCAGGATGCCACTGTTATTTAAGTGCGATTGTCTGGCAATTTTGTTAGTGATTGGCAGTTTTTATGGTAGCGGCTACGACGATCCTGACAGCCTGTCTTTTGTTCGCTTACTGGTTGGCGGTATATTTCTGGTGTGTGTGACAATTGTGTTCTTGCTTGTGATCAGGCTGCAGGCCAGCCGTTTATTGCCCGTTATTTTTGTGCCGTTTTCTGTTTCAGTATTGATGTATTTCAGCGTTATTTCTGTGGTATCTGAAATAGACAGTCATTTCTGGGGTTTACTCCTGGGTATAGTAACAGGTGTATTAGTGTATTCGGTTTCTATGCTGGCATTATTGCCGGTTTCAATCAGAGTGATTCCGGAGTATCGAAGTATACAAGCTAAAATAGGAAAAATAATCAGAACCCCTATGTTTGATTAACGTCAGTGACGGCAGAAGAGCGGATGGATTTTCTCTATAGCGATTGAGAGTGACTTAATTAGTTGCATAATAATCTACTGCAACTGTTAAGATCTGTTCGGGTCACTGATGACAAATTATTCATAGTCAAAATTTTGTTGGTTCGTTAATCAGGAACTATAGTGAAAGGAGTGGTTAAAAAAGTCACAATATCTGTTAAATATGCCAGCTGGAAGCCCAGACGATCTGAGCTTTTCACACGCTCAGATAAGGAGTTGAACAGTGGAATCAATCCTTTTCTCGATGGGTCTGTTTGTCTTGGTATATCTTTGTGTACGCTCAATAAGGCAGGACAAAGAATACAAAGAATACAAAGAATACTTAGCAAAACAGCAAAAAAATTCTAAGCATCGACGTTAGGGAGCTGGAAAATGAGAGATGTCGTCTTAATCAGCGTTTTCCTGATCCTGGCTTGTTTTGCTCTGAGACGCTCTTACATCGCAGTGTCACTTTGGTTGTGGTCGGGCTTATTTGTGCCGGCCTATTGGGTTTACGGGTTTGCCAAGCCGATCAGTTACAACAGTGTGTTTGCCTTGCTGACGCTGATAACTTACCTTTTTTCCAGGAAGAAGCCCGCGGTTATATTTGACGGGGTTGTCTTCATTGCTATTTTGTTTTGGCTTCATACCGGTTTAACCACCTACAACACCATTATTTTTCCTGAACTGGTTTGGCCGGAATGGGAGAAATTTTCCAAGATCTTCCTGTTGTTCATCATGATTGCATTAATCATCCGGCAAAAGCATGAGTTTGAAATGCTGTTGTGGGGGATATTGATGTCAGTGGGCTTCTTTGGTGCCGTGGAAGGGCTGAAGTTCCTGGCCAGTTTAGGCGGACATAAAATCCAGGGGCCAACTGGTCACTTGATTTCAGACAATAACCACCTTGCCGCTGCTTTATGTATGGTGATTCCTTTATGTATCTATCAGTTAAAGTCCGTCCAGGAAAGGTGGATCCGTTTAGGGCTGATAGGTATGTTAGTGCTGTGTGTGTTGTCTGTGCTGGGCACTTATTCCAGAGGAGGCGTGCTTGCTCTGGCTGTGATTGGCTGTTACTTCTGGTTCAGAAGTAACAAAAAAGTTCTGACATTATTTGGCGTGGCAATTATCGTTTCAGTTTCTGTCTTGCTGTTACCGGACAAGTGGTATGACAGGATGGAAACGATAGAAACGGCGACTCAGGATTCTTCTTTCACTAACCGGCTGACTTCGTGGAAAATCCACACTTTGATGGCGCTGGAACGGCCGGTGTTGGGAGCCGGATTTAAAGCCACCTATTTTCAGCCGGTGTGGGACAGGCTCGCACTGGATATCTATAAAATAGATATTATTGAAACGCCGCCCCCCGGAGAAGAAAGCTGGGCCGCGCACAGTATTTATTTTCAGGTTTTGGGTGATCACGGCTTTTTCGGGTTCACTCTGTTCATGCTGGTTATTCTGTTGTTGTTTCTGAAAATGCGCTGGGTCATTGTGACACTGGGGCGACCGCCATGGAATGATACTCACCACTGGCAGATTGATCTGGCGCGCATGATGCAGGTGTCTTTACTGGGCTATTGCACGGCAGGGGCCGCGCTCTCGCTGGCGTATCTTGAACTTTTCTGGGTATTAGCCGCAGCAATGGCGGCCTTAAGTATGCAGGTGAGAGTGATGGTCAGCCAGCAAGCGCGAAGAAAACCGGTTTCTCAGTTACAAGGCATGTCTTCCACTTAATGTTCTGAATATCGGATCAATCAGTTGTGTTACCCATGGTGTTTTCCCGGCACCATTCAGGGTTTGACAATCAACGACTCAAAAATACCGACGATTTTTTGTGCATTATCCGGCCAGGTCAGCTGTTGTCTGGCAATGCTGGCCGCCGCATTGTCACTTAACTGCTGGCGGAGTGCTTCGTCGGACAACAAACGCTTAATCTGCTCCAGCATATCGGCTAAATGACCTGCTTTGAACAGCAGGGCATTGTCGCCATCTGTCAGCAGCTCTTTTATGTTGTCGCTATCGGGCGCGACAATGGCTTTGCCACATGCCAGGTATTCGATCAGCTTGAGCGGTGAACACCAGGGGGTGACGGCCGGCTGCAGGGCGATATCTATCTGAGAGAGCCAGTCCGGTATATGTTGGCGATCAATTAATCCTGTGATGTGAATCTGGTGCTCGGCCCTGAGAGTGCGTGCCTGTTTTCTGAGCTCATCCAGAACCGGGCCGCCACCGACGATCAGGAATTTCACTTCCGGATCGTCAATGTTCCGCTGCCGGTTAAAATCAACGATCAGTGACAAAACGTGCTCTAATTGATGCCATTCGCGGCAGAAGCCGACAAATCCAACCACCAGGCTACCCGAAAATTCAGGTTGTTTCTCCTTGCCGACAACAGGATGAAATAAGCGGCTGTCTATCCCATTGGGAATAACACTGATGGCATGCTCAGGTACGCCTGCGCGCTGAACATAGCCGGCCAGCACATGACTGACCGGCAGGGTATGATCGGCATTACGCCATGTGAACAATTCTGACCAGCGGGCCAGCCAGGTGAGCGACAATCCGCCGTAGGCATTGCGCTCATCGAATAATGGGGCGTTGATCTCTAATACCAGTGGCACATTGAACAGTTGCTTAGCCAGGATCCCGGTGGGAAGAAACAGGTTGTAGCGCTCATAAATGGCATCCGGTTTTTCCCGGTATAAAGTGATGCACAGCTTGGCGAAATCATAAGCACTGTAGCCAAATTCCAGGATCTCACAGCAAAAACGGGGCAGCATCTGGCGCACTTTGCTGACCCAGCCGCCGTTAGCGCCAACGTCGGCCTGACCGGACACAGCCGGTGCGACGACCACCACTTCGTGGCCTTGTTCACGAAGGGCGCCAATGATGGCATCAATATGGACATACTGGCCGTCTTTGGAAGCGACCCTGTGGTGATACAGAATTTTCATGATGCGTCCTTAATCAAACGATTAAACAACTGATACTGACCTTCAGAGGTGGCAGACCAGTCGAATTGCTCGGCGTAATGACGAGTGTCAGCGCGGGCAAAAGGCTTGTTCAGCAACTGGCGGATACCCTCGGCGATGGCAGTGACATTGCGCTCAACCAATGTGCCTGCCTGGGGCTTACGGACGACTTCAGGTGTCCCCCAGATATTGGTGGCCACAACCGGTGTGCCGCAAGCCATGGCTTCCAGCAGCACATTTGCCCAGCCTTCTCTGTCTGAAGCCAGTGCCAGTAAGTCAGCCGCGCCATAATAGGCGGATAATTCTTCCTGACTGAGCTTGCCCAGAAAGCGTACCCGCTGGGCAACACCCTGTTGTTTGGCCAGGGCGGACAGTGCTTTTGCTTTCGGGCCGGTGCCGGCAATCAGTAACAGGGCATCCGGAATGTGACGCAGGGCTTCGATGACTAAGTGGTGGCCTTTACGCTCTATAAGCAGACCGACGGATAAGATGACAGGTACATTAACCGGCAGGTTCAGTGCCTGCCTGAGTGCGGGTTGCTGGCTTTCGTCGCTGAAACTGAACAGCTCTAGATCGACCCCGTTTCTCAGTGTGCTGACTTTATCCGGTACTGCGCCTAACTCGATCATGCTTTGCCGCAGTGCCTCACACACTGCAAGGTTGTGGTTGCTGACCGATAAAACCTGCTGAATACGTTTTCGGGCTTTGGGGTAGGCGGGGATCAGATTGATGTCTGTCCCTCTTGCCGTCATGGTAAACGGTTTGTTTAAGGTGCTGGCGACCGAAGCAATGGCCACCCCGTCGGGGTAAAAATAGTGGCCATCAATCAGATCAAAGTCGAACCCTTGCTGCATTAAGCGCGCAATCTGTTTGTGCAGGGAATAGGCCAGCGTCGACGGGGTCAGTGACATTCCCAGTTTAGGGATAACCAGATATCTCGGATGATAAATGCGGATGCCATAGCGGCTCTCAGTATAGGGGACAGACGCATAGTCGCTGTATTGTCCAAACACAGGGTGACTGAACGGGAACCAGGGCACAGGTGCTATCACAGTAATGTCTGTCTGCGGGTAATGTTTTTTTAACTGGCGCAGCCGGGTTTCGACAAAAATGCCGTGCCTGGGATTACTCGCGTTCGGGTAGAGTGTTGAAATGGTGAGAATTTTCACTATGCCTGCCTCTCCATAAATTGGGCGAACATCAGTAAACTCCAGAGCACGACACCATGATCGCGCTGGCCGCTTTCGTGCTCAGCCACAATGTTTCGCAGCTGATGCGGATTAAAATAGCCACAGTCCAGCATGACGGGAGATAAGATCTGCGTATGCAGCATCGGCCGGAGCTGGGTACGAAACCAATGGGCCAGCGGCATGCTGAACCCCATTTTAGGGCGATATAAAATATCTTTGGGCAGATAAGGTTCCAGGGCTTTCTTAAAGCAGAATTTGCCTTCCTGTCTGCGGATCAAATCCTGGCTCGGAATTTGAAACGCCCACTCCAGCAGCTGGTGATCGAGCAGGGGGGCACGTACTTCAAGTGAATTGGCCATGCTGGCGCGATCCACCTTGGTCAGAATATCGCCGGGCAGCCAGGTTTTCAGATCGAGGTACTGGATCAATTTCAGCGGATCGTCGGTAGGCGCATTGAGGGCATGCCGGCGAAGAATATCGTTCCCTGTATAGCCATTGAGCTGATGGCGATAGGCCGGACTGAGCAGTCGCTGCCTGTCAGCGAACCTGAGTTTTGAGATCGTATTGGCATACGCATCAACACTGTTCATTGCCAGCGACTGGAAGGTCGTTTTGGCCCTGAAGCGCTGTGGCGCCCAGTCGGCTTTGGGGTATATCTGACCCAACATGCCAAACACCGGTTCACGAATGGAAGAGGGTATCATCCCCCTGACTTTCTGCTCGGCCAGATGAAACCGGTAGCGACGGTAGCCGGCAAAGATTTCGTCTCCCCCGTCGCCGGACAAAGCCACTTTGACCTGTTTCCGGGCCAGCTGGCATACCAGATAGGTTGGCAGTGCTGAATCGTCTGCAAACGGTTCATCGTACAGCCGCCCCAGCACTTCCACTAAGCTGACATCGTCTGCGTTGATCTGGCGATCATGATGCAGGGTTTGATACTGCTCAGCAATGCTGCGGGCATAGTGGGTTTCATCGAACTGAGCTTGATCAAACCCTATGGCGCAGGTGTTCACCGGATTGGATTGCAGGCCCGACATCAGGGCCACAATAGCACTGGAATCCACCCCGCCTGACAAGAAGGCACCGAGAGGCACATCCGACACCATGCGGATTCTGACAGCGTCCAGCAGTTGATCAACCAGTGCCTCCTGCGTATCGTGCCAGCTGAGGACTGTTGCTGGTGCAGAGAGATCCCAGTAGGCACTGGCCGTAATAGCGGCACCCGGCGTCAGTTGAAGATAATGCCCGGCAGGGAGCTTGAATATGTGTTTATAAGCGGTGAACGGGTCTGGAATATAGCCGAACATCAGGTATTCTTCGGCCATTTCGTCGCGCAGAGTGCGGGACACATCAGGATGTGCTAGCAATACTTTCAGCTCGGAGGCAAAAACCAATTGCCCTTTGGCTGTCAGGCTGTAAAAAAGCGGTTTCTTACCCAGCCTGTCCCGGGCAAGAAAGAGGGTCGAGGTGTTTTTATCCCAGATAGCGAAGGCAAACATGCCACGAAAATGGCTGACGCAGTCTTTCCCCCATTGTTCCCAGGCATGGACTATCACTTCGGTATCACTGACGGTACGAAACTGATGACCCAGATTTTTCAGTTCTTTGATCAGGGCTTTGAAATTGTAAATTTCGCCATTAAAGACAACCGCGACCGTGTTATCTTCGTTAAACAGCGGCTGATGCCCGCCGGACAGGTCGATAATAGACAGACGGCGATGGGCCAGCCCGACAAGATCATCGACGAAATAGCCTTCATCATCCGGGCCTCGATGGTGCTGTATCCGGTTGATGTGCTGCAACAGCCGAGTGTCAATAATGCCTGAATGTTGTACGTTGAAAATACCCGCAATACCGCACATAACCCTCTCCCTGATAATGGTTTCATCACCGCTGGTGGCTGTTTTTTAAGATCACGCTGTGCTTGTTTGTGCCAACATCAATGATGTCTTTTATCTGGTTATCGCTCAGCTCAGTGCTTGCTATTGCAAAGACACCTGAGACGCCTTGTTGTCCGGCCAGACGATAAGATGCTTTCATCAACTTGATAGCCAGCGGATTACTGCTGCAAAACGCATTCACACAGTACCAATAGATAACCCGCATGCTGTTTCCCTTCGCATTGGATACAGTCATCGACTTGGCATGAATACCGGCGGGTAACGTCACTGATTGGCTATTGTCGACCGACCAGATGTCTTTATTGAACAGCTGATTGGTACTGCTGATTAGCTCGCCATCCCGTTGCCAGATGTTATAGCGGGCGGTATAGAGTTCTGCCTTTCCGTCCGCAGCGCTCTGGCGCTGGCTACGTTCGGCATGCGGGAATGAGATCCCCCATTCGGTCAGCATGACAGGCTGCGGATTCATGGCGTCAGTTTGCTGGCTGGACAGCAGGGGCTGGCCCTGGTCAAGCTGCTGCTTCCACAAGGCGGTCGCAATAAAAATCAGGGCAACCATGCCAAGTGCCCCCCATGTTTGGCGAGCTGATAGCGCAGACGGTTGCTGCGGCAATTTGACATATGGGGCTTGCTGATCAGAAAACAGACTGGCGGTAAAAAAGATCACCAGAATGACGACACTGAAAAACAGCCAGCCGTAAACCAGATGATCCGCCCCGGCGGCATATTCCATGTTGCTGAAATACCCAATCATCACAATGCCATAAGCCCGGATACCGTTGGCAATGATCGGGAAGATAAACGAAAAGGCCACAAAGAGTGTGCGCTTGTAGACTTTGGTGAACTGTAAGTAGGCGAATAACGTGCCTAATGCCACGCTGGACATCAGAAAACGGATGCCTGAACAGGCTTCTGCCACGTAAAACCGACCATTGGGAATGGTCAGGTATAAGCCATCCCGGTAGACAGGGATATTGCTGATATTCAGCAGCCAGACTGAAAGATCGGCGGTGATGATCTGCAGTTTGGGAATCAGGCTTTCACCAAAGGGGATGGCAAAGAGTAAAT
Organism: Photobacterium sp. 2_MG-2023; assembly: GCF_030547675.1. Taxonomy (NCBI): domain Bacteria; kingdom Pseudomonadati; phylum Pseudomonadota; class Gammaproteobacteria; order Vibrionales; family Vibrionaceae; genus Photobacterium; species Photobacterium sp. 2_MG-2023. The sequence continues at coordinate 69,475 of NZ_JAUOQQ010000008.1, forward strand.
ACAGCAAAGGGAACCAAAAACGGCGAATGATGGCGGTGCCCAATACCGCCCACAGCAATAACTGAAGACTCACAATGGCGGCGATATGTTCAAATAACCCGATACTTGCCGCCCGGCCCAATAGCCAAAGAAAGCATGATACGGCAAGTAATGCTACCGCCAGCCAACTGACAGACGGGCGCAATGGCCTAATGACCTTGCGCTCTCGCCATACCAGCCAGAGACAGATTGGCACAACCAGAAAGCAATGCTCATAGGTTTTAGAATTGGCCCAGACATTCACCATATTGCTCAGTGACGGCCAGAACAGCCATAACCAGCCGATAACAGGGAATGCCAGGCGAAACCCGATCCGGTCAGACATGTTTAGCCTCAAGATACGTCAGTACTGGTGATAACTTGGCATCCCAGCTGAAATTGTCTTCAATCCACTGTCTTGACAGTGTGGCCGCACGTACTGGGCGAGCTAATTGTTCGCATACCCAGTCGGTGACATCCTGTGGTTCTTCTGCCACATACAGTGTCTGTTCCATTACGTTGTCGGTCATTACGTTGCCCTTGGCAGGATAATTGCCCGGGTAGTGCTCAAGCCCTTCCATACCCTGTGGTGTGGTAAGAACCGGTTTTTCCATCGCCATCGCTTCCAATATTTTGTTCTGGATACCACGTGCGATTTGCATTGGCGCGATGGCGGCTTTGGCATGCAACAGATACGGACGCACATCATCAACCCGGCCGGTGACAACTATGCCGGGCAGTCGGCTCAGCGCCCTGACGCTGGCCGAAGGCGATGAACCGACGATATAAAACTTACCGTAAGGGTGTTCTTTTAGAACCTTCGGCCAGACTTTGCGGGCAAACCAGGTGACGGCATCCACATTGGCCCAATAGTCCATGGCGCCGGTAAAAACCACATAATTATCGTGCTGCAGCGGATGTTCGGTCACAGGGCTGAAATCGGCCTGCGGAGAGAAATAGCGGCTGTCTATGCCGTTTTCCAGCGTATGAATTTTATTTTGTAAGGCGGGTTCAACCATGGCCGCAAACGACTGCCGCTCTGTTTCAGTGACAAAGCAGCTGACATCAAAATCGGCACAGATCGCTTTTTCAAACTTTGCGAGTGTCCGGTACTCACGCTGGTACAGATAACTGGCAACACCGTGTTTTTTCTGCGCATACTGACGCCATTTTTCTGAATCCACATCCACGAAATGCATGACTTTGTGCAGCGAGGGACGTGCATTGAGTAGGTACTGAGCCATGCTGCTGGAGAACACCAGAGCACGCTCAATGGGATGCTGATTCAGGGTGCGATTCACCCAGTCGGTCATTGCCGGATGAGAGTAATAGGGCAGCGTAATGGGCTGTCCTTTATACAAAGCCTGTAAGCCTTTGAGGCGGGCCAACGCCGGATGAAGCGTAATGAAACATACATCCCGGCAAAGCGCTTCTACCTTGTGACGATACTGTTGATCATGCCTATCGTCGATAAAACAACCCAGATAGACATCAAAGTGCTGACTGAGAAATTTCAGTAAATGATAGCTGGCAATTTTATCGCCTTTGTTGGGCGGATATGGAATTCGGTGACAAAGATATAGCACTGCTGGTTTCATTGTCCTGCTCCATTGTCGCTTAGCCAAGGTACTTCGAGATACGCGGTCCGATAAGCTTGCTGATGCCAACAGGCATACTCTGCCAGGCTTTTATGAAATAACGATATTTCGGGTTACTGGGCGACAGATTGGGGGGCCGCTTTGCTTTCACCAGCGCGATACGGTAGTGCAGCGGCTGCTCTTCCATGCCCCAGTGCTTTTTATAGTGGTAGGCGCCTGAGTCAATTTTACTTCTGCCAAAGTCAAACACTTCAGCCCCTTTAGATCGGGCAAGCAGCATCAGCTGGTAGTACATAAAGTCGTTACTTTTTAATTCTCTTGCGGCCTGCGTTCCGCCGCCATAGTAGGGAAGTACCTGGTTTTTATAGTAAAAACTCAGCACCCCGGAAACAGGAAGCCCGTCAGCATCACGGATAACCAGCGTGTTACAGCGCTGGCCGAAGGTGTGCTGCAGCTTGTTAAACAGCGCGGGATGAAACACAGGCGTACCGAGGTTTCTGACACTCTCTGCGTAAAGATCAAAACATAAGTCCGGGTTATCTTTGTCGTCCCAGCTCAGTTTGTTGTTTATCGCATGGCGGATAACAGCCCTTTGTTTGCGCTTGATGCCAGAGAGAATGGCCTCCGGGTTGTCGGCCAGCGTGTTCCTGAAAGTGGCATGGTGGCAATGACGAAACCAAGTTGTATCACAAGGTTTTTCATCGCGATCCCGCAACTCAATATAATCAACCTCAAGTGAGCAACCCAGCTCGAAGGCCGCCGTTTCTAATTGGTATCTGATATTTTCATCATCCGATAACACGCCGCCATAAACACAGAAAGGGGTTGAAATCAGCGCATGACCAAACAGAGCGCTTTTCTGCTCGAATAACGGCAACACCCCAACCAACTTTTCGTGTTGTTGTGCCAGCAAATAGTGCGGTTGATGACCGAACACTTCTTTGATGACATCCAGCCAGCCGGTTAAATGAAAAAAGCTGCCGTCCTGGTGCGCATCAACGTAGTGGTCCCAGGCTATGTAGTCGTTCCGGTTCAGCTTGCGGATCGTCAATTCCTGTTTCATCGTCATGTCCATTCAGTTGATAGGCCTGGCTGACAGTGCTCCACTGAAAATCCTGCAGCAAATGGTGAAGCCGTGTTGTCATTTGTTCAAGGTTGAGATAATGCCGGAAGCGCGATTTGAATGATGCCTGAGTCATTCGGGGCTGCTGCGCATCAATTTCCCAAGGATGAAAATAAAAACAGAACGGTTGCTGGTATTGTTCAGTAAAACGCCGGATAAGGTGTTTACTGATTGCATAAGGATACAGCCGGAAATAACCACCGCCACCGATTGGCAGGTTGGTGCCGAATGCCTGATAGGTTGGAATGGGTATTTCAACCAAACCTTCATTTCGCTGATGAAGAAAGCGTGGCCAGTCAGGGTTGCCATAATGATCGTGCCTGACAGGGTATGTGCTGCTGCTGAAAGTAAAACCAAGGCGATGAAGAATATCGAATGCCCACAGATTAGTGTCGTCAATTGAAAAGCTGGGCGCTCGGTAACCATTGATATATTTACCGGAGAGGTCTTCTATCAAAAACTTACTGCGGCTGACATCCTGGAAAAATTCCTTCTCAGTTTGCTGGTTTGCCTTTACATGATGATAACCATGGCATGCCAGCTCATGACCTTGATCTGCAATGGCTTTTATCAGGGAAGGGCAGGCGTCAGCCACCCAGCCGAGTATAAAAAAGGTCGCTTTAACATCATGTTCAGCGAAAACATCCATTATTTTTCTGGTGTTGTAGTCTACACGCAATGGATAAGATTTCCCCCATTGTTCTTGCTTAATAATGGATGAAAAGGCAGAAACATGAAAATAATCTTCGACATCAACAGTCATTGCATTGACGAATGAACGGCGAACAGGAGAGTGAGTTTCTTTCATGTCATCGCCCCTTACCAAACAGAACTATTTCAGAGGTTCTGATCAGTATCAATATATCGAGTATTACGCTTTTATGTTTTATGTAATAGAGATCGAACTTAAGCTTCTCAATGGTATCTTCGATATTATCACCATAGGGGTATTTTAACTGGGCCCAGCCTGTTAACCCGGGTTTTACATATAAGCGATGATTATAATAGGGAATTTGCCGTTCAAATTGGCTGGAGAAACTCGGACGTTCAGGACGAGGGCCAACAAAGTTCATATCGCCTTTAAGAATGTTGATCAACTGAGGAAGCTCATCCAGCCGGTATTTCCTGATAACATTGCCAACTCGCGTGATGCGGGGATCCTGACGGCTGGCCATTTGTTCACCTTGCGACTCGGCGTCAATTTTCATGCTGCGAAATTTGTAGATTGAGAAGCGCTTCCCTTTCAGCCCGACTCGCTCTTGAGAATAAAGTACCGGGGCGCGGAAACCGTCTTCCCATTTGATCATCACGACGATGGCAATCAGTATGGGCCAGGTGATCAGTAACAGCAGCATGGCAATGGCACAATTAAACAGCCAGTACAGACTTCGCCCAATCTTGTTGCCGGTTGCATGAGGGTTGAAGATCACCCAGGACGGATGAATATGGCTGACGGCGACTTGCCCGGTTTCCCGCTCAATAAAATCAATGATATCTATGACTTGCACCCCTTCCATTTTGCACAGGAAAAGACTGTCGGTGGGCAGGTTACCCCGGCGCTCATCAGCTGCAATAATGATTTCTTTGATATGGTTGGATTGCACGAAGGCTTCCAGCGAGTCCGAAATATCAAGAACGGGTGCTACATTTGATTTTTCGCGATTATCGCCAGGCATAGGCACATAACCTGTTAATTCGACATGAACCCGGTCAGATTGTCGTCTCATGCAACGATTGATAAGGCTGGCCCGTTCTCCTGCACCCAGGATGAGCACTTTGAGCCTGCCAAGCATCTGATAGCGGGAACGGATAGCAATAAAGCGTACTATCATCAGGCCCACTAGCGCACTGCCATACATCCACTCACGGGTAAAACCGGCTGGAAAAGGCTGGGGAGTGATCAGGTACAGGCTGGTGGACAGCATGTACGCCAAACTAATGGCTACCAATATTCTGACTGTGATGCCGCTATATGACTCTCTGAGTTTTTCATTGTAAAGCCCAACAGCTAGCAGAGCCAATTGAATAGGAAGTGTATAATAAATGAGATTAAGTACATTTATTATGATCCCTGGATGCGATAAATACTCCGGATTGAAATAAAAAAGAAATAGCTGAGTCCCTGCAAAAGTGCCCGAAAGCATTAATATATCTGCAAAAATAAGCACAGCGTTGCTTAAATTTAAATCGTGAAATCTTGAGTAAGTCATAATCACCCTTGTCCCAGGTGTAAATAAATAAAGTGCCCCTTCCTGTATTGAGTATCGGCAAGCATAAAAAATCTGCAAAATAAAAAAATCATATATAGTTAAATTAGTTCAATGACGTTTTTGCCTGCAGTAATTGCAACTTAGTTGGACGCTTCTGAACCTTGGAAAAGGTATGTGAGACACGGACTTATACGCAGGATGGATGCTGATATGACAAGAAGTGGTCACCTATTGAAGTTAACCTGTTTGACGGCTGCCGCTATGGTGCTAGTGACTGGCTGTACGTCAAATTCGTTGCCCTCTTTACCCAAGGCTACCCCTCAGCCTTCTTTGACAAAAAATATCAATCAATACAAATACCTGATAGGCCCAGGAGATACCCTCAACATTTTTGTCTGGGGAAATCCTGAAATATCCGGTGCTTATATTGTCCGTCCGGACGGCATGTTAACAACATCTCTGGTGGACGATATTCCTGCATCGGGGCGTACGCCGACTGAGCTGGCTGGCAGTATTGAGGCCCGCTTGGCGGAATATGTCCGGGATCCCATTGTCAGCGTGATCGTACAAGGGTTTGTCGGGCCTTACAGTGAACAGGTGCGGGTAATTGGGGAAGCCCAACAACCCATGGCCATTAACTACCGGGAAAACATGACGTTACTGGATGTGATGGTTGCCGTTGGCGGACTAACGGATTTCGCAGACGGCAATGATGCTCGTTTGATCCGCGTGGTTAATGGCCAGCAAAGGGCCTATGGACTGAATCTGGGAAATCTGCTGCGTGATGGCGAGATTGGGGACAACGTCGACATACTCCCTGGTGACATCATTATTATTCCGGAAGCCTGGTTCTAATTGGAGGTTACATGCAGGAACAATTTCAGAACCTGATTGAGTATCTGCACAGTGTGTGGCTACGCCGCAAGTGGATCATCATAGCCACCTGGGTAATCTGCCCCCTTGGGTGGGCTGTGGTCACAATCTGGCCAAACCAATACACAGTTGAAGCCAGAGTGTATGCGGACACACGGTCGATACTGCAACCTTTGCTGAAAGGCCTGGCGATACCGAATGATTCGAATCAGGAATTGAGTCTGATGGTGAAAACCCTGCTGAGCCGGCAGAATCTGGAAACCATTGCCCGCTATACCGATGCAGATCTAAAAGCCACCACCAATGAGGAATATGAAGATATTCTTGCTGAATTGAAGGAAAACATTGAGATCAAATCCGCAGGCAGAGAAAACCTGTTCAGTATCAGCTACAGCGGTACCGATCCGGTTTATGTCAAAAATGTCGTGCAGTCGGCTTTGGATGTATTTGTTGAAAATACCTTAGGTAAAAACCGGCAGGATACAGATAAAGCCAGTGCGTTCATTGCGCGTCAGTTATCTGACTATGAAAAGCGGCTGGCAGATGCTGAGCTAAAGCTGGCTGAATTCAAACGCGAGCATGCCGGCTACTTACCCAGTTCCGAAATGGGTTTCAGAGGCCAGCTGGATGCAGTGAATGGCGATATTGAAGACACCCAGCTTGAGCTGCAGGAAAGCCGGACGCAACTGGAAACGGCCAAGCGCAAGCTGAACGAGGAAATGGCACTGGCGGCCAAAAATCAGGGGGCAATACGCACCGAATATGATGACAGACTGGATGCGCTTCAGGTCAGGCTGGACGGCCTGTTATTCCGCTTTACTGACAAACATCCGGATGTGAAAGAAACCAAGCGTCAGATCGCTGAACTGGAACGGCAAAAGCGTGAATGGCTGGCGCTGTCGACGGATGATGGCAACAGTGATTTCAGAAGCACTGAGTTTTTTCAGAATCTGAAATTGCTGATCAGTCAGTTAGAGAACGAAGTTGCCTCGTTGCAGGTTCGCGAAAAAGCACAAACGGATAAAGCACTGTTCTTGCAAGACAAACTTGTGCGGATGCCAGATGTAGAGGCGCAACTTACAGGGTTAACCCGGAGTTACGACATTACCAAAAACAAATTTGAAGAGCTGCTATCTCGCCGTGAATCTGCGCTGATATCCCAGAAAGTGGGCGCGGCTTCGGATGATATTACTTTCAGGGTTGTCGATCCTCCGCGAGCCCCGCTGAAGCCATCCGGGCCAATTCGTCCATTGTTTTTGGTCCTGGTACTGATTGCAGGTTTGGGGGTGGGGGTTGCACTGGCTTTCCTGACCAGCCAGCTCTATCCGGTTGCTACCTCTGCCAACCAATTGTATCAGCTGACAGGATTACCCGTGCTGGGCGGTGTTTCACCGACAGAGCAATCCGGCCTTGCCGCTGTTGCACGTAAAGAAAAATGGCGTTTTGTCTGGGTGAGTACCGCACTTGTCGTGTGTTTCCTGGGTTTCATGGCGTTGAATGTCGTGACTTCAATTCATACGCTAATCATGCAGGAGATGGGTTGGATATGAGTATTATTCAAAAGGCGATGGAGAAAAAGTCGGCCAGTCTGAGCAAAAAAACGGTGAAGTCGTCATCAGATAATGACATACCTCAGAGTTCAGAGCTGCTGTCTGGTCAGTCAGTCATTCAGGACTTGGTTCATGAAACCGACTCCGCCAACATTCAGAGCCTGAGTCAGAACGTTGAACAGGAAGCTTTCTTTAAACCCGTTCATCAGTCTGTGATGTCAGACGGATTTCCGCAAGCCTGGCGGCGGCCGGCAACCATAGAGATAGATAGCGAACGGCTCAGAGATTTAGGCATGGTTTCGCATACGGATAAACAGGTCAATCCAGGCATCACCAATGAGTTCAGGGCCATTAAACAGAAATTGTTCCACACGGCTTTCGGCAGCGGGGCTCAGTTTCAGCAAAGAGCCAATCTGTTGATGGTGACCAGTGTCTCGCCGCGGGAAGGCAAAACATTTACGGCTGTGAATCTGGCGCTGAGCATGGCATCCGAGAAAGACAAAACGGTATTGCTGGTTGATGCGAATGTGCTGAAACCAGGGGTTAGTGACATGCTGGGTATACAGGCGCAGGCCGGACTGATTGATTTCTTGCAAGGGAGCGTTACTCACCTGTCAGAAATTATTTACCCCACGTCGATTCCCAATCTGCGCTTGATTCCTGCCGGCAAACCGCACCATCTGAGCAATGAGTTACTGGCCAGTAACAAAATGGAAAAACTGATGAATGAACTGGCGCATCGGTATCCGGATCGTATGGTGATATTTGATTGCCCGCCACTGCTTGGCATAGTCGAAACCATGACCTTGTCTAAGTTATTGGGACAGGCACTAGTGGTGGTGGAGCAGGACAGTTCAAGGTTGGACGATGTAGAAGTCGCGGTGTCTCAACTGAATAAGGATATGGCAATCGGATTTGTAATGAACAAAGCCGTGCGCAATGTATTTGGTCAATACAGACATGGACATGAGTATGGCGCTACAGAGGATCAATCCTAGTTTATATTTGCTGGGAAGCCTTTCACTGTTAGGGCAACCCAGTCAGGCGGCGGATGTGAAGTTAACGCCATACGCAGGAACAGAATTTACTTTTACAGACAACGTAGACAGAACCGCCAGCGATACGCAAAGCAGTTTCATTACTGAGCTGGATGCCGGCATCGAAGGCACCATAGAAGGTAGCCGGGGATTAATCAGCCTGGATTACGCACTGAGGTATCTGTATTACACTGAGGGCGAACAAAGCGATGAGTTGTATCAGGATTTAGACTTTATTGCATACAAAGGCCTGGGGCGTAGTGGGTTCCAGGTAGATGCCAGTGCATCTATCGATAACATTGCCAGCGACATCGCCACCGATGCGAATGCCGATGTGATCAGCGGGGATACGATTCAGAGCAATGAAGCTGAAGTGGGTCTGAGCTACCAAACCAACCCGTTGAGCTCCATGGACTTGCGTTCGAGAGTTTATACCAACGTCATCAATAATGAGGACGACATAGGTAATTACACGGGCTGGGGCGGGAATATTATTTACGCCAATGGCCGTTCAGTACGGGATGCATTCTGGCGGCTAGGGGCTTTTTATGACTACCGTAAAGGCCGTGACGATGGCATTTCTACCGAATTTACCCGGCTGAATGAAATCATAGGGTTGCAGACCATCAGCGGATTCTCACCATTCTTGCGGCTGAATTATGAGAATTACGACGGTGTGACAGATTCTTCAGAGAATGAAATTTTCAACTGGGGTGGGGGTGTGCGCTATTTTATAGACCGCTATTCCTACGGGGAAGTGAGTTACAACTTCTCAGAAGATGATGTGAACAGTGATTTTTGGGCCGGTGCGATCAACCTTAACCCAACAGACAAAACGCGCTTTTATTTTGAGTACGACAAACGAATAAAAGGGGACAGTTACGCCGCTGAAATCCGAAATCGCACACGGCGTTGGACCAATACCCTGACTTACACGGAATCACCAGACAGCTATGAAAGGGATAGATTTGTCGATGGCGGGCGCATTGATGAAATCTATCTGAGAAAAGAAGCACGCTGGCTGTCTGAACTGACGCTTCGTCGCACACTGTACAGCTTTTCTCTCTATCAGATAGACAGGGAAACGCTGGAGTCGTTGTCTGATCTGACAGACGACAACTCCCGGGGTGTTGAGTTGGATGTGGATCACCAGCTGTCCCGTGTGTTATCCGGCCACATTGGCTATGCCTATGAGCGTTATGACTTTACGTATATTTCAACCGGTGATGAAAGTGATGATTATCATTCGTTCAGCCTGGACACGACGTATTTTTTCAGACCTGAGTTGTTCACTCAAACTGGGGTGGAATATTACACGCGTTCCTCGTCGGACTCGGAAAATGATTACGATGAAACCCGGATTTTCATCGATGTAAGGGTGGAGTTTTAGCTATGTATGAAGCGCATTTTGGATTTACGGATAAACCGTTTAAGTTAAGTCCTGACCCACGCTTTTTCTTTGCAAGTCCTCATCATGAGAAAGCGCTGTCTTATCTGCAATACGGGCTGTCTTTAGAAGAAGGCTTTATTGTGGTCTCAGGCCCGATAGGCACAGGGAAAACCATTCTTGTTCATCGGTTAATGTCCAGTCTGGATGAGTCGGTTACTGCGGTTCAAATTGCCACCACCCGGCTTTCTCCAGATGAACTTGTGAAATTGGTTGCCGCTAAATTCAACGTCCCCACGGAAGGGCTGAGTAAAGCCGACATACTGAAGCGGTTTGAACAGCACCTTTATGGGTTGAGACAGCAAGGCAGGCGCGCAGTGCTGCTGGTCGATGAGGCGCAGAACCTGCCCCCAGAAACAATCGAAGAGCTGAGAATGTTGTCTAATTTTCAGTTCAACGACAAGCCGTTATTACAGAGCTTTCTGTTAGGCCAGGAAGAACTGAAAGGCATTATCCGGCTGCCTGAAATGGAACAACTACGGCAACGTATTATTGCCTCCAGCCATTTACAGCCACTCACGCCTGATCAGGTGAAAAGCTACATGCTGCACCGCTTACAGTGCGTCAACTGGCGGGGAAACCCAACCCTGAGTGACGGCGTGTTTGAAGCCATTACCCGATATACCAAAGGCGTACCGAGAAAAATCAATATTCTTGCCGACAGGATTTTTCTTTATGCCTGCATGGAAGGCCTGACGGCCATCAATACTGTCAATGTCGAACATGTTATCGCTGAGATGAGTGAAGAATTACCCGGAGAAGCACCAAGAAGCAAAGCATCAGCCAACTTGAACGGTGATCATCCGCCCATTCAGCCTGACTCGTCACGCGGGTATTCTACGCAGTATAAAAATCATTTTGATTCAGACAGACAGCCTGAAACCACCCACGCCTTTCAGGCACTCAATGATATTGAGAAAGTGCTGGATAATGTAATTGAACGTAAGATAGCCACCATCCGCAAGCTGGATCAGCTGTTGATCAACAAGCGGAAAATGCTGCTACAGTCGGGCGAAGAAGGTATTGATGATGAGCTGATTCTGAATGAAGATTATCCGCCAGGGTTGAGGGAGAAGTATTGGGTGAGGAAATTGATGGAGTCTTCTGACTAGGGGGATTTCATTCAGCGGGTGCCATTTTTGTGGTTGGGGATTCTGGTGCTGCGGAGGTATGTCGCGCATTCAGTTTCGTGGCTCATTTGGCATTGCTTGATGCGCGCCAGGTACTCTTTTGAGGCAAAAAGAGTACCCAGAAATGCGTTGATGTTCTTTGGTGTGGTTCGGGTCGGTTGTAGGCGCTCCCGGCGCCGACAACCTAAAAATTCGTCCTGAATTTTTCCCTGGGTTGTGCCTTACAGCATATCTGCTAACTCTTTTAGCAAGTGCATTTTTGGTGGCTGGGTGGGCAGGGTGAGAGCACGTATGCTCGCTTTTTGCTCACTAATAAATTCTCTCGAAACATCCGAACAATTATTGAACAACTCATATGTTTAGAACCTGTGGTAGATGGCTAAAAATCACTCTTCTTATAGCTCCACACATGCTATTTAAGTAGTGATTTTACAATTTATTAACTCATGCTCTCGCCCTGGCTGGGTGGGTATGTCGCGCATTGGGTTCTGTGACTCATTTGACATTGTCTGATGCGCGCCAGGTACTCTTTTGAGGCAAAAAGAGTACCCAGAAATGCCTTTGAGTTCTTTGGTGTTGTCCGGGGCGGTTGTAGGCGCTCCCGGCGCCGACAACCTAAAAATTCGTCCTGAATTTTTCCCCTTGGCTGGTGTTTACCAGAATATCTGCTCACGCTAATAGCTTGTGTAATTTGGGTTTGGTGGGTATGTCGCGCATTGGGTTCTGTGGCTTATTTGACATTGTCTGATGTGCGCCAGGTACTCTTTTGAGGCAAAAAGAGTACCCAGAAATGCCTTGTTGTTCTTTGGTGTGGTCCGGGTCGGTTGTAGGCGTTCCCAACGCCGACAACCTAAAAATTCGTCCTGAATTTTTCCCTGGGGGAGAGGAAAGCATTAAGCTTCTCATTCTCTGTTTTAACAAATACATCCGATAACTCAGCGAGGTTACTTATAATTCAATGCTTTACCGTCATTCCCGCGCAGGCGGGAATCCATGCGGCAAGTGCAATTCTATGGCTTCTTTGTACTAGGTAAGTGACCGATGTCGCTTTTCTCATTAGTTTATATGTCGCTGATTTTTGCGGTAAGTCATGAAATACAAAAAAGAATATCAATTGGATAGCATAAGGAGTTTAAGTATGATAAACGACATGATGTCGTTGAATAAAATGTTATCAATTAGAATATGGAGTTAAGTTTTATGTCGCAACACATATTAATTGAGTTAGCTAAAAGAAAGCCCTATTCAACATCGCCTGAGATGCCAAAAGAGGCTGTTTTTGATAGTGCTAAAGGTTATTGGCTATCAGGAAGTGAACCCCTTGTATCACCAGGATCAAAATACGGTGCATTAGTTTCAAAAAAATGCGATCAGGAAACAGGAGAGGATCAAAAAGGAGAATGATAGTTGATGTACTGATAGTATCAAGCATTTATGACTTTTCAACTGATCTTGTAGTACAAGAGTTAGAAAATCGTGGGGTTAAATATTTTCGACTTAACAAGGAGGATTTTACAACCTACCGTTCAACCATAGATATAGAAAATAGATTATTAGAAGTTACGGTTAATGGTCAAAGCTACAAGATCACTTCAGCTACTAAATCTATTTATTACAGACAGCCTATTTTTTTAAGAAACACACCAAGTAACTCATTGACTATAGATGAGCAGTTATCTCGAAGTCAATGGATGGCTTTTTTAAGAAGCTTAGTGATTTTTGAAAAAGCAGCTTGGATGAATCGTCCTGAAGCTACATACCTTGCTGAAACGAAGGCATATCAGCTAGTAGTAGCCAAAGAAATTGGTTTTAAAATACCCGTAACATTAATTGGTAATGATGCTGATAAATTCCAACAATTTAAACGACAGATAATTGTTAAATCTCTGGATACGATATTGCTTCGAGAGTCCAATGATTGCCTTTTTACATATTCAACATTAAAAGAAACCTCTGAATTAAATGATCAAAATGTTTTTTCAGCTCCGCTTACAGTACAAGAATACGTAGCAGAAAAAACAGATATAAGGGTGACCGTTATCGGGGATAAATTATTGTCTGTAATAATAACTTCTGAAGGGAGTGGTATTGATGAGGATTGGCGAACAGTTGAACGTGATTTAGTTGAATATACAGAAATTGAGCTGCCAAAGGATATTCAAAATCACTGCTTTGAACTCTTAAGGAGATTGGGGCTTAACTTTGGTGCAATTGATCTTCTTTTAAGTAATGGTGAATTTAGTTTTGTTGAAATTAATCCAACTGGAGAGTGGGGTTGGCTTGTGAATTCAGAGAGAAGATTCGACGTAGATATTGCGTCGTGGTTGGTTGCGGGGGAATAATGAACTTTATTTTTCGTGTGTTTGAAGAGGTTTTTCCAATATTTACTTTTTTGAAAAGTAAAAAAAATATATCAAATAAAGTCAATGATAGAAGTGAGACAGCTAGTAAATCTGAAAGATATAAAGAATTAGGTTCTGATAGCTTAAATATCCGTATTAAAGAAGAGCATGAACGTGCAGTAAAAATAGATGAAAAAACATTTAAATTTACGCTTGGATTAAGTGTTAGTTTAACTGTTTTAGCTGCTGCTAGTGGCTCATTTGTCAAGTTTTCACCAAATAACCCATTTTCAATTTATATATCAATTCTTTGTGGGATATCATCTCTTTATATGCTTTCGGCAGGAATCACAGCATTAGGCGCCATTAAAACATTAGCGACATATGGATACGGTACTGATCATCTTCTGAGTAAAAATAAAATTGGTGATTCGTATTTAGCTGAAGCACTATATGCACAAGAGCGAATGAACATTATTCGTCAATTAAGAAATGAATCTGCGTATCAATCTCTTCGTAATGGGTTTCTTCTGCTATTTCTAGCCTTGTGTCTAGCCGTAGTGATGCTAGGTAATTCTAATAACGTTTCAACACCCACTAAAATCAATACTGAAGACGCATCTACAAAAGTCAAGTCAACGGAATTAAATAATCGAATGCTAGTATTTGATGAAAAAATTGATAACAATTCAATGCAGTAGACCGCTAACGCGTCGTCTGATTGAGGCGTTATCTTCAATAAGTACCATGTCATAATATGGAGATCGTATGGCGAACAAAAGGACAGAAGACGAGAATACTAGGACAACAGGATCAGTTGTAGGAGGTGCTATTCTAGGTGCATCTCTAGGTGGTCCCGTTGGTGCAATTATTGGTGGGATAGTGGGAGCTGTTCTTGGCGAGTCTGTAAATGACTCTAAAAAAGCATCAAAGAATGATTCATCATCAGATAAAAACACTCCCAAAGGAGGTCATCGTGGATAAGGTAATGCTTATTCCCTCTGCAATTTTGGGTTTAGTGCTAGTCGCATTGTATTTATGGCGATGTTGGAAAACAGGTACTGTATTTAATCATGCAGTTATGATTAATACAGTATTTCAAGCTAGTGGTATTGTTTGTGGCTTATTTTTGATTGCTGGCGTATTTTTTCCTGAAGCGAAAGACATGATCTCAGGAATTGATATTTATATATTTGTAAGTGGTTTGGCAGTGTTAGCTGTTTCTGCTCAAGGTTTTCATCGTGATGCAATTCAGCCCACTAGAAGTCATGATAATACAGCAACTCCAATCTCGGCCGAAGAGACAAGCAGCTAAAAAATAAGGAAAAGTGTTGCGCAGTCGACACTTTTTCCGGATGTTGGACAAGCCCGAATCGGCATTATTAAGGAAATAGCTTGGTTGAGCACCGGAGGGCGGCGATGCGGGGAGTTTTTATCAGGCGCAATACAGCCAAAAGCCATTATGATGATGAATAAATTCAGTTGGTTACATGATTTTTGCTGTCGGTTGTAGTGCGTTCCTCCGTTTGTTGTGTGACTTATACTAACGTTTTAAAAACTTAAATGTATTCACAGATCAGGGTAAAAATACATGGATGTATTTTTAGGTTGTCGGCGCCGGGAGCGCCTACAACCGACCCGGGCAACACCAGAGAAACAAAGGCATTTCTGGTTACTGTTTGTGCCAGCAAAGAGTAACTGGCGCGTATTCCACGATGCTGAGAAACCACCGAATTCAAACGCGACATACGTCCACAAGAATGGATTTCCTTTTAAAATGGTTCTGTGAAACAACACCTTGCCTTGATGATCTTCACCGTGGATACTGAAACGGTGTTTGGTTTAATCAATGCCATAGACAGATGGTGGCATGGTGGCCTCCGGTAATTTCGTAGTCAGACTTACCAAGTGTGGCAGAGCCTGATGAGGGGAGTACATGTCATTCGTTATGCAAATGGAGAGAAGCATTGAAAGGAAACGACGAGCCAGAGTTGTCGCAGTTTGTTCACGTGATTTTGCCAACCTTAGTGGTGGCCATCGTATCCGCCACCTCTTTCTATATTGATGGCTCCAGTGACGGTGAAATGTTTTGGTTTCAACGCTCAGGTGCGTTGGTGGCTGCAGCTGGAATCTATATCGGCTTTCACGAAGCTAGGTGGAGTATTACTGCTGTAGATAGCCACATGTTCATAAACACAGAGATCTGGTATCGGTGGCTTGCATTAGCAGCAGGTATAATTGGTACCGTTATTTGGGCCTATGGCGATATTCCGTTCAAATAAAATGCATAACAAACGCAGCCACACCGGCCTGTAGTGGCCAAATTAACTATGCCACTACAAAATTTAAGAGTGATTCAAAACGCTCAGTGCTCTCACTTTAAGTAATTTTTTAGTGTTTATAGCACAATGGTTTAGCTAAGGTGCCAGCGTTGTTTACACCTTAATTTGGCGTTATTTTCTAGCGTACTAATTTCTTTCTTGAGTGGCCAAATGATCATGAGCAGCTTCGCACCATTTAGCTATATCTCCAAAAGCTTGCAACTTTGTTGAATGTTGCTCTTGTTGAAAGTCATGGATTAAGCCCATCAGGAGAAGCATCGCAATATGCTCTGGTTGAGGTGCTTCAATTGATAGCATTTTCTTGGCGTAATCGCGAATATCATTACTTTGAACTCTGTGGCTTAGCTCGTAATATTTACTTGCTAATTTAGCCTTCATGACATTCCCTGATGGAGTAGACTCATCGGGAAGTGTGTCTATAGTTCTCTTCAGGGCATTTATGGAACAGTCAATAGATTTTGACCTGAAGGAAAATACTCGGAATACGACTATGAGAAATACTAATAGAAATATGAAAGCAATAAATTCCATAACTCAACTCTAGAACTAAACCAAACATAAGCAAAAGTATAGTGATATGCCACTAGTTTTGCATGTATTGTTAGAAAAAATGTATTCACAGATTAGGGTAAAAATTCAGGAAAAATTTCTAGGTGTAGGCGCCGGGAGCGCCTACAACCGCCCCGGACAACATCAGAGAGACAAAGGCATTTCTGGTTATTGTTTGTGCCAGAAAAGAGTAACTGGCGCGCATCGCACGATGCCGAGAGATACATAGAACTCATGCACGACATACAATCCGCCTGAATTTATGCCCTTTTAAAGTGATTATGTGGATCTCCATCTTGTCTTGGTGATCCTCACCGTGGATACTGAGGCTATGCTTGGCTAAATTAACGCCATTGATAAATTGTGACATGGTGATCTCCGGTAATTTAGCACTGTTGCTGACATCAAGTGCGGCAAAGCTTGATGCGGGGGAGTCGTTTTATTCTTTAAATTTCAAGGAAGTACCATGCAAGAAAAGCGAAGTCTAAAAGACTACCTAACAGATAGACCTAAGCCCAAGGGTATAGATATACTTTGTGGCTTAAAGCATTTTGCGATTATTACCTATGCTGTTCCGACTGAGCGGTTTCAAGGACTTTTTCCTGAAAGGTTCAAGTTGGATACTGTCGAAATTAACGATAAAAAAGTGGGGCTAATATCAGTAGTGCCATTTATTGATGTTGATTTTACTTCGGCCGTTTTCCCGTTCTCCAAATTTACCATGGGGCAAACAAACTATCGAATATATATCATTGATACCAAAACGGGGGAACGCTGCGTTTGGTTTCTGGGGACAATTTTAGATTCTTGGACACTCACTGTACCAAAATATTTATGGAATCTTCCCTGGCATGCGGGAAAAGTTAGCTTCGATTGTACCTTAAATGAAGTTACTGGTTTGTACGATAAATACCATATGGAAACGGAGTCAAGTTGGGCCGAAGCATCTGTTGATTTAGTCCAATCAGAATCTGATTCATTTGACTTTACGGGATTCCCAGATACTGAGACTGCATTAGTTTATCTCACGCATCCTTTGGCTGGGTTTTATTACCGAAGAGACAAAAAACTAGGCACTTATCGGGTGTGGCATAAAGAGCTAAATGTAAAACCAGCTAAATTACTGTCAGCAAAATTTAAGCTTTTATCTGAGCTCGGTATCGTCCATGAATCGGAGCAACATGCTCCGTACAGTGTCTTAATTGAGCCTATAAATGAATTTACTATTTACTTGCCACCAACAGTTATAGGGTAAAAATTCAGGACGAATTTTTAGGTTGTCGGCGCTGGGAGCGCCTACAACCGACCCGGACAACACCAGTGAACTCAAAGGCATTTATGGTTACTGTTTGTGCCAGCAAAGAGTAACTGGCGCGCATCCGACAATGCCAAATAAGCCACAGAACCCTATGCGCGACATACTTACCCAGTTTTAAAAATCGCAATCGCTTTATGGATTCCCGCCTGTCGCGGAAATGACGGCATGAAAATGTAGATTGGTGACACTATCCCAGGGTAAAAGTACATGGATGTATTTTTAGGTTGTCGGCGCCGGGAGCGCCTACAACCGCCCCGGACAACACCAGAGAACCCAAAGGCATTTCTGGTTACTGTTTGTGCCAGCAAAGAGTAACTGGCGCGCATCTGACAATGCCAAATAAGCCACAGAACCCTATGCGCGACATACCCACCCAGCCACCAAACACGCACTCGCTTTATGGATTCCCGCCTGTCGCGGGAATGACGGTTTGATAAAGTCCATTGATGACACAACCCCAGGGTAAAAATTCAGGACGAATTTTTAGGTTGTCGGCGCAGGGAGCGCCTACAACCGGCCCGGGCAACACCAGAGAAACAAAGGCATTTCTGGTTACTGTTTGTGCCAGCAAAGAGTCACTGGCGCGCGTCAGACAATGGCAAGTGAATCACCGGACTCAAGCGCGACATACCACCACACTCAGACACACCATCACACCCAGACATACGATCACACCGATTCACCCATTCTTCACCGTGTACTTATCCATCAGCGAGTACAGTGTTGGCCGCGTAATCCCCAGTATATTGGCGGTGTTAGACATATTACCGTTACTGAGTGACAGCGCTTTCGCTATTGCCTGTTTTTCAGCCGCTTCTCTGACCTGGCGTAAATTTAACGCCATGGGTTCGAGGTCATCTTCTGTAGGCTGAAGTGCCAAATCGAGCGAGCTGATGAATTTGTTGTCCGACATGATCACCGCCGATTTCACCTTGTTTTGCAACTCGCGGATATTACCGGGCCAGTTGTGCTGCAGCATTGCGCGTATGGCGTCGTCGGTGAAACCGCTGATTTTTCGCGGTGATTGCTGATTGGCCTGCTGCAAAAAATAGCGGGCCAGAATGAGAATGTCCTGATCACGATCGCGCAGTGGCGGGTTCTGAATGGTAATTTCACTGATGCGGTAGAACAGATCTTCCCGAAACGTTTTATCTGTCATCATTTGTTCGAGATTCTGGTGGGTGGCGCAGATGATTTTCACATCCACTGGAATTTCCTGACGGCCACCGACACGCTCAATCACTTTCTCTTGCAGGAAGCGGAGTATTTTGGCTTGCAGCGGATAGGGCATGTCGCCAATTTCATCGAGGAACAGTGTGCCGCCGTCGGCACATTCGATTTTGCCTGCCGTGGTTTTGTGCGCGCCGGTAAATGCACCTTTTTCAAATCCGAACAGTTCACTTTCAAGCAGATGTTCCGGAATAGAGGCGCAGTTTATGGCAATAAAAGGCTTATCCGCTCTTGGCCCTTTCGTGTGAATGGCGCGGGCGATCACTTCTTTACCTGTGCCGCTTTCACCAAGGATCAGGGTGGTGATCTCAGTAGGCGCGATGCGCTCTATCATCCGGCACACTTGCTGTATTTGCGGGCTGTTTCCGATGAACCCATTGGCTTCAAGTGAAGACTGGCGCAGATTGATGTTTTCCGATTCCAGTTTAGCCACCACAAATGCCCGGTCGATAATCACGGCCAGGATGTCATCATCTATTGGTTTGTGATAAAAATCGTGCGCGCCCAGTTCAATGGCTTTCAGTGCATTGGCTTTGTCATCATTGCCGGTAATGACGATGATTTTAGTGTCAGGTGCCAGTGCCAGCATTTCCTGCAATATGATAAGCCCTTCTGACGCATTGGCTTCATCTGGCGGGAGTCCGAGGTCTAAGGTAATGACTTTTGGCTCGTAACGTCGCAACGCAGTAATGGCCGATTTTCGGTCAGCGGCCATTACGACCTCGTACTGCGGGAAGCACCATTTCAGCTGCTTTTGAATACCTGGATCATCTTCAATGACAAGTAATGTATCCATATCGCTTTCCTTTCTGGCAAATTCTTTGTCCCGGAGGATTAGGCTGGCACACTGACAGGCAGGTGAATATACAGGGTCGTCCCTTTGTCCGGTTCCGATTCCACGTCTATATATCCGCCTAATTGCTCAATCAGGTTTTTTGCGTCATAGGCACCAATCCCCATGCCTGCGTTGCCTTTGGTGGTATCAAAGGGCTTGAATAATCTGTGCTCGATAAAATCGCTGCTCATGCCGCTGCCGTTGTCAGAGATGGTGATCAGGTAGTAGTGATCTTTGCGTGTCGTCGACACATGCACAAAACCGTTTTCACTGGTGGATTCCTGTGCATTCTGAACCAGATGAGAGAGTATGTTGCTGAAGCGTTCTCTGTCTGTTTTCAGGGTAAACGGCAAGCTGGTTTGTTCAATAAATTGTGGTTCAGGCGCTCGGACGGCACGGGTGTCACAGACTTGTCGTATCAGATCTTCAATGTCTATCTCTTCTTCAGACTGACTTTCAACCCGTTTATTATTGAGCTGGTTCAGCACTTTCGTCAGCCGGTGAGCGGCCGAATCGACAGTATCAAAGGCATCACTGATAAAGTCGGGGTTATCCCGGTGTTTGGTCGCATTTTTACTGAGAAGCTGCAGTTGCGCTAACACGTTTTTCAGATCGTGTACCAGAAAGGCAGACATACGGTTGAAGGTATCGAATTGCTGGCTCTCAGCAAGTTTCTGATTGGTTTCAAAAACAGTGAGATAGACAGAAAGCTGACGGCTGATCGCCTTCATTAAATCACGGTCTTCCCAGTTCACTTTTTCTGTCGACGTGGGTCTGGAAAGCAGGCACACGCCCAGGGTTCCGCTGCTGCTCGACAAGGGCACGATATAAAACAGCTCTGCTACAGTGGAAAGAGCGGTGGCATCTAACCGGAAAGGTGCGGGCTCTTTGTCTTGCCTGGCAGCGTCTATGTCAACAATCCACTGATGTTCAATAGCCGGCAGTGCTGCTGAGCTGAGTAACAGCTGAATATCCCGATGCTGGCTGTCAATATTGTGGCAGGCCCGCACTTTCATGTTCGGGCCGTTTCTGGTCGCCAGTACACCGCTGTGACAGCCAAAAGGGTGAAGCATGGCACGCAGTGCTGTGTCGTATTGTGTGCCTTCCGGGTGTTCCAGCGCCGTGGCAAAACGCATCCATTCTTCACGGTATTCGTATTTGTTGGCAAAGAAATGTTTGGTGATAAAGACCATGATGTTTTTGCGAAACGTATCTGAGAGAAAGAGGCTGGCCAGCACCAGTGCGCTTAACGCAAAAAACAGGATCTGAACGGTATCGCTCCAGCTTTCACCCATGGATTTGATATAAAAACCCGCGAGCGCCATCACCAGCAAATACCCTGCTGCAACGAGTAACAGCGTACTGTGATAAATGATATCCCGCGAGACGTACACCCGGCTTTGCCAGTGCTTGATGCGCCGGGCTGTCAGCAGGATGAAAGGCAGCGACATCAGGGCTATCCAGCCTCTGCCAAGCCAGAAGCCGGAAGCCAGAATATTGGTGAGAAAGGCATCCGCATAAAGCGCAAAGTGGTACGCGAAATAGACTCCTAATCCCAGACAGATAGGCTTGATAGCCCAGCGTTCGTCTTTATGGGTCCGGCGAAAGCGCAGTTCGACAAACCACAGGCCTATGATTGCCTGACATAAGTGCAGAAAAAGGAAAGTACGCTGGCCGAATACTGGCCAGATGAAGCGTGCCAGCTCAAGCACTATGGTCGCGGCGATGAACAGGCAAAGCCAGCGGGGGGCTTTCTCCCGGAGAATGTCTTTCACCTGCCCGGTGTTGGTTAAACTGCTGGATACCAGCAGACACCAGCCCAGCGTCAGTAAACTCTCAGTCAGCAGCACAGGTAAAATAGAGAGCTGGTAGCGATATTGGATAAATGACGTGATGGCCCAGGCTGCGCCAAGGAGGCAGGTGAGCTGTAACAGCCTTTTGGGCATGCTTTTTTCTTTGGTTGTCAGCAACAGCAAAAAAATGAACAGAAAACCGGTTGCGGCTGACAAGTAGCCAATGTTTCCAAGCAAAGTATCCAAATATGCCTTCCTTTATTCAACGAGGAACCCCAGCGCAAGTAACCGCTGAGTAGTGGCTGAGTAATGCCTGTGTCACCGGGAGTGCAGCCTTTCGCTCAGTAGGACATTTTTGCGATTCCTATTGAGAGAATAGTTCAGAATTGTGCAAAGAGGAGGGGGTCAGTACCTGTTAACGTTATTGTTGCTGGGTTGCGGTGGATAGCAGAGGGTGTGAAGGGAAACCTGCGGGGCATGATGCAGCCAGTTGATCCAGTCCGTCATGCTGATTGAACAGCGTACTGGCATGAAGGCCAACAGCAGAATGAATAATGGCACAAGGTTAAGTACCAGTATTAGCATGAGTTTTTTCACAACCGCTCATCCTCTTTCCCAGCCACCTCCGTCCTTTGGGGGTTAAATAATCTTTTGAGTTATACAGAGAAAGATAGCGTTATTCCCCTCGCTGCTTTGGCTTAATGTTAAGAACGTCGCTCGTTCAGATTTTTGCCCTGTTGCTTCAGAGCCTGTGAAGCCGGTGCCGGTTCATCAAACTGACGTATTTCTCTCATCATTTTGCCGCAGAACTGACACGTTTGAGTCACACATTCTTTTCATACTCGTACCGAACACCAACTTCGGATGGAGACAGTATGGAAACCGTAAGTCCTTTTCGTTTGCCACGGAAAACCCCGTTTGGGGTCGGTGAGAAACTGACTGAGTGGGCGACAGGGTTGCACAGGCTGAGTCGCTTTTATGCTGACAGACCTGTGGGACAGGATACCGAGTCGTTTCTTCGCTATTCCCTTGATGTGCTGGGGATAGATTTTCATGTTGTAAAAGGGAGTTACCAGAATATCCCCGCGCAGGACGCTGTCGTGGTGGTGGCGAATCACCCTCTTGGTTGCGCAGAGGGCATTATTCTGGCCCAGATACTGCGAGGGATCCGGCCGGACGTAAAAATTCTGGCCAACCATTACCTCAAGACGGTCCCTGAACTGGACTCACTGTTCATTGGTGTTGATGTATTCGAAGGGGAAAGCGCGCTTCGGGCCAATGTGAAAGCCTTGCGCGAAGCCAACCGCCATTTGAGCGACGGGGGATTGCTGCTGGTATTTCCGGCCGGTGAAGTGTCGGCTTATGACAGGCAATCAAGGCAGCTTCGCGACAAAGAGTGGAGTAAATCGGTCAGCCGTTTAATTCACAAACATAAAGCCACCACTGTGCCTGTGTTTATCGGCGGGCGCAACAGCCGCCATTTCTACATGGCGGGGAAAATTCATCCCATGCTGCGCACCCTGATGCTGGGAAGAGAAATGCTGAATAAGCAGCAATCGCCGGTTCCGATTGCAATCGGCGACAGCATTCGGTTCAGCGAAGTGAAAAATATCAGTGACGACCAGCACTTAGTCAATTATCTGAAATTCAATACCTATTTGCTGGGCAGTCAGGCCGGTTTGATACCATCAAGTACCCCCGCTTCTGTTGCGGATACGGCAAAAATGACCTTTTCAGGTGAGCCCATTGATGCGCCTGTCCCCTTATCCTTACTGAAAAAGGATATCGCTAGCCTCGGCGATGACGAGTGGATGCTGAGCAGCGGCGAGTTTGATGTTTACTGTGCCCGGGCCAGTCAGATCCCGGCGATATTGCAAGAGTTGGGGCGCATCCGCGAAATCAATTTCAGGGCGGTGGGAGAAGGCACAGGAAAAGCGAGCGATCTGGATAGCTTCGATGAGAGCTATCTGCACCTGTTTGTTTGGGATCGTCAGGCTGAAAAAATGGTTGGCGCATACCGGTTGGGACTGACGGATGAACTGATTGCCAAACACGGCCTGGAAGGCCTCTATTCCCGTACGCTGTTCCGTTACGACGAGCGTTTTATCAGCCAGTATGGCGCTTCTATTGAGCTGGGGCGCTCAGTGGTGGCAGAAGAGTATCAGCGCAGTCTGAGTGCGTTATTGTTGCTGTGGAAAGGTATATCGGCATTTGTGTGCCGGCATCCGAAATACACGCATCTGTTCGGCCCGGTCAGCATCAGTGATGAGTACAGCCATGAGGCCAGACAGTTGCTCGCCGCCTGCATGTCTGTGCATCATGCCGATGAAAGCAGCGCACGTTTAGTAGCGCCGACACATCCCTTGTCCAGCAATAACCGGGTGTTCTGGCAGCCAGATATGTTATCGGCACTGGCGGATGTCCAGCTGCTTTCCAGGGTGATTTCACGGATGGATGCAGGAAAAAGCGTACCGGTATTATTGCGGCAGTATCTGGGTTTAAACGGTAAGCTGGTGTGCTTTAATGTCGACCCTGAGTTCAACGATGCGCTGGATGGATTGATCGTCGTGGATTTAACCCAGGTTCCGGAAAAGACCTTAGGTAAGTATATGACGCCCGAGAAAGCCTCTGCGTATCTTGCCCACCATGGCAAGGTTGCGGGCTTAACAGGCTAATCAGGGAGTGGCGGAATCAAGCGGCACGGACAAGTCTTTGGGAACAAAGGTCAGTACGTGCTGCTCTGTCGTCAGTGATAAGGTATCGCTTTCAAGTGCTGTGGTATTCCATTGCTGCAATGCGCTGACGATAACCGCCTCGACTGTGGCAACCTCATTCTGGATACAGGCCATCTTAGTGGATACGAGTGAGGTTATACGGAACTGGTTACCGTTTTTAAGCTCCGCCAGGCCCATGAACTGATTGCAGCCACTGAATCCTGTCGCTTTAAACTGGCTGTCCAGGCTCAGGCTGATGGGGGTGCGCGTTTCTATCTGAGTGATCTCTCTGCCATCAATTTTGGATAATACCCAGTCTTGCTGCAAATCGCTGGCAGTAAATCCTGCTTTTGGCGGAGGGTTGCAACCCAAAAGGCTCAATAAGACCATAAACAGTAGCCACTTTTTCATGTGAGCTTCACTCTCAGGTGTACGGCAATGTCACTCTAATAGTAGCAGTTAACCGTTTACAGCAATGGCAGACTCGCGAGACAAGCACGGCAAACACACTTACCTTCAGGCAGGCTGCTGGTATCGCGTCTGGCCAGTTCAAAGCACCAGCACTGGCTGTTGCCATCCTCAATCGCGCAATAAGCCGGTTGACCACAACGTTCACAGCTATGTGTGGTTTCAGCCCCCTGGATTTGGGCGATAGTCTGGGTGTGCGCGTCATCGTTCATTAATCGCCACTCGCCGATTTCTTTCATGGTTCGCAGGCAACCACTGCAGATCCCTTCCTGATTTTTACACTTCGCCACGCACGGTGTCTTCACTTGCCAGTACTCACTTCAAAAAGCGGCTAGTTTACCCCAGACCAAGTGAAATGTATTGGTCCGGGGTTGGCAGGTGAACAGCAAGACACTCCCGCTTGTGGTCAGCGTTTACGCCAGATGGTCATCTCAGACACAGTGTGCTGGAATTTCCGTTTCGTCTCGCGGATCACAAACGGAATTTCTTTGACTGCAATCAGTTCGAAATGCGGGATCAGCGTTTCAGTGAGTCCGTCTAAGGTGGTGAAATTCTCGCCATTCACCTTGATTCCGCCCAGCCACATGTCTTTGGGCGTATAGTCTTCCAGCCAGGTGTAGGGCGAAGTAATGACCAGATATCCCCCCGGTACAATCCGTTTGGCAATACTGTTAAGAAAGGCCTTGGGATCGGCCAGTCGGTCAATGAGATTGGAGGCGTAGACCAGATCATAGTCGGTAAACTGCGGCTTGAGATTACAGGCATCGCCCTGGCTGAAGTGAATACTGCCTTTCAGGTTCTGGTAGCCTAGTTCGTCAAGGGTAATACTTTTGAACTCAACCAGATCGCCTTCAGTTGGAATGGTATAGCGTTTCTCCCCCTGCTCAAGCAGGGCATACGCTTGCTGAATAAAGCGGGCGGAAAAGTCTATGCCGTCAACGTGGTCAAAGCGTTTTGCCAGTTCAAAGCTGGCTCTGCCGACGGAACAGCCGATATCCAGTGCCCGTTGTGTGCTGTGCAATGAGATTTCCTGCAGGCATTGCTTAACCCCGTTGACACAGAAATTAGGCACAGAGAAATACTCATTACCATAGTGGAATTCCAGATACTGCGCGATTAACTCATTGGTTTCATAAATATTCAGATTGGCCATGCTGGCTGGATCCTGTTCAGAGGCGACATACCGAAATCCCGCATGTTGATAGAAATGGCGACGAAAAGCGTAGCGCGATTCGGGGATAGTTTCATTACCGGTTGAAATCCATGAGCCGCCTTTGATCAGATTGTGCTGGCCGTCAAAGGTAGGGGTCGAAAAGTCATCGTACAACGGGTGAACGTTAAACCCCTGGAAGCCATCAATGGCGGATTCAGTCCATTGCCATACATTACCCACTATGTCGCACAGGCCATTATGTTCAAAGCGGTCAACCGGGCATGACGAGGCATAATAGGCCAGCTCGGTATTTC
This sequence comes from Photobacterium sp. 2_MG-2023, assembly GCF_030547675.1. Classification (NCBI taxonomy): domain Bacteria; kingdom Pseudomonadati; phylum Pseudomonadota; class Gammaproteobacteria; order Vibrionales; family Vibrionaceae; genus Photobacterium; species Photobacterium sp. 2_MG-2023. The sequence continues at coordinate 95,519 of NZ_JAUOQQ010000008.1, forward strand.
CCGGCGCTTCTCGCCAGGACGGGGAGGCAGTATCAAGGCATTGTCTCAGAATATACCATTCAGCTTCGGTGGGCAGCCGAATGGATTGCTGATTTTTGTCGGCTTTCCAGTTACAGAATGCTTTGGCTTCAAGTTGATTCACTTCTACCGGCCAGTTCAGTGGCAGCGGGATTTCCTGTGTCAGGTTACGCTGTAACAATGTGCCGTCGCGCTCAAGCCAGAATCTGGGCATGGTGGCTTTTGTGTAGGCCAGCCAGGCCAAGCCTTCGTCCGTCCAGTATCTTTGCTGTTGATACCCGCCGTCCTTTACAAACTCCAGATACTCCTGGTTCGATACCAGGTATTTACTGGTTTTGAAGTCATGCACTTTATATTGCTGGACACCGTATTCATTGTCCCAGCCATAGGTATCGGCATCTTCGGATTTACCCAGTGTGATCGAACGGCCAGTCATTGCAATCAGTTGATTCGAAGGCGCTGGCCCTGCTTCCTGACAGGCCTCCCAGGCAGAAGACGGCGTCAGGTCAGTAACAGGGAGCTGACGCATTATCACAGAAGAGGTTTCAAGGTGGATGCGTTCATGCTCTATGCCCATCAGAATTACCCACGCAGGATCTTTATCAGTAATGGGCAGGGTCAGAGGCATGTCATCAATCATCTGGTTGACTGCGTCTTTTATCTGCTGTCGGTAGGCTTTCACCTCATCAACGCTTGGCCAGTCGTAGTGGGCCTCATTGAGATCGTCCCAGGACATTTCATCAACACCAATAGCAAACATAGACTCAAAGTGAGGGTCTATTCTGTTTTCTATGTATTTGCCGAGCTTTAACTTATTGATATAAAAGACCGCTGTGTGGCCGTAATAAAAAATCAGCGGATGCCGGAGGGGCTCGGCTTTCTTGAAATAGGCAGAGTGGTTGTTAATCAGGGAGAAAAGGGATTCGTAAAGCGCCCAGGTTTCATTAAAGGCTGTTTTTAATTCTTGTCGTTTTTGGTGTTCTGATGTGCCTGTCAGTAATACGCTTCTCGTCGCTGCTGTCGAAAAATCAACCATGACTGTTTACTCTCCTGTAACAGTGATTTCTTATTTATTGTGTTTGATTTTATATTCAAAGTGTCTCTCTTATGTTGCAGTGAGATAAGATCAAGTTCAAGTCTCTGTTTTTTGCACGACAAAAACCAGAAGGCTCCCGTTCGGGAGCCTTCTTCTTAGCGACTGTACTTAGTTTTTACGGGAACCAGTAAATGCATAACGAGATGATTTCTGGCCGTTTTCAGTAGTGGCCTGGAATTTCACTGAGCGAGAAGAGTTCAGCTGCAGTGGGATGAATACGCGACCACGTTCATCGGTGGTGTACGTTTTACGTTGTTGAGGTACGTTAGCAACAGATACAGATGCGTTGGCAGCAGGTTGACCGTTCTCGGTCACAGTGACCCAAGCACCGTTATTCGCATCCGTCACACGAATATCAGCAAGAGCTGATGTCGACATTAGCAGTACAGCGGTTGCAGTGAGTACTTTAAAGCTAGTCATAATATTCACCTCATCTATCAGTGGCAAAGCCATCGATTAGGTTGTGCCTAAGTATCTTAGGGGTATCAATAGTTACAGGGCTCTCATTTTTAGACCTACTTGTTTCCAAAAAATTTCACTCTTGTGATAAGTAAACCCCATTTAGGTTACAACTTCCTGTTTTTTGATTGGATAGTATGCCTGCCCCACTTATTACCCTTATGAATATAGTGATTCATAACTTAATCGTTACTTAACCGTCACCATTATTATAGTAACCAATGTATTTTACGGGTGATAATTTCATTACAGCTTGCTGGTGTGGTTAATTATTCTGTGGAAGTTTTTTGCTTTATGGTAGGAATTTGCTATTGAAGGTGAGGGCCTAAATCTCAATGAGGTTGGGATGAGTGGCTTCGTAGTAGGACAGATCTTCAGTGATTCTGTTGACTCGCGTGGCATCAGGCTTGACGCGGACAAAGGAAAGCCCGGCGCGCTCAAGGACTTTTCCCGGTTTGGGATCGAGGCGCCTGTGCTGACCAGATATTCTGCTGAGCTTCAGATCAAAAAAACCAAAATCGACTAAACGGGAGGCTGCTTCTGTGCAATAACCGTGGCCCCAGAATGGAACGCCTAACCAGAATCCTAATTGCGCATTGTGTTGCTTGATATTGTGCAATCCAATGCAGCCGATTAATTGCTCTGTGTCTTTTAACGTTATCGCGAAGATGGCCAGTGTACCATTGCCCCAACCGGCTAATGAGCGACCGATCCACTGACCGGCCATACCGGAATCATACGGGTAGGGCACATTCGTGGTGCCCAAAGCAATTTCAGGTTCACCTGCCAGCTTTTGAATCAGGGTTGCATCGGCAAGCTGTAATGGACGCAGCAACAAACGTTCCGTCGATAAAGTTGGTTGTCTCATCTGAACCTCCCTGCCTGATCATTGAAAGAGAGGTCATATTAGTTCTGTTTCATTACGATTTATTTTATCTGGATCAAACAAAGGTCAGTTATCTGATCATCGGGTGTTAGCCGGAGGGCCGAACAGGCAGTATAAACGCGATTTCAATGACTGGTTGGGAGCCAGTGCGCGACTGAAAATGTGCTGCCAGTGATGGAAGGTCGCCTGAAGCGGCCGCCAGCCAGTGACGTCTTCACGAACCCCATAGCGTATGATGGTACTGTCGTTTTCTGGTACGAAAGTGCCAAAGAGTTTATCCCAGATAATAAGCACCCCAGCAAAGTTCTTATCTATGTATTCAGGGTTACGGGCATGATGCACACGATGGTGAGACGGGGTATTGAAGATGTGCTCCAGCCACCCGAGTCGTTTGATCACTCTGGTATGGACAAAAAACTGGAAGCCAAGATTCACAGAAACAACCAGAACGACGGTGGCTGGTGGATATCCAATTAAAATTAACGGCAGCCAAAAGATCCACATCCCTGAAACAGGATAAGTCAGGCTTTGTCGGAAGGCTGTGGTGAAGTTCATGTGCTGAGATGAATGATGGACTATGTGTGACGCCCACAACCAGTTGATATGGTGTGATGCCCGGTGAAACCAGTAATAGCAGAAATCTTGCAGCAGAAATGCCAGCGCAACGGTGGCCAGAGACATCTGGATATCGAACAGGCGATACTGATAAAGCCAGAGGAAGAAAGGCATAAGCAATAATGTTGCGATGAGATCGGCACTCTGGTGGAGACCTGCGAGGGTGAGGTTGCACGCCAGTTCTTTCCAGTTGTAGTCTTGGCTGCCTTCCTGCCGTAAACGTCTGTACTCCCATAGCATTGAGATAAAGAACAGCGGACTGATGGCCAGTAATATCAGCACTTCCATTTGCTTTCACCATGCTGGGCAAGATTGGCCAGTGCTTTTCGGATGCTTTTCTCCAGTATGAGTTTGATCAGCCAGCCGGTGCCTTTAATTTTGGGTGAAAAGCTGATGCGATACTGAATGTTACTTGTATCAGCATTCAGGCTGTGCACCTGAATCCATCCGCCATGCTCAACAACGGGGCCGCCGTTGATAATACGATAGTGGAGGTGTTCATTTTCTTTGTAATCTATGATTTTTTCATCAAAGGTAAAGGGGCCGGCGGAGACTCTGCGAATGGCGCCAATGCCGTTAGGTTTAGGTTTACCGCTTCTGATCAGATGGTAAGAACCATCAAAAAAGCGCCCCAGGTTTTGATGATCTGTTAATAACTCAAACAAGACTTTTTTCGGTGCCTGGGCAGATTGTTCTATTGTGATTGTGTGCGCTGGCATGATACGCCCCTGTTAATTTAGTAACATTATGTTAACAGTGAATGAGTATCTGTCAAATGGGAAAATATTGATAGAAAGCTTATTTTTCAATGTGTTCTGAGTGATTCGAGTCTGAATCGAAAGTCACACTGCTCAAGTATGGTGCAGAATCACACGATCTGATGTTGTGAATTTGTATTTAATTGTTAAGGGCTTGATTCGCAACACTTTGTAACTCTGATGTGTAATGTATGAGAAAAATGTGAGCATAAACTCACAAAAAAGGTCAAAAATGGTGTTGAAAAATGTGTCAGAGACTCTTATATTGATTTTTGTTGATGTGGACTAGATGGTGATAACTCTGAAAAAGCGTTGGAAAACCGAACCTCGAGTGAGGTAACTGAATCTAAGGTTAACGTTCCCCAAACGTCAAAAAGTTCAGTGTCGGATCAGAACATTCAGTAACAATCCATCTCGCTTCATGTTTATTATTCTCCAGAATCTGAGCATAAAGGACACAACAGTTTGGTTGATTATGCCGATCAGTATTCGTCATTGGAGATAGTAACGTTAACGATACTTAAATGTCATTCATCTGTAATGAATCTTTGAGTAAAGTTATACGAATTAGGTAGCAATGGTTTTTAGTAATACTTGGCTTGTTATCTATGTTTTATCGAGAGGTGAATTATGACAAATAAAAGCCGTAGACAATGGTTCTATTATCAGTCACAGTCTTCTAAGTCGAAACTGAAAAGTAAATGAACGCACCTGGTGCGAAAACGACAAAAAAGATAAAAATAAGATTGATAATATAAAAATTAAGTAAGTGAAGTTAGCCAGAGACACTCATACTGTGTTTCTGGCTTAAATATTTTTATCAGGTGGAAAAATTATTTCAATGCGGAAGGGATAATTATCAATAATGCTATTGATAGATTTTTCCGCCAACGCGTAGCTTTTCCGGAATGGATTTCAATTGAATGCCCCCTAAATAAATATCACCTTTTACTGTGATATTGGGAGGGAGCTCAGTAATTTGGGTATGAGCCAGATAGAGATCGCCTCCAACAGACAGATAAGGAGGCAACCGTGTGATTGGCATGCCAATCAAGCTTAAATCCCCTGGTATCTTAAGGTACGGGTTCAGCCTGGTAATTTGGGTGTGGGCCAGATTGAGATACCCCGCAACTTCCAGTTTTTTGGGCAATGAGACTATATTGCTATAGGCCAAATTGAGATTCCCATCAACACGAACAACGCCAGGTAAATAATTAATATCACTATTTTCGAGGTTCAGGTGACCTTTCACATGAAGAGGGTTGGGCAGGGTAATGCTCCGTGAATGTCGCAGCGACACATTACCGTAGCTATCGGTGTAATTAAGCAACTTTATTTCTGAAATGAATTGATTAGCGGCAACACCCTGGCTGGATATCAGGAAAAAGCTCAGAACCGCTAACAGGAAAAATGGTTGGAGTTGCTTCATCATACTTTTCACGACACATGCATGTAATCATTCTATTCCTGAGGAATTGTAATCAGTACCAGAAGAAAAGACAGCATTAGCTGATGAAATGGGAGTAGTATCACCAAACGGTCAGAATAAAAATATGCGCTGATATTACTATCAACGCATAGTTGAATCAGAGTATTGTTATTTATCAAATTGCTTGATTAATACTGATGTGTCTGCGCGGTTAAAGCCTCTGTCCTGAAGTTTCGCATATTCAGCATCGACCTGACGTGCGAGAGGAAGCGGGACGGACAGTTTATCGGCGGCATCAAAGCAGATAGAAAGATCTTTTCGCATCCAGTCGATAGCAAAACCGAAATCAAATTTATCCTCTGCCATAGTGACAGCGCGGTTTTCCATTTGCCATGAACCCGCCGCGCCATGCTTAAGCACATTGGTCATTTTTTCAATATCTAATCCTGCTGCTTTAGCAAGCGTAATGGCTTCTGATAACCCCTGCAGAATACCGGTAATACAGATTTGGTTCGCCATTTTGGTGATTTGACCGAATCCGACATCACCCATCAGGGTAGAGGCTTTCGCATAAGTGTTGAAAATGGGCTGGGCTGACTGAAACGCTTCTTCGCTGCCACCGACCATTATGGTCAGGCAGCCATTTACAGCGCCGGCTTCACCACCAGAGACGGGCGCATCGATGAATGTGGCAGATGCACTGTTTGCCGCTTCAGCCATCTCACGGGCAACGTCGGCAGAGGCTGTTGTGTGATCAACCAGTAATGTGCCCGGACGGATGGTCGACAGGATCCCCTGCTCTCCACAGTAGACTTCACGGATGTCGTTATCATTACCGACGCAGGTCAGAACAACATCGGCCTCTTGTGCGGCCTCAGCCGGCGTCAACGCAAGCTTACCCGGGTAAGTGTTCAGCCATCTCTCTGCGGTGGTTGTCGTGCGGTTGTACACCACGACATTAAACCCAGCAGTGGCTAAGTGCCCGGCCATAGGGAAACCCATAGTGCCTAATCCGATGAAAGCGATAGTTTTGTTGGTCATTACTGCGCATCCTATTGCATTTTTATCTTGGCATAGTTATCTGGCGGGAATCATATCACAGAGGATCGAGGTGAATGGCAGCAAATAGCCATATCGAGCCGGAATTTTTACTCGATATGGCCTTCAATTGAAGAATTATCGCGGAGCCAGTGAGCGGGACTTGAGGTCGAAAATCAGTTTTTCAGCACTGCATTCAAACTGCAGGCTGGCTGTCATTGCAGTTTCGTCGTCACTGTAGATGGTCTGATATTGCACATTGTTATTCACGCTTTTCGCTAATGTCAGGAAAGGCGCAAACTCTGTCTCTATCATGTCTTTGCCCGGACCATTAAATGAAAGCGTTGAAACATCGTCTCCTTCGCGAATGAGAAAGCCAATTTCAGCCGCGACACCACAAGCTTCACAAGGCTCTTCAGTCTGTTGTAAATCAGCCATAGTGTTTCCTTTACTAAAAAAGATACCGTGAATGAGTGTATCTCCGGACCGCCGATTGCGCCATCGGAGTCGGTGGCGATAGCTTGTTACAGATCAAGGTAAGCGCAAGAAACACTTAAAATACCAGGTAGCGATGAAAGATGGGGGCAATGTCGCTGGGGCTGGGTTTCTGACTGGCCTGACAGCCAGACCAGTCAGATAAAGTGGTTATCTTTCCTCGAAGCGTTCGGCCAGTGCTTCAAAGTCGTCGACTTTCGCCCTGAGTCCGGCGCTCGATTCTTCGACCAGCAGCAACTCTTTAAAGTTTTGTTCTGATGCTGCAGCAATCGAGTGGATGTGTTGGCGGGTATGGTCAGTCAGTTGAACCTGGCCTTCTGCCGCCTGGGCCATTTTACGGATTAACCGACTCATTTCAGCCATATTGGCTTCCATGGTTTTCAGGCTCTCAGAGCCTTCAGCGGCTGTTGAAACACACTGGTTGGTCTGATCACGGTTGCACTCAATCACAGAGCGCCATTCGTTGATTGTATTCAACATGTGCTCGATACTGTTTTGGATCTGTTCTGTTGCCGTCTGAGTTCGTGATGACAAAGCCCGTACTTCATCGGCAACTACAGCAAAACCACGACCATGCTCGCCGGCACGAGCAGCTTCTATAGCAGCATTTAAGGCCAGCAGGTTAGTTTGATCGGCAATGCCGCGAATTTCATCCATCACAGAGCTGACTTTCGCCGCTTCGTTACTTAATTGCAGTGTTGTGGCCGTTGCCTGCTCTGCTTGCGCAGACAATGTTTGCAGATTTTGCTGAGTGTGATCTAACTGTACTCGGGTCTGATCACTGTAATTCTGAGTGCTCAGTAACAACTGCTCCGATTGATCGGCATGCTGGTTGACTGTTTGTGCTGAGTCAGTCATGTCATCCAGAGCATTGGCAACATTGCGGATATTGTCGTTCTGATGCCGGATCGCCTGATTGACACGGGTGGCTGTTTCACTCAGCTCTTCAGCAAGTTCCTGAAGAGGGTGGGCTGCATCTTTCATTCGGCCTAAAACGGTACGAATTCTTGCTGAGGCCATTTTGAGATGATAATCCGCCACAGAAAAAGCACTGTCGCCGGAAAAAATCAGCCGGCTGATGCTGTCATAGCTTTGTTTGAGGTCACTTAACTGTTGCGGGGTCTGAAACAGTTCCTGACGGAAGAGAAGCAGCAGCACAATAAGCGGAAGCAGCGGCAGAAGTGCGGCGACCGAAAATCCGCCCTGTATCAGGCTATAAATAACCGGCAGCAGGATAGCGCCAGCCAATAAGCCGTAACGCAATGAAACCGGTAGCGAAAGCGACACGCTGGTTTTGCCTTCACTCTGGCGTAATGACTTGTAAGCCTGGCTGGCGGTTTTGACCATGTCGGGGGTGGGTTTTACCCGTACCGATTGGTAACCCACGATTTTACTGTGTTCGTAGATAGGCGTGACGTAAGCGTCGACCCAGTAATAGCCGCCATTCTTGGTCTTGTTCTTGACGATACCCCGCCAGGCGTTACCTTTTTTCAAGTGCATCCACATGTCGCCGAATGCAGCCTTGGGCATATCGGCATGGCGAATAACATTATGCGGTTTACCCAGTAACTCGTCCTCGGTATAACCAGCAACCTGACAGAAACAGGGGTTGCAATAGATGATGTTTCCTTTGAGATCAGTGGCTGAAACGAGTTGCTCGCCTGCCGGGAAGGTGACTTCACCGTCCTTCATGGTGTGAATGGATATAGCGGACACGTATAACCCTTGTTTTATTAAGATTTTTTATCTGCGAATAAGAGCATAGATGCATTGGGTTTATCAATACTTGGATAGTGAAATACGCTATAACCGCACAAAAATTAATGGATAACAATATTAACAATAAGCAGCTGAATGCAGTCTTTAACCATCATCTTGTTCTGTACAGCCAGAAACAGGTGTAATGGCATCGTTGCCGGTTCGGGGTTTACCCTGATCAGCCTGAGGTTACCTTTACGCAGAATTAACTATATTTATAGTGATAAGAATCTTAAATGGTGGTGAGAGGATAATTACTTGTTCAATAGAGCTGTTCTCTTAAAGATGTTGAGAGGGTTTAATTATGGTTCTGTCTGAATGCCGGGAAATGTTGATGAATCACACATTGGTGGAGGCGCGATTAGTCCACGATTTTCTCAGTACGGGTTGGAGTGTGAATTTCAAAGATGAAGCTGGGAATGATCATCCTCTGACTGATGTGTACGGTATACCCTGCAGTTATGATTCGCTGAAGCAGGCGCAGGATGCTGTTCATGAAGCTGGTGACTGTCCTATTAAAGTTGACAGCCTGTTCCATTTTTCAGAGCGTTAACGGCGGTTAAAAGCTGTCTGGTTGGACCTGACTTTTCTTGCATGAAAAAGAACGATCGTGCTTTAATCGCGATAATGTAACGAAAGGAAGTGCAATGAGCAAAGGGCGGGTCACCCGGGAACACATACTGAGAACGGCATTTGATCTGGCCAGCCGTGATGGCTTGGACAGTCTGACTGTCGGGCAGCTGGCTAAGGCATCAGGTATGTCGAAAAGCGGGCTGTTTGCGCATTTCAATTCGAAAGAGAATTTACAGGTCGCTGTTTTGCAGTTTGCAGGCGAATACTTTGCTCAGCATGTTATTCAGCCGGCACGGCTTGCAGACTGGGATTCAGTCGAAGAAAAAATCAGGTTATTACTGCAGAACTGGTTAGCCTGGAACCATTCCTTTCAGGGCAGCTGCATGTTTATCGATGCCTGGAAAGAAGGTCGCTGCAGTGATCACCCTGTTCAGCAGGAGCTGGACATTATTACCCGCCGGTGGATGGACTATTTGTGTCGTCAGGTTGAGCAGGGGAAGGCCAGCGGAGAGTTCCGTACGGATTTAGATACCTGGCAATCCGTATTCCGGCTCTATGGTGTTTACCTCAGTAGTCAGCTCTTTCATTCCTTAGGTCTGGAAGCTGATGGTAACCCACGATTCTGGATGGATGTGGATCTTATTCTTGCCAGTTGCCGGTCAGACAGCAAGCAAGACTAATTTTTTAAATTTCAAAAAAAGCACGAACGTACTTTTTTATACAGGCCATATCATGAGCAGCAAAATATATTTCAATACTAAGGGAGGCGTGAATGTCAGACGCCGTGCAATCAATGTGGCAACCCGTGCCTATCACCGTATTGCCCCGTCTCATGCCCGCAAAACCGCGCGGAACTTATTGTTAACTCCTGAAAGGTTTTCTGCCAAAGCTCAGGCACCTGAGGGCTTACAAAAAAAAGCGATTGAGACGTCCGAAGGTAAAATAATGACCTACTCCCTTGGAAGTGGCCCTACATGGCTGTTGGGGCATGGATGGTCCGGGTCGGCCAGTCAGTTTTATACTCTGATGGAACGTATTGCGGCCTCAGGCTTTACCGCTCTGGCATTCGATAATCCTGCTCATGGTGCGAGCGATGGTCAGCACGGACATTTGCCCGGGTTTGTTAAAGGGCTGGAAGCCGTATTGGAGCAAGAAGTTGATGAGCTTGCCGGTGTTGTTGCGCACAGTATGGGCTGTACCATGGTGCTTGAGAGCAAGCACGCGAAACTGGCGGGTGTGCCCATGCTGCTGGTCGCTCCGATTCTGAATTACAAAGATAACTTGTACCGTGTTGTTGAGGGATCGGGTTTCTCGCTGCGTTTGTTTCAGGATGTGATCCGCGAAGTTGAGCACCAGTATCAGTATCCGATTGATAGTGTGGATAGTCACCAACGGTTGGCTGGCCATCAGGGACACATAGTGATTGTTCACGATAATAGTGATCGTTTTGCGTTATTTGAACAGTCGCGGAAAGCGAATGCCCTGCCACGGGTCAGTTTGATTGAGACCAGTGGTCTGGGGCATAACCGCATTCTCAAAAGTGAGCCATTACTAAGGGCATTTGACGATTTGAGCAAGAATCAGACGACAGAAACCCATTAACCTGTTTTTGCCACCACTGTCGCAGACTGGGTGTTGAGCGTTGCCACTTCAGCATCCAGTTTCGCTATGTGATTCAGCATCATTTCACGACAGCGCTCAGCTAATTCCCTGGCATCCTGCATAGTCATTTCAGACGTATCAATCGGGTCGAGGTACTCTGCAATCACAGTGCCGTTATCCCGTAGATTCAGGTCAATTTTGTTATGGGTACTGCTGACAACCATAGGCACGATTGGCACACCGGCCTCAATGGCCATTCTGAATGCACCGGTTTTAAAAGGCAGCAAACCACGCCCTTTGCTTCTGGTGCCTTCAGGATACATCCATACCGACAGGTTGCGTTCGTGAATGGTATCGGCGACTTGTTTGATGGTATCGCGGGCTTTAGCCTTGTTCTCTCTGTCTATCAGTATATTGCCGGTGATCCAGTACAAAGGGCCAAAGAAGGGAATCCACAGCAGGCTTTTTTTACCGATTGAGACGGTACTCGGCCGGACCATGCCGGGCGAGGTAACAAAGTCGAAAACGTTCTGGTGATTAGAGATATAGACGGCACGACCAACTCCTTTGATCCGCTCCTGCCCCCTTTCAATGATATGCACATTGACTATTTTTCTCAGTATCTTGAACCAGCGGCTGAAAAAATAGACATGCTTTGGATCTCTGGGGCTGAAAAGACAGTACACCAGAGCAAACAAACAGGTGAAAACGATAAAAAGGGCAGCCAGTAACAGGCGAATGAAAGCGAGCACAACAACTCCTTAAAAAACACTAACTACTTTCTTAGATTAATTCAGCAGAGAAATTTAGCAAAAGTGACAGAGCCTTTGATATGCAACAAGTCACAAAATTGAAAAGTTAACCAATTGAAAAGTAATATATAAAAAGTTAACGCGCAGGTGCTGAGAGTCAGGCAGTTTGCGCATCTTGATATCCTTGTGAAGAAGTGAATGATGAACAGACGCATTGGGCGTCGCTGAAGGGTGCTTTAAGATTAACCAGGCAGCGCGCCAGACAGTGCATCAGGCTGTGGCTTCATGCATAATCACTTCTTTGTGGTATTTTTTTGCGCAGAGGTTGATATGGCAGGAACAAGAAGGAGTGTGGGTTATCGCCAGCAACGCTTGGTCTTGATGATCGCAACTATGGCTGTTCTTAGCGTGCTTGCAGGCTGCAGTACCACAACACAAGCACCTGCGGAAACCCGGGAAATCCATGCCGCAGTTAACCAGCCTCCCCAGCCCCCACTTTCCATTGCTATCAAACCACCGACCCCCACGTTTCTTGATGTATACCAAAGCTGGAAAGGTACGCCTTACCGTTTAGGGGGAAGCTCCAGACGGGGAATTGACTGCTCTGCATTTGTTCAGCTGACCTATTCTGAGGTTTATCGTCAGATGCTGCCTCGCACTACCGCAGAGCAGTCGCAGTTGGGTAAGGCTGTTCCTCGTTCTATGGCAAAAAAAGGGGATCTGGTGTTTTTCAGGACAGGGCGGAGCATGCGCCATGTCGGCATCTATATGGGGAATAATGAGTTTCTCCACGCTTCAACATCGCAGGGAGTCGTGGTATCCAGCCTTGACACCCCGTACTGGCAACGGGCATTTTGGCAGATTCGTCGAATCCAGTAAGTTTTGTTCGCCTTCCTTTACAATTACCCATGAAATTTATGGGTGTGAAGTTCGCAAAATTGCCGCACCCCTTTCATACTTTGGCTGTAGGGCGTTAAGCCCGAGCGCTGGATTTCCAGGAGGTGATTTATGGCAATGGCTATGACAGTTGGGCAATTCCTCAACAGCCATAATGTGGATTTCAGTCTGACGCACCACAGGCATACCGATACATCATTCAGTTCGGCGGTCTCTGCACATGTTCCTACTTCCCAAGTGGCGAAAGCCGTTTTGCTTAAGGATCAGCAGGGCGATTATCTGATGGCCGTTGTGCCGTCTAACCGCCGGGTAATGATTGATAAAATTAATCGCATAATGGGCAAGCAGTTCTTTTTGGTGGGTGAGCATGAATTAACCCAGATCTTTCAGGACTGCGAACCCGGTGCGATCCCTTCATTAGGACAGGCATATAAAGTCAATATGCTGGTGGATGATTTGCTGCTTGAACAGGATGAGCTGTATATCGAATCCGGTGATCATGAAAACCTGATCCACCTTGATAACAAGCAGTTCCATAAAGTGATGCGAGATGTGCCACACAGAAACATATCAGGCTATCGGATGTTATTTACTCAGGAGCATGACGGTCGTCATTGGGAGTGGGAATAAATACCGGAATGAAAAGCCTGTAAATAAAGATGCGCTTACCTGTGACGGAAGCGCATCTTTTTATGAGCCGGTTAGTTGATGCAGCTAAGCATGAAGTTAATGATGGGATCGGTGTCCGTCTTCATGTTGAGTGCTTTTGGCAGGTACTGAGGTGGCTGCAAAATATCCCGCTCAATTAGCTCATCAAGCAATGGTTTAAACTCAAAGCCTGTTTTACCAATGAACAGCGAGGTCAGATCAGTTTCCTTGTGTAACCTGAGGGCATCTTTCAAACCGCGGAGGTACAGATAGTCTTTGGTAAAACCACCGCCACGGTACGCGCGGGTCGTAATGGTAAACGCAGTGTCATTGGACAGGCCGTAATCAAACTTCAGCGTATTGAAGGTTTCATTAAAGCTGCGTTTATTTACCATCATGTCAACTGCAACCACGCGTAACGCCAGCGTCTTCAGCCTGTGCAACGGGAAATTACCCGACAGGTGCTCACACAAAATCGCCAGGCCTTCCTGAGTATGGGTATTGCCCGGTAAACCGAGCTGCAATACTTTGAGTGGCTGGGCTTCAGCGTTGACGCTGGTGACCATATGTACGCCCATTTCGTGATGAATCAGCGCAAACAGATCAGAGGGAGTGAACCGGCTGTTCAGGTTGATTTTTACGGTACGGCCACTCACCATGGCGCGAGCGATCAGCTTGGTCGTGCCCTGAATTTTGCAACTGAAGCCGTAATCGTCGGCGGCTTCATTGAACGCAATGACAGCTTCTTCTGCACTGATGGTCGCATTTTCTGGCTCTGCATATTCTCTGGCATGCAAAATGAAGTTGGCGTTAGCGATATCGCTTTCATCTGGCCGGCCATAATAGCGCAGAGAGTTGTACAAAAACTCCTCGTGGCCCAGGCTGGTCAGCAGGTCAATACGAACGGCCAGTTGATCGATGACTTTGCGGTACATCGACTGAATACCCGCATCACGTATATCTTCTACCGGCAGCCGGTATAATTGTTCGCGAAACTTATAGGGATCCAGATCTAACTGACGGTAGGTAAACTGCGGATGATACACATCGCGGTTATGTAAAAACCGGCGCTTTTCCTGTTTCAGGTTGATCGGGTTAATGTAACTGAGTGTATTCAGGCCACGGGCAAATTTGTACAACTGGCGGTCCAGCAGAACAACTTCCTTTGGCAGTTTTGAGTCCAGTACATGGGCATTCTGACGTCGACGGGCAGGTTGCTGTGTACGGTTTTGCATGACAAAAGCAGCATGGCCGGTCAGGGTATCTTTTAATTCTGTTTTCAACTGCTCAATGACTAACGGATAACTTTCACCACCTGTTTCATTCATATACACCTTCTTGATCTCAATGGGTAAGATGAGGGTGTGGGAGAAATTATCTCGAACAAATGTCGCCTGATATCCCATACCCTGAAAAACAAGATTTTCACCCGCTGTAACTGCCTGGTTCGGCAGTTGGATTTGTCCTAGCCTGGTCAGGAGATTACTAATTTCGGCCTGCCATGCTTTGCGATCAATCTGCGCTGTCCCCAAATTAAATGTCGGACATGGCTGGGATATGCGCTCGTGATTATATGAGTGCAAGTCATATATTACACAGTAGCCGAACTTGCGCTCAAGAGACGTGATCAGTGCACGAAAAATGCGGTAATAACAGGCATGCTTTGCTAAAGAGACCTGCTTTTCTGATTCGGTCAGTTTGGCATGCCAGACATCTTTCCCCCAGGCCTGCTGATAAATACAGGCCTCCGGACTGCGGTTAAGATCGTACTCGTACCGCGAGTCTTCACCTTGCAGCACAATCGGCAGGGAAGTGATGAAATCGCCCGTATAGGGATCTTCCTCATAGTACCTTTCCGTTTCTGAAAGGTGGCACTTAGCCACCAGTTCAGGGCGTAACCGGCTGCCGTTGTGAATGGCAGTGGCGACAATCGGCTGGTACTCGGTGATGCGAATGGTGACACTCCCGTCAGCCAGCTGTCCTTCAAAAGGAATGTGTTGCTGGATGAAGGACAATACATCACGCTCAGTTAGTTGACGCATCTTCGATAACCTGACGGAATTTATTTTTGCGAGCAATGCTGATGTCTTTGGCTTTGACAACACTCTCGACGAAATCAATCACCTCACGCTGAAGCTTGGCGCGGTTCAGACGGTTGATACGCGTAATACCACCAGGGCTCAGTACATTGACTTCAACCAATTTGCCATTGATGACATCCAGACCCACAAAGTAAAGGCCGTCACGTACCAGTTTCGGGCCGATATGGCGGCACAGACGCAACTCCTGTTTCGTCAGGGCGTGTTTGACTTCCTGACCACCGGCGTGAATGTTTGAGCGAACGTCATCTTTGGCCGGCACACGCTTCATCGCGCCAATAGGCTCACCGTTCAGCATCATGATACGTACATCGCCTTTCTCTGCGCCTTCGATGTAGTCTTGCAAAATCACATAGTTGTGATCGTCGCCGATATAAAAGTCCAGCAATGAGCGCACGCTGGATTTGGCACTTTTCTCAACCAGAATAACGCCTTTGCCACCGTAACCGTTCAGCGGCTTCATGATCATGCGGTCATTGGGGTTCTCTTCCAGTACGCGCTCAAGATATTCACGGTTCTTCGACACGTGTGTCACAGGGATGAACTCGCGGTTTGGATCCGGCAAAGACGCGGTATAGAGTTTGTTGTTGGCAACACGCAGGCCGTCGATGTCATTGAAAATGAAAGTATCGTCACGTACTGAATCCAGGAAATTGAGCGCCATGGTATCCAGCGGCGGGTTTGCTCGCATGATGATGGCATCGAATCCAGCCAGCGGCAGTTCTGCTTTGCGGAACTCTGCTTTGCGGTAAAAGCTCGGCACATTGTTAGACACTGTCGACTTTTTAAGTACCCGACAAAAAGCGATTGCCATGCTGTCACGCATAGTCAGGTTACTAGGGGTAGTCAGAGCGACAGTATGGCCGCGACTGGCAACTTCATGGATCAAACGCAGGGTAGAGTCTGTTTCAGGCTCTACTCTGCTCCATGGGTACATTACGAAGCAAATTTTCATTTCAATTAACCAATTTATTGCCCGGTTTATCAGGCAAAAAAGAAAAGAGCCATGCGCGGTTTGCGAATGGCTCGGTAAAGCATGTTGCTATGGCGATAAATGACGGATTAATTAAAAATCCATGTCGTCATCGCTACCGCCGTCATCGCTATCATCGTCAAAGCTGCTTGCTGATGATTTGCGAGGTGAGTTACACAAGGTGTAGCTACGTATTTTTGTAGAAGTTTGTTTCAGGTACTTAACCCAGCACTTAGCAAAGTCTGAAGAGATTTCCTGTTGTCCTGTTATTTCAGCAAAAAACTGCTCTTCTTCCGGTGTTTCAGGCCTGAGCAAACCTTCGTGGATGCCACGCATGGTTCTGCCATAACTTTCCAAAATGCTGGCTTCACCCACAGTGAAGACACCGGAGCGGTTAAATCCGCGCGGGAAATTTTTATCGTCGTAAAATTTACCTACATTTCTCATCTGATCACCTGCCATGTGAGATTTTCGCAGATATTCTTTCAGGTTTGTCGAGTTGTAAATCAAAGCTTTTTCGTCGTAACGATAAAACTTTTTGATGATAATGGGGGGAGGGGCAGTGTACTATCGCTAAGGGCATATATGCCCAGAGTCCCACTCTTCATTATGTAGGTTTACTTGTGGACACCGAACTACTCAGAACATTTCTAGAAGTGACGAAAACACGTCACTTTGGCCGTGCTGCCGATAATTTATATCTGACTCAGTCTGCGGTCAGTTTCCGGATACGCCAACTGGAATCCCAGTTAGGTAACGCTTTATTTTCACGTCAACGCGGCAATGTTCATCTGACTGCGGCAGGTGAACGTCTCCAGCCGTATGCAGAAGCCATCTTGCAGACATGGAGCAGGGCGCGTCAGGATGTGGCATTGTCAGACTCACGTAATAACCAGATCACGCTGGGCGCTTCCGCTCTGGTGTGGGAGTTTGATGGTCTGTCAGACTGGATCAGCCGTATTTATGGTGCGATTCCAGAATTGGCGCTGCGTCTGGAAACCGTTCCTCGTCAGGCTCAGGCCAAGCAAATACTGAATAAGAGCGTGGATGTGGTTATCACCAGTGAACCGCCAAAGATTGACGATTTGATGGTGAATAAAGTCAGGGATTATCAGCTGCAACTGGTTTGTCATCAGTCCGACTGTGGCATGTCAGACATCAAAGATTTTCCTTTGATCTATTTGGACTGGGGGACGCGGTTTGCCGTTGATCACAGCCGGATTAATGAACTGCAGAAGACACCTATCTTACACACACATTCCAGTAAGATGGCATTGGAACACTTATTGAACAATGGCGGAGTAGGCTATTTGCCTTCACCTGTTATTGCACACAGTGTTGAGTCCGGTGAGCTGCATTTGGTTAATAACGCCCCCGTCATGGAGCAGTCTTTGTACCTAGTCTGGCGTGATGATAATGAAAAAGTGGAACTGCTTAACGGTTTGCTGGATGTCGCGTTCAGTGAAATAAGTGAGCGTGTCTAGGCGCATTTCATCGAGCAGAATATTTTATTCTCTTGATGAAAATATCTTGTTGTACAGGGATTCAGGCTTTGCATTAGTCTCGCTGCTGAAGGGGTCAGTTCCGTACACTTAATCACTGTTTCGGCTATGTACAGCGATAGAACTGACCACCTGACTGTAACACTAAGCATTAGCGTATGTCTGAATCGTTACCCTATGCTTAGTGGTGATGGTTTGCCACTAATGGCAACCTAATATACTCAATGTTTTTATCTGGTTGTGTGTCAGGAAACAAGCATGGCAAAGTTAGATGAGAAGTTCCGCAAAGGGTCTAAGTCCAAGTTTAAGAGTGACTTTAACGATGACTTTTTAGATTACAATCAGCAGGCGCGGAAGAAGAAACGCCGATCAACGCGTCAGCGTCAGGACAGCGGTGAGTACATCGATTTCGACTACGAATAATTACTGCTTTTTTGACTACATAGCCCCCCAGTTTGGGTAGCCAGACATGAAAAGCGCACTTATCGGTGCGCTTTGTTATATCAGACAGGCTACAACCTTATCGCCGCTTATTTCCCGCCGTTATCTAAAGTCGCAACATTAATTGAATAACAGACTAGTTAGTTCATCCAGATGGCGCACTGTGTAGCTGGGTCTGATTCCCTCTGGTGCTTGTGCATCGTGGTGATTGAGCCAGCAAGTATCCATTCCGGCCTTCATGCCGCCCAGAATATCTGAATGCGGGTTGTCTCCAACCATCAACACTGTACTGGGTGCAGGATTGCCAATCGCATTGATGGCATAGTCAAAGATGATAGGAGACGGTTTGGCGGCGCCCACTTTTTCCGAAATAATCAGAGAAGAAAAATAGTGATCCACGCCGGTTCTCTGCAGGCGAATGTCCTGCAGCTCAGTAAAACCGTTGGTGATGATGCCCATTTTCACGTGAGGATTGAGGCGTTCAAGCAGAGTGGCTGCACCCGGTAACAAAGAGCAGGTGTCTGCCATTGCTTCGAGAAATGCGCTGTTCAGGGTAACGGTTGTCACGCCAAGCTGCTGAGCCCAGGATTCAAACCGCTGATGCTTCAGCTGCTCTGCGTCTATATCACCGTTTTGGTAGTCAACCCAAAGAGGCTGATTGACACGCTGGTACTCGGAGAAATGCTCTGGCGTGAAATCGACCTCAAAGCGTGAAAACATCAGCTTAAGGCCACGATAAGCGTCAAAGTGAAAAAGAGTCTCGTCGGCGTCAAACAGAATCCACTGGTATTTCATACATTAAGCCTTTGAAGTTGCAGAGGCACACATACTACTCTTTTACCGCTCCACCAACAAAAGGAATTGGGTAAACCAGTGGAAACACATTGTTGGCCGGAAGTTTACGCTGCCAGTTGGTCTTTCATCATGCCTGCAGGCTCATTGTAGAGCTTGATGACCAGCGTCAGTGTTTCTTGTTTGATGTCTTCTTTGATGGTGTCGATGGCATAGAATTGCCCATTTTTATTCTCAAGTGATTTGTCGATAAGCTGGGCTATGCTGTCGTCGATATCGCCTTTTATCTCAATTGTTTCAATGAGTTGAAAATGCCCGAGGTCTGCTTCATCGGGAGAGAGCAGTTCTGGATTGGCGAAAGCGGTGGTGGAGGCGGTTAGGATAATGGCACTGAATACAATGCGCTTGAACATGGTGTTGATCCGTTACTGATAGCTGGAGAAAACTGATTACGGCAACTGTGCCATAGCTGCCGCAGTGAATGTCAGTTTTTTGTTAGTTCGGACTAAACGATGTAATTTTTTTGAACTTCAGCCAACATTGCTTTCCTGGTGCTGGTGAGCACCGCGAAGCATGGCATGGATTAGCTCATTAGCTTCAAATTTAGTCAGCGCTTCATGGGCACCGACCTGATGCGCCTGGGAGACACTAATCTCACTGGACAGCGAGGTATGAAGAATGATGTAAGTCCCAGTGAGCTTGGAATTATTTTGCACTTCAAAGGCTAATTCATAGCCATCTAAGCCAGGCATTTCAATATCGCTGACCAGAATGTCAAATGGCTGCCCTGCATCGGCAGCCTGATTCAGCATTCTCAGTGCATCTGTCCCAGTGGTGGCTATGTGGTAGGGGATGCTGACGCTGTCCATTGCCTGACAGAGCTGACGTCGTGCAACAGCCGAATCATCCACCAGAAGGATTTTAAGTGGTCTTAGCGTTTCTCGCTGAACATCCGTCAATACCGGGTGCAGGCTTTCAGGTGAGTCAGGAAAGACTTTAGAAAGTAACAATTCAATATCAAGCAGCTGAACGAGCTGATTCTCGATATTGGTGACGCCGGTGACAAAGATATTTCTGCCCAGGGATGGCGGTGGTGCATCGATATTATGCCAGTTACATTCAGTGATTTTATCTATGCCACGTACCAGAAAACCCACCAGCTTGCGTCGGCAATCAGTAATAATGATGTAGCATTTCTTCAGTTCTTCCTGAGTCAGCGCCGGGTAACCGATAGCTTTGGCCATGTCGATGACAGGCAGCGTATCGCCACGCAGGCTGGCTGCGCCTAACACTGTAGAGTGGGACTGCGGAATGGCTGTCAATGGCGTAAAGGGCACGATTTCTTTTACTTTCAATGTGCCTATTGCAAAAAGTTGCCGGGAATTCAGCCTGAACAGCAGCATCCCCTGAGATTGATTCGTTGCGGTTTTGAGCATTGCAGCTTCCCTTAATCCACTCGCCGGATTGCCTCATGTCTGTACAGAGGAAGACAAGAAATGTATTCCGATTATAGTAGCCTGAGCGTCAGGCAAAAGGAATTCATCATATTGATTTTATTCTTAGTACTGGAAGTTAGAGGCCGATCCAGCTTTTACCTGCTGGCTGTGCAGCTGAGTACGTCTGGCTTGAACGCCACGTAATGCTTCTATTGAAGCTATAGTTAAAGTCACAAAGAGGGTTTCAGGGAAAGATACACATCAGGGACGGGTTATCAAGTAGGTTACAGAGATAGGTACGGTTATGGAATTACGTAATAGATCTGGTGATATCGCTCATCTGGCGGATAACCTGACATTGAAAGAAATTGTCGATATGGGGTTCTCTATCGACCTTTGTGATGAAAACTATGATCCTAACGAGCACTGGACAATTAAGCGTTCTCGCCAGAGAAAAGAAAGTGAGTATCCTTCCAGCTAATGGACTGTCAGCCAGAGCGGTGGGCTCTGGCTGACATGTTATTTGATTTTACTAAAGATAGGTGAAGAGGTTTTGAGCTAGCTGTTTAGGAAAGAAAATCGTTTTTTTTGACCATGTTGGCCATGATGACGGATATTTTTCTGTCACCTTCGAATGGATCTCTTCCATGCGCCGTGAGCATATTGTCAAGCATCAAAATATCATTCCTACGCCACTTGAATCTCACTGCGTATTTGTCAAAAGCTTGCTTAACTAAGTTCATATCGGAATCACAGATAACAGAACCATCACCGTAAAAAACATTTCTTGGCATCATGTCTGATCCAAACATTTCTTCCATACTGTCGCGTGTTTTGGTATCTAGGAAGGATACATGATGTAACTGCACTTGGTTGAAAAAGACATTTTCCTGTGTGATGGGGTGAGTGATAGTACCAGGGGAAATTGTACTGATTTGTAACTCTCCGTTATCCAGCCACTTAAAATTGTATCCCTGCTCTATGCATCTTTTTGAGGCTTCGTCTTTATCTGATGTCATGAAAAAGCTTTGCCAGCTTACATCGAGGTAGTCTTTAAAAGTACGAACATATGCTAATTTTTTTATCGTGAACTTATCAACGAGTTTTGCTGGTAGTTCGTTGAGAACTTTTCGGCAGTCTACGATAGGTGTGGCTCCACCTTTTTCTGCGACTTTTAAGCAATGGAAAAATTGATACTGAGGCCAAGACGGCATATGAGCACTTTCATTGTGAAACAGTATGGGTTTGTGGTTTGGATAAGGTGTGGACTTATAGACGCCGGATGAATTTGACTCTTTAGGTAAGTCAGTATAATCGCTATACGGTTTGAAATTCAGAAGCCTAACAAAATCTTCAAATAAATCAGGTGAGGAAATAGGAAAGTTTCTGAAAATAAGAGCTGGGAAGTGATGCAAATCGGATAACACCTCTTCTCTATTGGCTTCAATCCAAAGCTTTATAATAGTGTTGGCCTGATCATTATCTTTGTTGTGACTATTATAACTATAGCCTTTTATACCACTTTCATTATCTATAAAGGAATTGATGCTCATGTACTAAGCCTCTGTGAAATGAAACGAATGCCGTGATTTATAAGTTAATATATCTCACATTAAATTTTTCTTAAAGAATTAAGTTGATTAAGTTTGCTTTGTTTTCGCTTTCTTTATCTGTTGATTGTCAAAGTTATTTGTTGAAAATTAGGCTTTAGTAACAAAAATGGTAAATAAACTTTTATTTCAAAATACATTTATTTGTTGGTTGTTTTATCTGGGTTTTTTATCTTTTGTGTTATTTGCTATTTATTTTTCAAATAATTTGAAGTTTTATTTTGAATTCCATGATTGATTTCGTTGTGGGTTGATAGTCTTTTTTATACTTGTCTTATGATCTTTTATTTTGCTCTTTTGGTTTAAGTGTTTATTTCGGTCTTAAATTTCACTATTTAATGGTGTATTTATCTTTATTTGTTGTCTTTGTTTTTCCTGATGTTAGTAACAGATTTCATTATTTATACTCCACTGCATTATCGATTCTGGTTATGATGATTTTGTAAGCTTTGTTTACGCTACTAAGAATCTTTTATCGTTGATATGTATAACTTCAACCTTGTGTCTGGGTGATTTTGTTAAATAAACAACATTTTATACTGAAAATACTAAAGTTTTGGTGAGTGATACTTCGGAGGCGCGGATGGATGCAGCAGACAGTTTCAATGGCTACTTAACAACAAACCTAGCATTTTTATTAACAGAGGTTGATTTCTGGCAGGTCTTTGATGACGAGCTTCGATTTGCCAGTAGTCAAGTAGTACTGGACCATTTAGAACGTTATCAACATTTGCTTCCATTCACAGTTAATGAACTGCTGTCATTTACGGTGAAACTTGGCATCGTCGAAAAGTCGCAGAATACTAAGTTTATGCTCACCGACCTTGGACGTAGCTGGGCAACCTATTCTGCTTTTAGTACATGGTTGGTTGGCGGCTATGGAGACTACATCCGAAGAAGTATTTTGGATGGTACTCAATCGGCTGCACGAGAAGCGATTAATGGACATTATGTTGCGGTAGGCTCGCAAATGGCAAATTCGGCTTTTATGTTGGATGCGTATATCAATGTGCTTAAGGAGTATCAGCCCCGTTATATTGTTGATTTAGGTTGTGGTGTTGGGAAACGCTTGATTCATGCAGTTGAAGAAGTTAGTACTTGTCGTGCAATTGGTGTAGATATTAATGCTGAAGCAATAAAGGCTGCTGCGGAACTGGTTGCACAGCATGGTGTTAGTGCGCAGATAAAACTCATACAGGGAGATGCATTAGCGGTCGCTGATGAAGTGAGAGGTGCTATTGGCAATGATCTTGATGTTGTAATGTCTTTCATGTCTATGCACGATCTTTTTAATATCTATGGTCCTGAGGAAGCTGCCAGAAAAGTGGTCAAAGAGTTTGGCCAGCCAAAATACATCTGGGTTGCAGATACGGTTAAAGCAAAAAATGATGATATACAAGTAAAAGAAATCTTCTCAAATGGATTTGAGATGGTGCATGCAATGCAACAGATAAACATTTTTCCGGAAGAAACATATATTCATGCTTTTAATTTTGCTGGTGCTGAATTAATAGATAAACAGTATCTCAATGTCCCTAATACATATCTAATGATATTTAAGGTACTAGAGAGCAACTAATTTATGACTATTATACGAAATTACAATGAGAATAGTGATGATGTTTTACATCGTTTGCACATGAGCGAAGTTGGAAGCTACCCAACAAAAGACATTGAAAACACGCTATTAAATGCTATTGAAAAGACAGGGTTATACCCTGATCCTACTTCCCGGGAGCTTGTAGAGGTTATTGCGAATTACCATGGATTACAGTCTGATAATATATTTGTAGGTAATGGTCTTGATGAAGTGATTTTTTTGCTTTGCTGCGCTTATTTAAAACATGGTAAAAAGGCTATGTTCAGCGATGCAACGTACCCAGGCTATGCTATGTCTACCAATATTCATGGTGGGGTGGGAATATCTGTTCCTTTGAGAGATTTTCATATCTGTGTCACAGAATATAGATCCACTCTACAATTGAACCCAGACGTAACACTTGCGTTTATTTGCAACCCTCATAATCCATGTGGAACTGTTCTTGATAGAAGTGCTATTCTCGAGCTTGTTCGTTATTTTAATAAATTTGGTGTAATCGTTGTTGTTGATGAGGCTTATATTGATTTTATTGGTAGTGAAATTTATAGCGTTGTAAATGACATTAATGAACATCCTAATTTAATCGTTCTCCGAAGCTTATCAAAAACACATGCTTTATCTGGGTTAAGGTTAGGTTATGCAGTATCAAAAAAAGAAAACCTTTCGGTAATTTTTAATGTCGCAAAAGCGTTACCCTTTAGGGTTAATGCAATAGCACAAAAAGTAGGTGTTATTGCATTGAAAGACAAAGTGAGGCATCAAACTATTATTGATAATTCGAAGGGATATACATCAGAGGTAATGAGTGTTTTTCGAAGTCTTGATATAGATTTTATTCCTTCTGAGACAAATTTTGTACTTTTTAACCACCGATCTGTATGTGATGAATTTATAGATAAGTTACAGGCTATGGGTGTTCATGTAAGAGATTGTGATTTGTTTGGTTTGCCTGGGTGGGCGAGAGTATCTTTTATATCACAAAGTGATGTTGATGTATTTTGTCAGGCTTTGAGGAAATATCACGGTCACTGATTTTCTGTGAACCATTGAATGCGATTATAGTCAGGCGTGTATAGCATAGCCTAATAGGTTGTTAGTTGGCTTGATGCTGCATCGCCTCAAGAATGATATTTTGAGGAAATTAAGATGTATAATAATTTAAGCAATGAGTACGTATTGCCAACTGATATAACACCATTTTTTTCTGAGGGGAAGGATGATGAAATATACTCTGGAAAAAGCGAACTGTCCATAGAGTTATCTGGAGATAAACTCAGTGATATTTTATCAATTTGTGGCGGGGACATAAAAAAAGTTAATACTTTTCTAAAAGTGATCTGGCATAAAATATTGCATGTATACTCGCAGGATAACTGCACCGTTACCCTGAATTATGAAAAAAATGATGACTCTAAAGATAATTTTACATGGTGTAGTTATGACTGGGGTGAAAATGAATCATTGCTCACTGTTTCATTGACTGAGAACGTAACTCACTCTAGAGTTATGAGCCAGAATGATATTTTTGGTGATGAATACTGTAAAAATAAAGCCAAACCCTTTTTTGTTATTAGAAATATTTTCGGTAAGTCAGAAAAACCTGATTTTACTTTGTGTCAACCTATTATGGTAGATATAAAAATAGATAATAATAATAATGTTGAGATAACAATGTGTTTTGATAAACGGTATATCTCGATAATCACAGCAACAAAATTGATTGAACTTTACGAAAGTATTTTAAATCAGATTATTCAATCCCCAGAGAAAAAGCATGCAGAACTTGTATGTTTATCGGAAAAAGATTGTAGCCAACAGTTATTAGACTGGGGCACAGTGAGTCAGGATTTTCCTTTGAATGTCACTGCCCATAAAATTTTCGAAATGAAAGTGGAAGAAAATCCTGAAAAAATAGCTCTCGTTTTTCAAGAAACATCTGTTACTTATAGAGAGCTAAATGAACGAGCTAATATTCTTGCTCATAGAATACAGAACAACTATTTGACGCGATTTGGTAAAAGTGTATCGGAAGATACATTAATTGGTTTGTACTTTGACCGCAGTATCGAAATGGTTATTTCAATATTGGCAGTATTGAAGGCTGGAGGTGCTTATTTACCTCTTTCAACTGATCACCCTAAAGCTTATTTAGAGCAAATTATTTCTGATGTAAATCTTGATTTAATTATTGCACATGAATTTTTTTCGGAAGACCTTAATTCTATTTTAAATAATTTTGATAATCATGTTGAAGTTATTAATCCGATTTTGTATGGTTGTGAAAATTCAGATTTAATTAATAACCCTGTTTCTTCATCGCATTGTAATAGTCTCGCTTATGTTATTTTTACATCAGGTACCACGGGTAAACCTAAAGGGGTAATGGTTGAGCATAAAAATTTAGTTAATCTTATTTGTGGCCAGATAAATACTTATAATCTGACAGATAATGAAACTGTAATGTGGTGGCCTCCATATCACTTTGATGGTTCTGTTGATGTTCTCTTTATGACACTTCTTCATGGGGCTAGACTGATAATTCCCAGTACTGAGAGTATCCATTCTATTGAGCAGATGAGAACGCTTGTTAAACGTTATCAGGTGACTCATTTTGCTGCCACTCCTACGTATTTATCTGCATTAGGACGGGGCGATTTTGATGCTAGTCTGAAATGGGTTATAAGCGCGGGTGAGCAATGTTCGCAGGCAATAAAAGATAGCTGGAAGGAAAGGTTAGTTAATGTTTATGGGCCTACAGAAACAACTGCTGTTTCTGTAAGGAGTACAGATATTGGCTCATCTGCTGAGGTTAACCGGATTGGTAGACCAGTGGCGAATGCAAAACTGTATGTACTTAATGATAATTTGCAGTTACTGCCGCAAGGTGCAATTGGAGAGTTGTATATAGGTGGCGCTGGTGTATCACGAGGGTATTGGAATCAACCTACGTTAACTGCAGATCGTTTTTTAAACGATCCATTTGCTACGGATGAAGAAATTGCGAAGGGATATAACCGAATGTACCGTACAGGAGATATGGTACGTTGGTTATTTGATGGTAATCTAGAATATGTTTCCCGTAAAGATTTACAGGTAAAGATACGAGGTTATCGTATCGAGTTGAGTGAAATTGAAAGTGCACTTTTGACTTATGAAGGCGTAAAGCAAGCTGCAGTGATTACTCAGGGTCAGGGTGAGATGAAATACCTTTCAGCCTATTTAATAGGTGACGATAACACTAAGTTAAATATAAGTGAAATACGCAATAGCTTATCGGAAATACTACCTGAATATATGTTACCATCTGCTTTTTTACAGCTAGATAGTTTGCCTGTGACTTTGAACGGCAAGTTGGACTGGAGAGCATTGCCTGTTCCTGTTTCAAATGAAAACCATGACATCACCCCGCCAAGAAATGAAAAAGAAAAAATATTATGTGAGTCACTGCAACACTTTCTGGGATATAACAAGGTTGGTATTCATGCAAACTTTTTTGAAATGGGTGGAAACTCAATTATCGCGATTCGTGCTGCAGCAGATTGGCAAGAAAAATTGGGTATAAAAGTTGATGTGGCAACTATAATATCTCAACAGTCTGTTGCCGTTATTGCTGAAAATTTGGGCAGTGAACTATCAGCCAGTATTGTTGCTCAAAATCTATCTTCGTGCCCTCTGTCATCATCGCAAAAAGGGCTGTATTTTTTTGAGCAACTTGAAAATGGGGCGAAGGCGTATCATGTTCCGCAGTTAATAAAATTGGATAAAAGCGTTGATCTCCTGTTACTTCAGGATTGTATTTCAATACTAGTAGAACGGCATGCTATTTTGAGGACATGTTTTGGCACAATTGACAATGAGGAGGTACAGTATTTAACGGATCAGTGGCCAAGCTTGAATTATACGAATACTCTCACGCAGAAATCGTTCTGGGAACAGGTTAAGAAGGATATTGATGCCCCTTTTAAATTAGCAAGTGAGCCAGGGTTCAGGCTATGTGGGTATGATGTAGAAGGTCAACGTTACTTACTCTTCACCTGGCATCATATTGCCTGTGATGGCTGGTCTACAGAGGTTTTCTTTAATGAACTGAGTCACACCTATAAGTCTTTGATAGATGGGGAGTGCTATCAGTTACCCTCGTTGCCGATTAGCTATTTCGATTATGTTGTCTGGCAGGAAAATCAGCTGACAACGGATGAAAGTAAAATACATAGTGACTATTGGACAGAAGCATTAAGTGGTGCACAAGATCTAATCATGCCGTTGACGTATCCTCGCCCTGCTGTATTTGACTACAAAGGGGGTGAAGAGGTCTTTCGGTTGAGTGAGCTTTTGTCTTCCCAGCTAAAAGCGCTAGCGAGAAAGTATAAAGTTTCATTAAACACGGTAATGCTCTCAGGATTTTATATTTTACTCAGCCGTTTATCGGGTCAGTATGATATTACAATTGGTATTCCTTCTGATAACAGGGAGCATAGACAAACCCATGGTGTGATGGGGTTGTTTGTAAATCCGTTACCTATTCGCCTTCAGGCTTCAGCACAGGTTGCAATTTCTGAACTGATTCATTCAGTCCATCAATCGCTTATCCTGGGTAAAGCTCATCAAGATTTACCTTTCGATAAAATTTTAAATGTGGCCCATACAGAGCGAGAAGCATCGAAACATCCTTTGTTTCAGGTTATGTTTAACGGCCATGATTTTTTAAATGGCATTAGTAATAGTGAACCACTTTTCCAGCATATTCCTATGAGTGAGCAAGCCGTACAGCATTATGCACAGTTTGATTTGAATGTCACTGTAGGGTGGGCCGAGAAAGAGATACAAGGTACTTTCAATTTTGCATCCAGCCTTTTTTCTCGTGCTGATATTAAGCGTTACGTCGAAATGTATCGAAGAGTGTTGCAGAAAATCGTAGCGCCGGAATCAGAGTACCTGTCTGATGTCGATATGTTGGAGGTAGGAGAAAGGCAACATTTATTAGGAATAACAAAAGCGCAATACACTAAGGTGTTTGTCGACTCTCAGTTAACGGTTCAGCAACGTTTTCAAGAGCAGGTACGACGTGCTCCTTTAGCAGAAGCGATTGAATTTGATGGGCATATTCTGACTTATCAGGAACTGTACCTTAAAGCTTGCCAGGTCGCGAATTTGTTGCACTCAAAATGTCCATCTCCCCATGTCGGCATTTATATGACCCGTTCCTTAGAGATGGTGATCGCGATATGGGGTACTTTATTCGCGGGTAAAGCCTATGTGCCAATGGAACCGGATCAACCTCACAGTCGGACTGAACTGTTAGCTAATCAAGCCCAGGTCGGATTGTTGTTATGTAATAGTGATACCTATCACCAGGCCATGACGATATCGGTCGAGTCTTTGCTAATTGATGTCAATGCCAATCCGTTATCTGATTCAACACACCTTTCTGACAGGCAATACCAATCTGATAGCCTCGCTTACATCATCTTCACTTCTGGATCAACAGGTCAGCCGAAAGGGGTAATGGTTGCTCATCAGGCTTTAACGAACCGGATTGACTGGATGCAGCGGCAATATTCTTTATTGGCCAGTGATACCGTTTTGCAAAAGACGCCATTTAGTTTTGATGTCTCAGTCTGGGAGTTCATCTGGCCATTAGTGGCTGGAGCAAAGTTGGTGATAGCAAAGCCTGGAGGTCATCGTGATGCGCATTATCTGGCAGAGCTTATACAGGTAAAAAAAATAACAACACTGCATTTCGTGCCATCTATGTTACGTGCCATGTTGGATAGTGGCTGCTGGCAGGGATGTGATTCTGTACAGCGGGTATTCTGCAGTGGCGAGGCTTTATCGCCTGAACTTTGTGACCGATTTTTTCATTCGGGTACTCGAAGTGAATTGCATAACTTGTATGGGCCGACTGAAGCCGCTATTGATGTGTCATTTTGGCAATGCGAACCGTCAAAGACATATAAAACAGTTCCTATTGGCCGTCCTATTCAGAATATTCGGTTGCTGGTGCTTGATCCTGATTTGAATCTTGTTCCAACCGGCTGCCAGGGTGAATTATATATCTCAGGAATTGGTCTGGCGGAAGGCTATTGCGGACAACCGGAACTGACTGCGGCCTCATTTATTGCATCACCATTCGATGAACTACAAGGTGAGCGGCTCTATAAAACAGGCGATTTAGCCAGATGGGTTGCACATTCTGAGTTAGAAACGAATGGGACAGTACGGCCGGCATATCTGGAGTATCTGGGGCGAAAAGATCATCAGGTGAAGCTTCGTGGACATCGAATAGAACTGGGTGAAATAGAACATCAGATCAACAGACTGGATGGTGTTCAAGCATGTGCAGTTGTACTCAAGCAGGTTGGTGATAATGAGCAACTGGTTGTTTATCATATCGGAAACGCTGAAAACACATTTATTCAGACCAGATTAGCTGAGATATTGCCTGACTATATGGTTCCTAAGATTTATCAGGCGGTAGATCATTTTCCTTTATCTGCGAATGGCAAGCTGAACAGAAAGGCATTACTTGATGTTGAGATAAATATTGAGACTAGTGCCGTTAGTCCAGAAACACCGGAGCAGGCCATTTTATGCGATATCTGGAAAACGGTGTTAGGGGTTGAATCTGTCAGTATTACGGATAATTTTTTTGCGTTAGGTGGTGATTCCATTCTTTCTATTCAGGTTGTTTCTTTAGCGAAACGACGTCACTTAGAATTTAGTGTGCAGGATTTATTTATTGCACAAACGATTGAAAAACTATCAGAGAAAATAATATCTAAACAAACGAAAGTTATTGAAAGTGAAGTGGATGGTGAGCAAGTATTATTGCCAGCGCAAGCGCACTTTTTCTCATCGGCGCACACTGATCTGACTCATTATAACCAGTCAATGCTACTTGAATTATCTGTACATCTGACGAGTGAGCAGTTGGCATGTATTGTTTCTTATCTCGTATCCAGGCACGATGTTCTTAGGCTTCATTTCCATAAAAAGAATGAACAATGGACCGGAACATATCAAACCTATACAAAAGTCCAGCTTGAGCAAACATGGTCTGTTGTTTCTGTTCAGCCGGATCAGATTTCTTCTTATTGTGAAAACCTTCAAGGCAGCTTCTCATTTTCTGGGCCGCTTTTTCATTTTTCTCTGTTAGAGCATGAAGGTAAACAACTTTTATTTGTGACTTTTCACCATTTGCTCGTAGATGGTGTGTCTTGGCGTGTGTTGTTGGCAGATATAGACGATTTGATCAACCAATTTCCGAATTCGGATCTGCCATTTTCATTGCCGAACAAAACGGATTCGCTGCAATCTTGGGGTAAGCAGTTGCAAACCTTTGCCACTGAGCAATTCTTCGCAAAGGAATCAGAATACTGGCAACGACAGTCGTTGGAAAAATTGCCGAAACTACCAACAGACGGTGATGAGCCGTTTGAGGATACGTGGCGTAGTATTAATACTTTCGCTTTCACACTGACCGATGAACAGAGCCGTTCTTTACGAGAGAGGGGAGCAGCACTATACGGGCTAAAAGAAAATGAACTGTTACTGATTGCTGCTTATCTGGGAATAAATCGCTGGCGAGGCGTAAAAGCATTCAGGGTACTGATGGAGGCGCATGGGCGCGAAACAGCGGAAACCAGTTTGTCTCTGACTGAAACTTTGGGTTGGTTTACCTCTTTGTATCCTGTTGTTCTTCGTACATCTTCTTCGCAGTGTGTTGAATCGGTCATGAAAACACTTAAGGAACAGCTACGAGCTGTGCCGGGCAACGGTTTAGGCTATGGAGTACTAAGGTATATCAACAACGCTGCGTCCGCTTTGACTGATATGCCTGCCGATCAACACTATTCGTCCCTGATGTTTAATTACCTTGGACAAGTGGATGGGATTACGGATCAGTTAAACAACATTCGTGCAGTGAGTGGCACTGTTCTGATGTCGTCGCATTCAGAACAAGGGCATCCAACCCGAGGTGATATTGCGCTTTCCAATCGGCGCGAAAGTCAGTTGATGTTAAATGTTCTGCGTCGTGGTCAGCAATATGTGCTTGAACTGGGATACAGCCGTAGTGAATATCGTGACGCCTCTATTAAGCAGTTGGCCGACGACATCCTAGCCAGCGTGGCGCGAATTATTGAACACTGCAATACGAGTAGCAACAGGGTATTAACCCAGAGTGACTTCTCCCTTGCCCATATCATGCAAGATGAAGTCGAGCAATTATCCGCACGTTATCCGGATCTTGCTGATATATACGATGCCACACCAATGCAGAAAGGTTTGTTCTATCACCACCTCAAAGGAGACGCAGGTGGTGAATATGTAAGTCAGATTTGGATGACGCTGAACGGCAAATGGGATGAATCAGTTTATCGTTCTGCCTGGAGCGATTTAGTGAAGCGTCATGAAGGTTTCAGAACGGCTTTCAGTGATGATGGGCGTTACCAACTGGTGCTTACTCATGCTGATATTCATTGTTACATTGAAGATGTGAAGGATCTGGAACCATCCAGACAGCAGGAAAGACTAAAGGCATATCTGGAAAAAGATAAATTACAGTCGTTTGACTTTGCATGCCCGCCCCTTGTTCGTCTTGCTGTATTCAATTTATCTGATGAAACGCAAGTTTTACAGGTTACTTATCATCACAGTATTTTGGATGGCTGGTCAGTGTCTCTGATGCTGACGGAGCTGCTTACGCTATATAAAGCTAAGTTGGAAGAGCGTTGTATATTGTTGCCAGAACCTGCTTATCCTTCCTATTTACAGTGGCTTGAACGGCAGGATTCACAAAAAGCAATGGCGTACTGGAAGGATGTAATTGGGGATATCAGCTCGGCTACCCCATTAGCTATTGATAAAATTCCTGTTGTCTCGACAACGCAAGGTGCGCGAGAACGCAGATGGCAACTTGATGAGCGGGATACGGAGCAGCTAAAGGTTTTTGCCCGCACCCACAACACGACGCTGAGTGTGGTTGTTCAGGCTGCATGGGCCTACCTTTTACACCGCTACAGCGGCGAGCAGCGGGTTATGTTTGGCAGTGCAAATGCTGGCCGTCCTGCAGAGGTTGAAGGTATTGAAAATACCATTGGCTTGATGGTGAATACCTTACCGGTCGTTGTAGACTGTGACAATGATCTGAGGATATCTGAGTGGTTAAAGCAGATCCACGATCTGGGTGTAGAACGGGATCGGCATGGCTTCTTGTCATTGGCTGAAATTCAGTCTTGCTGTGAATTGCCAGAGGGGGAGCCATTATTTGAAACGCTTGTAGGTATACAGAATTACCCGGTTGATAAAGCACTCTTTGGATCCAGAAAAGAAGAGCAAAGCCAGTTATCATCTCAAATATGGATCGATGGCATTCAGTCGAATGAACAAACCAATTATACCGTCACCTTAATGGTGGAGCCGTACGATAATCTTGAGTTTGTCATTGGTTATCGTGCTGAGCAGCTTAACGACAATACAGTGGCTGCTATGGTTGAGCATTTACAGCATATTCTTCGGGTGTTCATGGAACAGCAGCCTGCGACTATAGCTGATCTCACTATGCAATCCGAGCAGGAGCTTGAGCAATTATTAGCAATCAGTCGCGGTCATTCTCAGCCTTATCCTGAGCAGTTACGGATAAACACATTATTTGAGGAATACGTTGAACTGAGCCCGCAGCATAATGCGGTGAAGTTTGGTGATCTCTGTCTGACCTATTCTGAACTGAACAGAAAGGCTAATCAATTAGCGCATTATTTATGCCAGCGCGGGGTGGCACAGGGTGATTGGGTAGGTATTTGTATCACCCCACAAATTGACACTATTACCGCAATTTTAGCGGTTATTAAAGCAGGCGCTGTCTATGTACCCCTCGATCCTGCTTATCCGTCTGGCCGTATTCAGTTTATGCTGGAGGATGCAGGGATCAAACTGTTGATCACTGACAGTGAGTGTGTTTCTTTGCTGACAGCAGCGGCCTCAAAAGGCAGCACCATTATTTTACTGGATGGCGATGATCGGCATGGCATCGACCAATGTAATACGTCGAACTTGCCTGCGCCTGAGAAACAGTCTGCTGCATATGTGAATTACACGTCAGGTTCTACGGGAACCCCGAAGGGAACGGTGGTAGAGCACCACAATGTTATCAGGCTGGTGAAAAACACAAATTACATAGATTTGAAACCGCAAACAATGATGGCCTTTGCCTCAAATACGTCATTCGATGCGGTGACGTTTGAGATATGGGGCGCATTGCTCAATGGCGGCACGCTCATCCATATACCGAAAGATTGCCTGGTTGATCCTCTGGCTTTGGCCGATAAATTAAGACAAGAAAGTGTCACTACTTTGTTTGTGACAACAGCGCTGTTTAATTTGGTCTCTAAAGAGAAACCGGATTGTTTTGCATGCCTGGAGACACTGCTTTTTGGTGGCGAGGCTGTCAGTACGGATGCGGTACAAGCCATCCTTCATCACGGGAAACCCCAGCAATTACTGCATGTTTACGGGCCAACAGAAGGCACCACATTCAGTACATGGTATCCGGTAACAGAGCAGACACTGCGGAGTTACACCACAGTGCCAATTGGGTATGCCCTGTCGAATACATCACTGTATGTGTTAGATGAAAAACAGAGATTAGTACCTGTAGGTGTTCCCGGAGAGTTATACATTGGCGGGGAAGGTATTGTTCAGGGATACCATAATCGCCCTGGCATGAATGAGAAAGCGTTTATCCATACGCAGCACGATCCTTCAGACAGGCTGTACCGCACTGGTGATCTGGTACGACGGTTGGAAGATGGCAGCCTCGTCTTTGTCGGGCGAGCAGACGAACAACTTAAAATACGGGGCTACCGTATTGAGTTGGGAGAAGTTCAGTCTTGTTTGACTGAACTAAAAGGTGTCAGTGATGCGGTTGTTCTGGCGCAAACGAAAGACGGTCCCGATGCGCAGGAAAAAGAACTTGTTGCGTATATGGTTCTTAATGAAATGCTAGAGACTAATCCGTTACCCAAAGCGGAAAAGACTGAGCAATTGCTGGATTCATGGCAGGCATTGTATGACAACTTATATCGTCACTCTGATGCCGAAAATATGTTTGATACAACAGGGTGGAACAGCAGCTATACCGGACAACCACTGTCTGCTGATGAAATGAAAGAATGGCAGCGCCACACTGTGAGCCGCATTCTGTCATTATCACCGCAGCGTATTTATGAGATAGGTGTTGGAACCGGGTTGTTACTGCTTCAGTTACATTCTCATTGTCAGCACTATAGCGGCATAGACTTATCGGGTCAGGCGGTCGAGCGTCTGCGCCATCTCATGTCGAAAAATGGGATATCACATGTCGACCTACGTCAGGCGGAGGCTTGTAATGATTCCCAACGGCCCATAATGGCTGTCGACACCGTGATTATTAACTCTGTCTGTCAGTACTTCCCTAGTATTCATTACTTCTATGATGTTATTCAAAGTGCGATCAAAGCCATGGATAGCACAGGGTGTATCTTCATTGGTGACGTGCTGAATTATCGTTTAATGGATGTGTTTCATGTTGAGTTAGCACATCACCGCTTGGGGAGTGATGCGACGTTAGAGGAACTATACAGCAAAGCCTCTTCATCAATGGCGGCGGATAACGAGCTTTATGTCAGCCCGGAATTTTTTACCGCACTTATTGATCACTGCCCTGAGGTTGTTGACATTAAAGTCCAACTGAAAACAGGGTTTGCAAATAACGAAATGAACCAGTTTCGTTATGATGTGTGTATTTATATCGATAAAGCCTATTCCGGTGATAACTCAGAGTCAGTTATCGCTGAACATGACTGGCAACAGGAACCACTGCCACTGAATGCCCTGCAAAGCATGATTCAATCGCCGAACGACAGTGATTGTCTGGTTATACGGGGTATCCGTAATTCCCGTTTAATGGCTATGCCTTATTTAGCGGACATCGAACGTGAACTGGTATCGACGGGTGACATCAATTTAGCGGAGCAATCTGCTGCAGAAAACGCAGTTTCTGCCATTCATCCGGGGGAACTTGCACAGATGTGTGAGGCCATAGTCAGTAATGCTTCACATTGGGCAGATTATCAAATCACATGGTCTGTCACGCATGGGATGAAATCTGTCGATCTCTGGTTGTATAAACATCCGGAGAAAGGCTATTTCCATGACCGCAATTTGCATAACCGACATGTTACGTTTTCTGTGCTGGCGAGCAATCCGGGACAGAGTAATAACAGCAGCGAGCAGGCTAAACATATCCAGCAACAGCTAGCGGTTTTGCTGCCATCTTACATGCAACCCGTTCGCTTTAATGTGGTAGACAAATTACCACTGACACCGAACGGTAAAGTGAATAAACAGGCTTTGCTGAGTCATGATCTTCATCGTGTTCCATCAGGACTGTATGTTGCCCCGCAAACCAACACGGAACAAAAACTGGCCGAGATCTGGCAAGATTTGTTGCAGCTTAACAGAGTGGGTTGCCAGGATAACTTTTTTGAGCTTGGCGGACATTCGTTGCTGGCGACGCGGCTTATTTCTGCAATCAGAAAGTTATGGCAGGTGGATATCGCGATTAAAGCAATATTCGAAGCGCCAACCGTGGGGGAGTTAGCTACACTGATTCAGCAGTCCGGAACGTCAGAATTGCCCGCAATAACAGCGATGCCACGAGAAGGGCTGTTAGAACTGTCATTCTCTCAGCAGCGATTATGTTTTATTGATCAGCTAGGAAATGCCCGTGAGCAGTATAACGTTCCTTTGGCCTTCCGTATTGAGGGTAACCTTAACATTCAGGCGATGAAATACAGTTTAGAACGTATTGTTGAACGCCATGAAGTATTGAGAACCAATATTGAAATTGTTGATGGGAAACCGTATCAACGGATCCGGCCTGCTGGTTGTTTTGAATTGGATGTTATTGACTTATCGGAGCTAGCCGCGCAACAGCAGCAGATATCGCTGGAGGCTATCCAGAAAGAAAATAACGTTCGTCGCTTTGTACTGGCGAGTGAACTGAAACTTCGAGCAAAAATCATTAAGCTGAGCGACACTTCGCATCTGATGTTGATTACTTTGCATCATATTGCTGCTGATGGCTGGTCTATCGGGATTGTGATTGATGAAATTAATGCTTGGTATCGCAATTACACAACCCCTCAAGCGAGTGCGTTACCACCGCTGCCAGTTCAGTATGCGGATTTCAGCCAGTGGCAACGAAAATGGCTACAAGGAGAAGTGCTGGATGAGCAACTGAGTTACTGGCGTCATCAGTTACGTGGTCTTCCCGATGTTCATCAATTACCTACCGATTTCTCACGCCAGAAGACACAGAGCTACCATGGTGGTTCGATCAATCAGACACTGGGCCGGCAGCAATTGCAAGGGCTGAAGCAGCTTGCCGCAGATCAGGGTGTTAGTTTGTTTATGGTACTGCATGCCGCTTATGTATTGCTGATGCACAGATACAGTGGTGAGCAGGATATCGTGATCGGAACACCAGTGGCAGGACGCGAGCAGCACGAATTATCCCCATTAATTGGCTTTTTTGTGAATAACCTGGTTTTGCGCTCACGTCTGGATAGCGTGTCAGATTTCACTACATTGATTCAGCAAAGTAAGCAGGTGTTGCTGGAAGCGTATGAGCATCAGCAAACACCATTTGAAATGTTGGTAGAGCAACTCAAACCAAATCGAAGCCTGAGCCATAATCCATTGTTCCAGGTGGTGCTGTCACTGCAAAACATGCAGAAGTCAGAATTAATGCTGCAAGACTGTCAGGTCACCCCTGTTGAGACATCCTTGTCCAGAGTCAGCTATGACTTAGTGTTACATGTGTCAGAAGAAGAGGACAATTTACACCTGCGCTGGGAGTTTTCAACTGATCTGTTTAAAGCCAGTCGCATCCGCAAAATGGCGGGACACTTCGATGAGATAGTCAATGAAGTAACCAAACAAGCGGTGGTGCCTGTCAGTTCCGTCGCCACCTCGCGTTGGCAACAGGATCATTTACATCAGCAAAATATCCAGAAAAGCATGCAGTTCTGGCAAAGCCAACTGACAGATGCTGCTCACGGGCGATTATATCAAGACAAATTGATTACCCCGACAACGATGACTCAGGCTGTGAAAGTAAGTATTGATTCTGATATGACAACAGAGTTACAGATGCATGCAGAGCAGCTTAATCTGTCATCGGCTGTTATTTTGCAGGCGTGTCTTGGTATTGCACTGTCTTGTGTAACTCAACAAAGTAACGTGTTGTTTGGCGTTTACAGAGGGGACAATTCTTCGCACGGAGAAAAACTGGCCTATTTGCCTGCTAAGTTATCCGTGAAAGCCCATTCCCCATTCAATGAATTACTCGACGAATACAGCCAGTGGCTCCATCTTGCGCAGCAACATCAGGGCCTCAGTTTTTCGGCGCTGAAAGAAGGCCTGAATGAAGGGGATGAGCTATATCAGGTCGGTATGAGTGCATTGCAGAATGTAACCATTGAGTCGTTGCCTGAAGAAGGACGGCCAGACATTATTTTGCAATTAGAACCTGAAGGGCAGGCAATACAAGGGCAATTGGTGTTCTCAGGTAGCCAACTGGCTGTAACCAGTGCGCAAAGGCTGGCCACTTTGTTTGAACGTGTGGTGAAGGCGGTATCGGAAAACGTGAATGTCATGCCTTCTGATATCCCTCTGATGAATGGCCAGGAAAGGGATCTATGCCTGAATGTCTGGAATGCTACCGATACCGTCTGGCCAGACTCCCTGACTTTGGCTGAAGTGTTTGAACGTCATGTGAGGACTAACCCGGATGCCCTGGCTGTGACCTGGGATGGCGGGTCGTTGACTTACGCGCAACTGAACAACCGTGCTAATCAGTTGGCATCTGTATTAATGGCACAACATTTAGCACAGACAAAAACAGGGCTTGCACCAGATACTTGTATTGCTTTGGTTGTCGAACGTAGCCCAGAGATGATCATAAGCATGCTTGGCGTATTAAAAGCTGGAGCCGCTTATGTGCCGATTGACCCGACGATACCGGCAGACCGACTTCGTTTCATTCTGGACGACACTCAGGCACCATTGATGATTACTCAGTCAGCACTCCTCGATGCGGTGACAGAATGCTTGAACGGTACAGATTGTTCGTTAGTCAATGTGGATGACGTCATTGCAGAAGATATATTGACAGGTAATCCTGAATCGATGGCATCTTCCAGAAATTTGGCATACGTCATTTATACCTCAGGGACTACAGGACAGCCTAAGGGCGTTATGGTTGAGCAGTTCAGTGTTGTCAATCATGCTTACGGGCTTGCTGCCAAGCTCGGTGATGCTTTTAGTCGTGTTGATTTTTCAACCAATTACAGCTTCGATTTGTCGGTTGCCACCAACCTTTGTCCGCTGTTGACGGGGGCTACTGTTGCCATCTATCAAGGTGATCAACGTAATATTCATGATTATCACCAGCATTTATTGCAGCAGAAAGTAACGCTAGTTAAGTCAACCCCAAGTCTTGCGGAAGCGGCATTTACTTCGATTCCTATGCCGGAATGTACATTGTTACTGGGCGGTGAAGCATTACATCCGAGCTTACTTAATGTGTTAACAGTCAATTTCAGGCAGGTCTTCAATGAATATGGTCCGACGGAGGCAACCGTCGCAGCAACCATTACAACTATGTCGGATAAAGAGGCAGTTACTATTGGCCAGGCTTTTCCAAATGTCCGTCTGTATTGCCTGAATGAAGAGTTAGAGCCTGCCCCGATTGGTGTTCCGGGTGAGTTATACATTGGTGGAGCGGGTGTTGCCAGAGGGTATTTAAATCGTCCGGCATTAACAGCGCAACGCTTTATTGATAATCCGTTTGTCAGTCTGTCGGATATTCAGAAGGGTTATACGCGTTTATACCGAACCGGTGATCTTGTGCGTTGGACGGATGCCGGACACTTGGATTTCATCGGGCGAAATGATGAACAAGTGAAAGTACGTGGATTCAGGGTTGAATTAGGAGAAATTGAAAGCGCACTCCGATCATTACCGGCGATAAATCAGGCTACAGTGGTCGTGCGAGACACAGGCAAGTCGTCGCAGCTGGTGGCTTATGTTGTCGTAAACAGCGGTGAAGAGGCCAGTGAGGCGTATTTACTGGGTTTACTGACATCAATCTTACCCGGACACATGTTGCCTTCAGCAATCATTCGTCTGGAACACATGCCTCTTACTGCTAATGGCAAGATCGACAAAAGGGCGCTACCTGCGTCTGATGCGGAGTTTAGTGAAAACTTTATTGCACCGACACAGCATCTGGAACAGGTGTTATGTCATATCTGGCAAGAGGTGCTGGGTGTGGAGAAAGTCGGTGTGCACGATAATTTCTTCCGTATCGGTGGGGAATCTATTCTGTGCATTCAACTTGTTGCCAGGCTGCGGCGAGAGGGGTTCCAACTTCAGGTAAAAGATGTCTTTGAATCCCCGACTGTAGCTGGGCTGGCTGCCTTGCTCAATCAGGACGCAGAAGAGGCTGAGATTTTGAGCGAACAGGGTGTGCTAGCCGGTGAGTTTGATCTATTGCCAGTCCAGGCTTGGTTCTTTGACCGACAGTTGGCCAATCCACATCATTTTAATCAGTCTTTTACTGTCAATCTTCCCGCCGGTGTCACACAGAAGTCCCTTGAAGAAGCACTTTATGCGTTAACTGAGCATCATGACATGCTCCGGAGCCGCTTCGTGCAGCAAAATGATGGTTCTTACCGGCAGTTTTATAGTTCTGATGTTTCCGCGTCTGTCCCCACACTGCAACACTGGAGTCTCTCCGGTTTATCGACCGAGGAGCAAGAAGAGCGGGCAACTGCGTTTCAGTCCGGCCTGAATATCGAAATTGGCCCGCTGTGGCAAGCGGCGATAGTTTCGGATTATGACGATGGCACGACCCGTTTGTTGTTCACTTTCCACCACCTGGTCATAGATGCAGTGTCCTGCCGGACTGTGGGTGAGCATATGAAGTTGTTACTCACAGGGCAGTCTTTACCTTCTAAAGGTTCAAGTTACCGGCAATGGGTTGAAGCGGTTAAGCAATATGCACGCGATAATGAAAATGAGATTTCATACTGGCAAGACGTGCTTGCCGATCAGGCTGCTTATCAACTTCCGGAAGCACGTAAACATCGTAAATTATCTTTAACTCAGCAGGAAACAAGTCAGCTTTTACACATCGCCAACAAAGGTTTTAACACTGAAATTAATGACTTGCTGCTCTCTGCCCTGGCGCTTTCGCTTTCTCATGCGTTTAAGCGGGAAGCTAACCTTATTACGCTTGAAGGTCATGGGCGGGAAAGTATCCATGACCAGATTGATGTTACTCAGGCCGTTGGCTGGTTTACGACACATTTCCCAGTCAGATTGACAGCATACGACACAATTGCCGAGACGATTATCAGAACGAAAGAGTCCTTACGGACAATCCCTAAAAAAGGATTGGGGTTCAGCTCGCTCAATTATCAGGGAAGCGTGGCGAATGCCAGCCTGCCAGCGGTTGGTTTTAATTATCTGGGTCAATTAGATACAGGAACCACAGCAGAGCCATCGCAAGACTGGCAAATGAAAGCTGAAGGCCTGGGGATGATTATCGATAAGGCTAATCAGGAAGCTTTACAACTGACTATCTATGGTGGTGTCCAGCAAGGTGTGCTGACATTTGAATGTATTTCCCTGATGAGTAATGAAACGACCGACAGTGTAATTCAGTATTTCGAACAATATCTGCAACAGGTTATCAGTGAGGCATCAGCAAAAGCCTATGAGGGAGGTCAGCTGACACCCAGCGATGTTTCAGCTGATATTTCCTTGGCTCATCTGCGTCATCTGCAAGGAAAGTTTAATGTGGATGAAGATACGACAATAGAACCTGACGCTGCTCCGAGCAAAACGATAAGGATATAACCATGATTGAACTATTGAAAGAACTCACAGCGCAGGGCATTGCAATATGGGCTGATGGTGCAGATCTTGAGCTCAGTTTTGAGGAGCAGATTTCGCCTCAGTGGGTTGAAACGCTGACCAATAAAAAGGGTGATCTGGTTAGCTGGCTGAACAGTCAAGGGATCACGAATAAAAAAGCGTATCAAGATTTGATGGTACGCGTTGAGTTTCAAAGTGACCCTGAAGAAGATAGTCAGCATGTGCAGAAAAACAAAATTGAGGCGATATTTCCGGCAACCGGATTGCAACAAGGATTCATTTATCATTCGCTTCGGCAGCCAGATGATGATGCTTACCAGACGCAGATCCTGATTGATTACCATCTCGCTCTGGATATTAAGTGTTATAAACAGGCGTGGCGTTATGCTTCTTTGACGTATCCCGCTTTACGCATAGCTTTTGATTGGCAAGAATCTCCGGTGCAAATAATCACATCGGCGGCGAGTATCACTGACCGTCATTTCACCGTGCTTGACTTGTCTCATTTTACAGAGGCAGAGAGAGGGAAAAGCATTCAAGGGCTGCAAAGTGAGGATCAACGTAAACGCTTCGACTTGTCGCAACCAGGTTTGCTGCGTTTTACTGTGATCAAACAGAGCGAGCAACATTTTACTGTAATGAGGACTCAGCATCATGCGATTGCTGATGGCTGGAGTGGCCCTGTTTTATTACAGGAAGTTCATCGTATTTATCAACAATTACGTCTTGCTAACTTCACTGAAGTTAAGGCTGAAACCGCTTATATAGATACGCAGGCTTACTGGCGTAAAATGTTGCCCAAAGCTGAGTCTTACTGGAAGGTGGAGAAAGAACGCTGGAAACATACAAATGATATCAACGTGTTGCTGGATAAACCGATTGATTTAACTGCTCCTTGTCAGATTGAACAGCCCGCCTTAGTGACTTTTCGCATTAGCGGTGAAGCTTATCAATCCTTGAAAGCTATGTGTCGTCAGCAAGGGGTGACACTCAATGCCGCCGTACAATTTGGCTGGCATAAAGTATTACAAGTCTATACTCGTGACGAGCAAACCATTGTCGGAACCACGGTATCGGGGCGGGATATTCCAGTAAGTGGTATTGAAAATAGTGTTGGATTATTTATTAACACTTTACCCTTGTCTGTCGATTGGGAGAGCGCAGAAACAGCAGGAAATGTGCTTCAACGCCTTCAGAAAAACATTGCCAGCCTCAATACATACAGTGCGGTGCCGTTAGCATCATTGCAGGGAAGTGAAGGTAAACTTTTTCATAGTTTATTTGTTTTTGAAAATTACCCTGTACCAGCATTGAGTCATGAACTGTGCGCAGACTCAATTGAAACCAGTTTTCGGTTTCGTGATGCAAGAATAAAAAATGATGTGCCATTAACTCTGATCGCACAAGAAATTGAACAGAAATTATTATTGACACTGTATTTCAACCACAGTTGGATTTCATCTGAAAAAGCGGAACGGCTTCTTGCTCAGGTTGCTGTGGTTTTAGCGCAGATCTCAGAAAATCCGGCAGTTGAACATCAGTCGATCAGCCTGTTAACCAAGTCTGATCGAGAGAACAAAATAACAAAAATCAATAATGCTCTTGATGATGACGCTGGATATTATTCAGGAACATTACATGGTCTGGTAGATGAGGTAATACAGCATGCACCAGAGAAAATCGCCGTTGTTTGTGGTGATCGCCAGTTAAGCTATTGTGCGCTTGATACACAGTCGACCAAATTAGCGCGGCACATCAGAGTATCGTATTTTAAACGTTATGGGCTATCTATGCCGCCAGAAACCTTGGTGTCGTTGTTGCTTGAGCGAAATGAAGACATGATTGTTGCGATACTGGCCGTATTGAAAGCTGGTGGAGCTTATGTTCCCATTTCTCCGCAAGCCCCCGAAAAACGAATTGCTCAATTACTAACGCATACTCAAGCTCCCTTACTTTTATTCAGTGATGAAAGTTGTCTCTCTGTTAAAAATGAATTCTGGAAAAATATTGAGCAGGATATCCAGTGTATTAACCTCAGTCAGCCAATCGTTATTGATGATAAATATGAAACTGAAGGGTATTTGCCGATAGTCAGCCCAAGTAACTTAAGTTACGTCATTTATACATCAGGTACTACCGGTAAACCAAAGGGAGTGATGCTTGAGCATCGTCAGGCTCTAAATACTATTCAGGCCCTTCATGATGTATACGATATTAATTCTTCGCACAATCGGGTAACGTTTTTCAGTGATTATACCTTTGATGTATCTGTATCAGAAATATTCAACACATTGGGCTGGGGAGGAGAGTTGCATATTCTGCAAGACAGAGAAAGGAAAGATATCGAAGCTCTGTCCTGTTATCTTGATGAGCAGGATATCCATTACGCATTCTTACCTCCTGCAATATTGGGCCTCATGCCAAAGCGTCGTTATTCATCACTTCGCAGGATTATTTTTGCTGGTGAACCTTGTGATCCTGTCGCTTGTCGGTACTGGGCTGAAAACTACAGTCTATATAATTATTATGGCCCTACAGAAGCTGCTATCTATGCCACAGGTGGACAAGTCACCCCGGAGACACTGAATGTTATTGGCCAGGCGATCAAGGGGGGACAGTGTTATATTCTTGACCCGGCTGGTAACCTGTTACCTGATGGCGTACCCGGCGAGTTGTATCTGGCAGGGAAAGGCATTGCCAGAGGATACTATGACGATCCAGCACTCACGGCAGAAGCTTTCACTTCCCCTATTATAGAACACCCATATATTGCCAAAAGCGAGCTATGGTATCGGACTGGCGATCTTGTCAAGCGTTTAGACAATGGAGTTATCCAGTACCTTGGTCGTGTTGACCGTCAGATTAAGCTGAGAGGATTTCGGATCGAATTAAATGAGATCGAATCTGTATTGACCTCTCATGAATCTATTGATCAGGCCGTTGTTGTTTTGGCAGAACAAAGCGGTAATAAATACCTGATTGCTTATGTTGTCAGTGCTCAAACTCATAATGTTAAAGAGTCTGTGTTGGAGCATTTTCTCTCTGAGCGCTTACCTTACTACATGCTTCCCGCACGCTATATTACACTGACGTCTATCCCATTGAGCCTGAGCGGGAAAGTGGATCGTAACGCTTTGCCAACCCTTGATATAAAGTTTGAAAATAAACGGGGTCCGCGTACCGAGCTGGAAGCCAGTCTGTGCCGGCTCTGGCAAAATGCACTTGGAGCAGAGTGTGTCGGAG
The DNA here is from genome assembly GCF_030547675.1 of Photobacterium sp. 2_MG-2023. Classification (NCBI taxonomy): domain Bacteria; kingdom Pseudomonadati; phylum Pseudomonadota; class Gammaproteobacteria; order Vibrionales; family Vibrionaceae; genus Photobacterium; species Photobacterium sp. 2_MG-2023. Next base: position 140,224 of record NZ_JAUOQQ010000008.1, read on the forward strand.
TTGACGATGACTATTTCACGCTGGGGGGCAATTCAATTACTGCGATAAAACTGCAGGCCCTAGTGTCACGAGAGCTAGGTTATCACTTTAGTCTGGATACGTTATTCAGGGAAAGAACGGTGTCGAAGCTGGTGAAAGTGCTTTCAAGTGAATCTTTCCAGCCGATTATTTCAGCCGGTAAAAGTCAAGTACCTGTCCTGTCTTATGCGCAAGAAAGGTTGTATTTCATTCATGAACTAGAGCAGGGAAACACCAGTTTCCACATTCCTCATCTTTTCCATTTGTCGCCGCAAACCGATAGGAAAAAATTGATTCGCGCATTTCAGACTGTAGCCCTTAAACATACAGTTTTATTGCAGGGATTTGAAATGACGGATCTGGGCGCGAAATCCTTTCTTGCATCTGGCGAATTGCCTGTGACTGAAGAGCAGGTTGATCAAGCGGGGCTGCGTGCTTGCGTGGAGCATGCAATCCAACAGCCTTTCCGGCTGGAGTCAGAGCCACCGGCTCGGCTGCATAGTATTAATGTTTGCGGACAGTATTATCTGTTAGTCGTTTTTCATCATATTTGCTTCGACGGCTGGTCGTACGACGTGCTGAAGCAGGATGTTGAGAATGTGTATCATCAACACGATACTGATAACAGCCAACTGCAGCCCGCAATAGTAGACTATTCTGATTATGCCAGATGGCAACGAGGGTCACTTGTTGGTGAGACGGGGCAACAGTTGGAACGTTTCTGGCGAACGTATCTGGAAGGGGCAGAAACATTAAATCTGCCACATGATTATAAAAGGCCACAGAAAGCGAATTATTGCGGTCAGAATATACCGTTTACATTGTCATCAACTCTGGTGGAAAGTGTCCGAGAAAGAGCCCAACAGTTGGGTGTAACACTGCATACGTTCTTATTGTCTGCTTTTCAATTATCACTGGCAAAACTTACTGGCCAGAGTGATGTTGTGATTGGTGTTCCCTCTGACAATCGTGATCACCCTCAAACACAGGACATGATTGGCTGTTTTATCAATGTGTTGCCGATTCGTGTGTCTATATCAGCAAAGCAAAGTATTGTTTCAATGGTAGCGTCAGTTCAGAAAGCACTGCTGTTAGCTAAAAAACATCAAGCTTTGCCATTTGAGCGCATTGTGGAGGTACTTAATGTGCCAAGGGAAGCAGCGCGACATCCTGTCTTTCAAGTTATGTTCAGCTTGCAGCATGCATCGGAAGATCAGCAAGAAAACGGTGTATTACGGTCCGTTAAACCAGAAATGCTGCAAGCGTTGTATTCTCCGGCTAAATACGATGTGAATTTACAGCTAATCGACAATGGACAATCTGTACAAGGTACATTGAACTACGCATCGTATTTGTTTGAGCAAGAGACTGTTTGCCGCATTGCCCGTATTTACCAACGGGTGCTCCAAGAGATGTGTGACAACCCCAGTCGACGTACCGGAGATATTAACACCCTCACGACAGAAGAACGTCAGATGTTACTTTCGACCTGGAGTAGCACACCCGCAACTGCTTGTTCACACATACCGCTGCATCAGCAGTTTGAAGCTCAGGTAAGCGATACGCCTGATGCAGATGCTGTTACTTACCAGGGCAAAACAATTACATACAGCCAGCTCAATAGCCTGGCAAATCGTCTGGCAAGAAAAATACGTAATTGTTATGAAGCACAGCATAAAGCACCCATGCAGGCAGATACACCTGTAGGACTTTATATTGAGCGCGGTACAGACATGGTGGTGGCTATACTGGCCACGTTGAAAGCAGGAGGTGCATTTGTTCCGCTTTCTACGACTATGCCCCCTGCTAGAATCCGACATATGGTGCAGGATTGTACTTGCTCCATTGTTCTGACAGAACCACATTTAGCTCATCAGTTTTCTGACCTTCTTACGGGTCTGGTATCTCCTCCAGTGACGCTTGTGGTTTCGGGTGATAATAGTCTTGAAGCCTTGCCTGATCATAATCTCAATTATGCAGTGAAAGCACAGGATCTGGCTTATATCATGTATACATCGGGAACAACGGGTGAACCCAAAGGTGTCATGCTTGAACATCAGGCATGGTGGCATTTACTTGCAGCTGTGCGTGAAAAATTGGGATGGGAAGTTAAGCACGTACTGAGTCTGACAAATTACACCTTTGATATCTTTGGTCTTGAGCTGGGGCTCGCTCTGGTCTCTGGCGGCCATTTGGTATTGTCTGATATTGAGCATGCACATGATGAATTGAGGAGCAGACATCAGGAAATTAACTTTATTCAGAATACGCCGTCGTTATGGCAGCGTTTTCTTTCTGAAGTATCGATTGATTATCCAACCAGCCATATACAAGTGCTTTGTGGAGGAGAGAGTAGTTCAGGTCAGTTATTCAGTTCGCTGAAAAGGCTTTTTGGCCAGGTATTCCAAGTTTACGGTCCGACTGAAACCTGTATTTGGAGCACGTTAAGTGAGGCTGACCCTTTGCATCAGGCAGTCATAGGTAAGCCGCTCTCCGGTGAGCGTTGTTATGTGCTGGATGTGTTGGGTAATCCTGTTCCAGTAGGCTCGCAAGGTGAACTGTATATTGGTGGTTTTGGTTTGGCGAGAGGCTACTTTAATCAAACGACGCTGACTAACGAGCGTTTTATCCGGAATCCTTTTCTTCCTGGTGATATGCCGGAAGAACGTATTTATAAAACGGGTGATCTGGCTCGCTGGTTACCATCTGGTCATCTTGAGTTTCTTGGTCGAAATGATGATCAAATTAAAATCCGAGGTTTACGGATTGAGTTGGGCGAAATTCAAAGTGCTTTGATTGGTATTGATCAAATAGAACAGGCGGCGGTTATTTTAGGAAGTTATCAATCACGACCTATGTTGCTGGCCTATGTTGTAATGAAAAGGCATTGCCAATTTGAACGAGACAGCATTGAAGCAATGCTTAGCACCAAGCTGCCAGAATATATGTTACCGGCTAGCTATAGTTGTGTTGCGTCATTACCGGTTAATAGTAATGGCAAGCTGGATATAAAGTGTTTACCGGAACCCAGGTTCGATGACGAAATTACCCATGTTTCACCACGAACACCTATCGAAACCCAGTTATGCGAACTTTGGCAGCAAGTCTTAAACAGACCTAAAGTTGGTATCTTCGATAACTACTTCCGTATTGGTGGAGATTCTCTCCAGGCTGCACGTCTTGTTGCTTTATGTAATCAGTCTTTTAATTCCACCCTGACGATTGCTGAGTTCTTTGAGTGTAAATCTGTTGCTTTACTCGCTGAGCGTATTAGCCACTGCCAACCGCGGGGTATAGAACAACGCCATGAAGCAGACACTCATTCCACGTCAACAGAGATTATTGGACTATAAGCTATGTATTTACTTATTCAGCAGATCATTAATCACAACATGGCTATCTGGCTTGATCGTGATGAAATTAAACTGGCAATGCGAGGTCAACAGCCGGATCAGACACTGGTGACACAACTGCGGTCATTAAAGCCTCAAATTACAGCTTATCTTGCAGAGCAAGGTATTTTCTCTCAGGCAGACTTTGAGCAATGGTCAGATTTACAGCCTACTCCCGTTTCGTATGGGCAGGAGCAGTTACTGTTTATTGAGCATTTAGATGCGGGTGCTGCAGCATATCATATGCCATTGTTTGTTAGCGTGAAGCGTGGGGCGAGTGTTAGCAGAATTAAAGCAGCTTTGGATCATGTGGTGGAAAGGCACAAATTACTCAATGCTGTTTACCAGGTGGGTGAGCATTCAACAATGCGGTTACTGCAGGAACCTATCTCTATGTCTTCGCAGTCTGTTGAAAGCGCAGATCTGCTGAAAGAAAGAGTACAGCAAGCCGTTTTGCGTCCTTTTGCTCTGAATGAGGAGCCGCCATTTCGCTGTCATCACTTTCATTGTGAAAGTGATGAATATTTACTTTTTATCTGGCACCACATTGCTTTTGATGGCTGGTCTCAGAATATTTTTCTTCATGAACTGAAAGCTTTCTATACGGCGCTGTCTGAGGGCAGAGAGGCTGCTTTACCAGAATTGACTTCAGGTTATGCTGACTTTGCCCGTCAGCAACGATCAGGAAGTATCGCAGATAAAAATGCTGAAAGTTTAGCGTACTGGAAATCAGTATTAGCCGATGCTGAAACTCTGTGTTTACCCTTGGATTATACGCGTCCAGTGCAATTCAAGTCAGAAGGTGATTATGTTGACTTTAGCCTGAGCGAAATGCTGACAGAGCAGTTAAAGCAGCTTGCCAGGGAACAGGAAACCACTTTGTATACCATTTTGTTGTCTGCATTGTACGTTTCCTTGGAGTGTTTATCTGGCCAGCGTGATGTGGTGGTGGGAACACCTGCAGAAAACCGTCCTACAACTGACACTCAGGCATTGATCGGGTACTTTGTAAATGCGTTACCCCTGAGATTAGAGCTTGATAAAGCCTGGACGACCGCTGAGCTGATTCATCACGTTCATCAACTTGTCCTTAATGCAAGAAAACATCAGGAAGTGCCATTTGAATGTATAGTCGATGAATTGGCTGTGGAACGGGATTTGTCGCAGCACCCGTTGTTTCAGGTAATGTTTGCCTTTCATTCATTCGACGGTACTTTTGTAGATGATCTTCCTTTTGATTTTGTGCCCAGTGAAGATGATCCTACGAAAGCCTATCATCCCGCAAAATTTGATCTGCATGTTTCCGTGCAAAATACGGATAATCAGCTTACAGGCAGCATAGTTTTTGCAAAAGCTTTGTTTAACAAGGAAACGGTGACCCGTCTGGTGGCTCTGTATCAACAAGTTCTTAAGAACATGCTACAAAGCCAATATCGCTCGCTCGCTGAATACAATTTACTATCGGCTGCTGATCAGCACTCAATTGACTTTTGGAATCGGCAATCATCAGTGACGCTGTCACATTCCACTCTTTGCCAGGCTTTTGAGCACCAAGCAGAATGTTTTCCTCATCGTATTGCTCTTCAAATAGCTGAAGCCAAGCTTACTTATGCTCAGCTCGATCAGGCGTCAGATCAGTTAGCACAGCAAATTAGGACTCGTTATCAGCAATTGGCAGGAAAACATCTTTCACCGGATACGTTAATTGCGGTGTATATGGACCGTTCGTTTGAAATGGTGCTTAGTCTCTTAGCTATTTTAAAGGCAGGGGGGGCTTATTTACCATTAACTCCAGAGTCACCGGACGACAGAGTTCAGTTTATTGTAGACGATGCCAAGCCTGTTATGCTTCTCACGCAGGAGGAGTACATTGGAAAAATGGACTTTGTGCTTGGTAAGACGCACCAGCAACCAGTAATTCAGACCGTTTGTTTGCCCGCTTTATTAGCAACTTCTTCTCCCAGTAAACTTAATATTATAAACGATCAACAAGATCTGGCTTATGTTATATATACATCTGGCACTACTGGGAAACCTAAAGGTGTTATGCAGACGCACTGTAATGTCTTACGACTATTTTCTGCCAGTGAGGAAGGCTTTAAGTTTAATGAGAGTGATACCTGGTTGCTGTATCACTCTTTTTCTTTTGATTTTAGTGTGTGGGAAATCTTTGGCGCCCTGTTATTTGGGGGGCGACTGGTCATTCCTGAGAAAGCGTGTATTCGAGACTTTTCGCGCCTGGCTCAGCTTTGCGCACAGGAAGAAATTACTGTATTGAATCAAACACCGGAAGCATTCTATGCTTTCTCGGATGTTGTGCTGTCAGAGTCGATTGTTTTTCCATCGTTACGCTATGTTATTTTTGGTGGGGATAAATTAAATATTCATCAGCTGAAACCCTGGTGGAATAGATTTGGTGATGAAGTGCCCAAACTCATCAACATGTATGGTATTACGGAAACCACAGTTCATGTGACTTATAAATCACTTTCCCGACAAGATTTAACTGCTCAGTCATTAATTGGAAAACCACTTTCTGATATGACAGCCCATGTTCTTGATGAAAGAGGAAGACCTTTGCCCATCAATGCGGTAGGCGAACTTTTCATTGGTGGAGGAGGCCTGGCAAGGGGATACTTGAATCGTGATAGCTTAACGCGTGAGCGTTTTATTGATACTTCTCAATACGGTAGGTTGTATAAGACTGGGGATTTGGCCCGCTGGCTACCCAATGGTGAGTTGGCTTATGTGGGGCGTAATGACCACCAAGTTAAAATTCGGGGCCACCGTATTGAGTTGGGTGAAGTTGAGCAGGCATTATTAGCCATTGATGGTATAAAATTATCAGTCGTTATTGCACTTCAGCGAGCTGGAAAACAAGTTTTGGCTGCTTACGTTGTGATGGAAGACGGTTGCGTGTTTATCGCTCAGAAAATCGCAGATGCGCTAAATCAGAGTCTACCAGAATACATGCAGCCAGCGAGTATAAATGTGTTAAATGCGATTCCATTGACGGTAAATGGTAAGCTCGATAGGGTAGCATTACCCGAGCCGTGTTTTAGTGCACCGGATCAATTTCATCCACCCCGAGACAATCTGGAAAAGCAGCTTTGTGAAATATGGCAGTCAGTGCTTGGAGTAAATCGAGTCGGTATTCAAGATAATTTCTTTCAGGTTGGTGGTGATTCTATTCTTGCAATACGACTGTTGGGTCGTCTTTCATTAATAGGGCTACAGTTGCCATTAAATGTTTTCTACGCAAACCCCACGATTTCAGGCATTACAAGTGGTGTTAATCAATCAGATGTGAAAAGCGACTATCAAGCGTTTAGTCTTCTTTCAGATGATAAAAAGAAAAATTTGATTAATAATATTTCAGATAATTTGACTGATGCTTATCCAGCAACACAGCTTCAGCAAGGTATGTTATTGGAATCGTCATTAAGCCGAGGTGTTTACCATGATGTTTTCCGTTATTCCATCAATATCCCATTTGATTACAAACGGTTCAGAAAAACACTTTTTGACCTGATACATCGTCATGAAACGTTACGAACTGCGTTTATTGAAGATGATGAACATGGGTATATCGGTGTGGTTCATCAGCATGTTGACCTCGTGATAGACATTGTTGAATCTCAAGACTGGAGCACATTACTTGATACGCAACATGATAAGCCATTTGATACGACTCAGCCTCAACTGCTCCGCTGTATTATTAGCGACATAACAACAGGCGGCTTTGAATTAAACCTGGCTATCCATCACGTCATTTTAGATGGCTGGAGTTTGGCAAGTTTAGTGACCGAACTACTGAATATTTATAGCAGTCATTGCGTCACTGAGCTAGTGTCAAATCCGCCAATGGGAATGTATGCTGAGTCGGAATTGGCTGCCATGTCGGATGAAGAGTCAGTGTCTTTCTGGAAACAGTATTTAGCTGGCTATGAGATGCCGGATTTCCCTATTGTGTCGCAGGATTGTCCACAACACTCTGAACTGGACAAAGCGGTCTATGAGCTTTCTGATGCCGAAAGTAGCGCGATACTAACATTGTCTTCAACATTGAATATTTCAGTTGATACTCTCTTTTTGGCTATTTATCACCATACAATTTCTAAAATACAAAACTGTGATGATACTGTTATTGGATTGATTGCTAATAACAGGCTGGAAATACCTGGTGGCGATAAAATGTTAGGCGTTTTCCTGAATGTTTTGCCCTTCAGACCCCAAATTTCATCGAACATGGGTACCATCGCTGACTGGTTAAAAAGTTATTCATATGAGAAAGACAGAGTTTTGAGACACAAACGAATTCCTTACACCAAAATAAAGGAATCTTCATTAAAAACAAATGTCACTTTAAACATCTCGTTTAACTACACCCATTTCCATGTTTACGATGAAGTCAGCCAAGATAAACGGATTCTTCAGAAGGGGCAGGGGTATGATAAAAATGATATTCCCCTGACGCTGAATGTTGTTCGGCATCAGGACCGTTTTATTCTTTCATTGCAAGCACATAAGCAGTCAGTCAGCAAGGTTGTTTTTCAGCAATTACATCAATATTTAGGAATGATGGTCAATGAGATGAGTAAAGTGTCAGCTCAACATCCATTTCATCATTTATCAAGATTAACTATTGAAGACCAAAAAAGACTAAGAGATTGGCAGTATGGAACGCGTTCCAAAGTAGTTTCTGATAGCTTGAGTGATTTATTTGAACGTCAGGTGGCTCGTTCTCCAGAACATATCGCATTGGTGTTCGGTAATAAAGTAATAACGTATAAGACGTTAGATGAAAAAGCAAATCAACTCGCATGCTTGATATCTGAGCAGTATCAACAACAATGTGGTCAACCCTTTGAGGCGGGAACCATGGTTGGGCTTTTTTATGACCGTGGCATTGAAATGGTTATTGCGATGCTGGCAGTGTTAAAAGCAGGCGGTGTCTATGTGCCAATCTCACCGTCTTACCCGGATGACAGAGTTGGATTTATTGTATCAGATATTCAGTCACCTGTTCTGCTGACACAGCCGGCTTTGAAAACGAAATTAGTAAAATGTCTGCAAGATCCCGGCAGCTATTCGTTACTGACTCTGGAACAATCAGCGCAAAGTGAAAAATATCCACACCATAGACAAGTAACAGAGAGTGATTTGGCATATGTCATATATACATCAGGTACAACGGGAAAACCGAAAGGGGTTAAAGTTACCTCATCAAGCGTATTGAACTTACTTAACAGTGAACATTTCAATACCAGTTACGCAAGGTGTTGTTGCTGGACAAACTATGTGTTTGATATCTCGGTGGTTGAAATATTCTCATCCCTGCTTAATGGCAGTACATTGCATATTCTGAACGATGATACTCGTTCAGATCAGCAACGCTATTTCGAATACTTACAGGATCATTCTATTGAATCTGCCTATGTTCCACCGTTTTATATCGGGGCACTGTCGAGGTGGTTAGAAGAAAATACTGGTCAACTGCATTTGAAACGCGTACTGACAGGGGTGGATAAAATCTTGCCTGAGCATGCAGCAGGCCTGCTTAAGCAGGGTGTTGTTCTGATTAATTCGTATGGTCCGACGGAAACAACCGTAGCCAGCACTGCTTTGCATGTCACCGCAATAAATCCGGAGTGGTCAGTGATACCAATCGGGAAACCCACGGACAATGAAATCTGTTATGTACTTGATAAACAATTGCTGCCTGTTCCAGTCGGTACGGTCGGGGAACTCTATATTGGCGGAGCAGGTGTCGCGCAAGGTTACGTAAATCGACCTGAGTTGACCTGCGAGCGTTTTTTACCCGATCCTTACGCAACATTGGCTGAGAAGGAAAATGGCTGGACACGAATATATAAAACCGGTGACTGGGTTCGGTGGCTGCCAGATGGGAACCTTGAGTATCTGGGGCGTACTGACGGACAGGTAAAAATTCGTGGGCATCGTATCGAATTGGCTGAGATCAGGGCAGTATTGGCAGAGTTGCCACAGGTTGCTGATACGACTGTCATATTACAGACTGTGGCGAATGAGCCGGCCATAGTGGCATACGTGGTGCCAAAGCCGGGTTGTATTTTGGAGTCTGGCTCGTTGGCTGCGTGGGTGGCAGAGAAATTGCCTGTGTATATGCTGCCGCAATACTATGTAGTGATGAAATTACTGCCATTAACGATAAACGGTAAGCTGGACAAGCAGGCATTACCTATACCAGAAGTGACGGAAAGCCAATCACATCACTTACCTCACACTGATCTTGAAATTAGCCTTGCTCAGATTTGGCAATCGGTTCTTGGGATTAAGTCGATCGGCTTAACGGATAATTTTTTCTATATTGGCGGGCATTCACTACATGCCATACGTGTGCTGGCCAAGATAAAAGAAGACTTGCAATTGGAGGCCACTATAGGATTAATGTTCTCTTATCCTACCATTGCGGAAATTATTCCTCATTTGCAGCCACTTGCCAAGTTATCTGCGGTAATCATGCCGTTGGGTATGTCAAAATACCCCCTCTCATACGCACAGGAACGAATGCTGTTTCTAGATGCTTATGGTGCCGCGGGAAGCGCTTATAACGTGCCATATTTATTGATGCTGGATGAAGATGTGGGTGTAAACTGTCTTCAGCAGGTGCTCAATATTGTAGTTAAGCGTCATACAGTGTTGCACTCAGTGTTTAACATTGATGAGAATGGAAACACGTATCAGCAAATAGTAGAGGCCGCCCCTGAGCTTGTTTGCCATCGTTGTGAAAGCCAACAGGAAATCAGAGAGTATACTGAGAAGCAGTCTGCGATTCCTTTTGTACTCTCAAAGGAAATTCCGATTCGAGTATCATTGATCGATAGTCCCGACGGTTGCTATGTCTTTTTTCTTTGGCACCACATCGCCATTGACGGTTGGTCTATTGATATTTTTATCAATGACTTTGTGTCGTGTTATCAGGCGATGAAAGCGCATCAAATATGGCATGTTCCAGAACTAACCATAAACTATGGTGACTATGCTTACTGGCAGCGTCAGCAAGAGAAAAAGGAACGGTATGCAGTAACTCAAGCGTTCTGGTTTGATGCCCTAAAAAATCTCACCCAACTGGAATTGCCAACCGATCACCAACGTCCTTCTCAAATCGATTACACTGGTAATAATGTCAGTATCAACTTATCTGAGGAACAGGCTGAAAATCTTATTTTACTGGCTCAGCAAGAAGGCGTTACTCTGCATTCTTTATTATTAAGTGGATTCATGCTGACATTGTCTGTGCTGAGTCGACAGGAAGACATTGTGGTTGGTATTCCTGCTGAGTTGCGGGATATGGCAGAGGTTCAGTCTCTGGTTGGCCTTTTCGTTAACAGTCTGCCAATCAGGGTATCGGTAGACCAGACATGCAAGGGTTCTGAGTTTATTCATCAGGTTCATAATAATGTCGTACAGGCTAAGTCTCAGCAGAACCTGCCATTTGAAAAGCTTCTGGATGTTTTACAAATTCCTCGTGATCCTTCAAGACATCCTATATTCCAGGTAATGTTTACTTTGGAACAGCAGCAAGAGAGAAACACAGCGAATATACCTGAGGGGGAGCAGAGAGAGATATCGGGCTTTAACTCAGCGAAGTTTGACTTGAGTATGCATTGGCAAGCATCGCCAGGCAGCTTACAAGGGACAATGAACTTTGCATCCCGGCTATTTGACAAGGAAACTATCGAGAGTTGGAGTAAGCTTTATATCCACGTACTAGATCAATGGATAACCAAGTCAGAGCAACCAATGACAGCGCTGACTTGGCTATCAGCGAGAGATCATCAGGATTTGATAACCCGCGATATCTTTCAGTCTGAAAAAATACCGTATTCTTCGTTGCCAGCGGCGTTTGAAGCGCAAGTTAGCCGGTATCCTGAGCGTGTTTCGCTTGAATTTGGCGATAAGAAACTGACATACCGGGAGCTGAACAATAAAGTCAATCAGATGGCTGTTTATTTGAGTCATTGTGGTGTGCAGCGAGGCAATTTCGTTGGTTTACTGTTACATCGCTCTATGGAACAAGTCATTACTCTGTTGGCTGTCCTTAAAATCGGGGCAAGCTATGTTCCTATTGACCCAGTTAATCCTTTAAATCGTATAAAGTATATTATAAATAATGCAAAGCTTTCATATTTGCTGACTCATGATGAGTACTCTGATGCTCTTCTGGGTGTTGTGCTGTCAGTGATTGACGTGGATAAAGTACTGGAGGAGAGTTCATTTTGTTCTCAAGTGTTCGACTTAAAAGAAACTGAAGTGACTGGGGATGATACGGCCTATGTGATTTATACATCAGGTTCAACAGGGGAGCCTAAAGGAGTAGCAGTCAGCCACCATAATGTTCTTAGATTGTTTCGGGCTTGCGCAGAATATTTTGAATTTTCTTACCGTGATACTTGGACGCTTTTTCATTCTTATGCTTTCGATTTTTCGGTATGGGAGATATGGGGGGCCCTACTGAAAGGAGGACGCTTGGTGATTGTGCCTGATGAAATCGTGAAATCGGCTGAGGCAATGGTGCAACTGGTGAGCACAAAACAGGTTACTGTACTCAGCCAGACACCATCTGCCTTTAATCTATTTTCTACAGAAGCGGTCAAAGCCGGTATTCGAAACTTCTGTCTGAGGTACGTGATCTTTGGGGGTGAGGCCCTTAAGCTGAAAAAACTACAGCCCTGGATAGAGACATACGGTGATGAAACACCGCAACTGGTGAACATGTATGGTATTACAGAAACGACTGTGCATGTTACGCATCGTGTTATCCGACATAGCGACATGGAACGTTCAGCGAGTATTATTGGCAAGTCATTATCTGATCTATATACCTATGTCTGTGACGATCAGGGTAGGCTACTTCCACAAGGTGCAGTTGGAGAATTGTATGTCGGTGGCGATGGGGTGACTACAGGGTATTTACATTTACCAGAATTAACCGTGCAGCGATTTATACCTGATCCTTTCTCTGAGGGGAAAGGGCGAGTTTATCGAAGCGGTGATTTGGTGCGGCGAATTCATGATGGAGAACTTGAATACTTGGGGAGAATGGATCATCAGACCAAGTTAAGAGGTTATCGTATTGAGTTAGGCGAAATTGAGCAGGTTATTTTACGCAGTAAACTGGTAAAAGATTGCGTTGTATTGCTGAAATCTCATGGTATAGGTGAGCCTCAACTTATCGCATTTATTGTGAATACATCGAAGGAAACCCAAGAAATAGCATCGAGTATAAGATCTTTTCTTCTGACCCTGTTACCCGATTACATGATTCCGGCTCACTACGCAGTTATTCCTGAGATACCGTTGACAGTAAATGGTAAAGTCGACCGCCAACGGTTGCTTAGTGCTACAGAAATACAGGTTGCAAGTGCAGCTTACGTAGAGCCTGGCGACGAAGTTGAAGCAAAGCTTTGCAGTATCTGGCAAAGCTTACTGGGTCTTGAACGTGTTGGAATCAATGATAATTTCTTTGCGATTGGTGGTGACTCAATGAGCGTAGTCAAGCTGGTGATGCAATCCAGCAGACAAGGTCTTCACTTTTCAATCAAGGAGTTATTTGAACATCAGACTGTTGCTCAGATAGCAAAGGTAGTCCGTGTTAATAGCAATGATCTCTCTAGCACGTTAAAACCAGCTCCGATGGCCTTGCTAAGTGCTAAGTTGTCTGCTGATGATAGGTACCTGGCTCACCAGGTTGGTGCTGAAGATATTTACCCTGTAAGCAGTATGCAGGCGTTAATGATCCATCACCATAAAGCTTCCTCTGATATCGGCATCTATCAGCCGCAGGTTCTATTTAGCCTCAGTGGCTTACATGTTAACGTCTCCGCCGTCACACATGCTATGAAAGAAATGCTAGAGAAGCATCCTACGCTTCGGACTATCTTTATTCGCAGTGACAACAGTGAGTACAGACAGTTGGTAATGCCAGCTGATGTTGTGGAAATATCGGTGAACGATGCTGATCATATCCCTCATTCGGAAAGAAATGCATTTTCACTGGCCATTTGTAAACAGGAGCAGGTCCAAAAGTTTGAGCTAGGTAGTGCAAATACGAGAGTGAAAATTCTTCGCTACGATGACTCTCGAGTAGACTTCATGATGACCACGCACCATGCAATTGAAGACGGCTGGGGCCTTGTTGAACTGTTAAACGCATTATTCTCAGAAATAGAGAATAATGGAAAAGGCATAATTCAACCGAAAAATACGTCAGTGGTCAATGTGTTTAAAGAAGCCGTAGCCTTGGAGTTGGAAGCTGCTTCAAATAACACTTTTAAGTCGCAATGGTCAGAATTATTGTGTGACTATTCACCTATGCCTCATTTACCAACCAATACTCAATCGACGGGTTATCAGACAGTGACTCGTTCTATTGATACCCTTCGCTGGCAGAAAGTATCAAGAGTGGCTAATCATCTTGGTGTACCGGTAAAAACACTCTTTCTCTATGCTTATCATAAAGCGCTGGGGAACGTATTGAATACCTCTTTGGTAACCGTTGATGTGGTGTCAAATGGGCGTTCCGAGCGTTTAAGCAACCCGCTCGATGGCGTTGGTCTTTACTGGCGATTTTTGCCACTTACTCTCAATGTAGGCTTGCCTGTTGAACAAGCAATAGAAAAATTGGCAAAAAAGCAGATCCAAGCTGAAATGTGTGCATTGTACCCAGTTGATGGTATTGCAGGGCTTGTTGGAGAAAAGTCGTTAACATATGCTGCGTTTAACTTCATGCATTTTTCAAATATCGCTAGCAGGAAGAACGATAATGAAATGGATGTACGTTGTTTATATTCGGCGGATAGGTTTCATCATGCAATCAAGCTCAGCCTTAATGTTGACCCAGTTTCCAAGCAAATTAATGCTGAGGTTGATTACAATTCTTGTCATGTATCATCATTGCAATCCGAATGCATTATGACGATGTTTGAGGGTCTGCTGAAACAGATTATATCAATGTATGAAACTCAAACGACATAGGTGTTATGATCACAAAATAACAGTATTTTATTAACCTGACTTCACTGAGTATGATAACCTCATGAAGTCAGCTATGAACGGTGAAGATAAAGAATAATATGAGTGTTAATGGAAGATTTGTTTGTTATAAACCTAACGCCACCGCCAAAGTAAATTTAATTTGTTTTCCGTTTGCGGGCGGAAGTGCGTCTGTATTTTACCCATGGGCAGCCAGACTGCCTGCTCATATTCAGCTACTGGCGTACCAACCGCCAGGAAGAGCACAACGTATGGCTGAACCTGCGTGTATGAGCATACAAGATTATATGGATGATATTTGGCAGGACATTAAGAGTATTACTGATAAACCTTTTATTCTATTCGGCCATAGTATGGGCGCACTACTTGCTTATGAAGTAATTAAAAAATTGGATGTCCATAAGATATACATGCCTGTGAAAGCTGTATTCTCTGCCGCAAAGTCACCATGGAAAAACAACAGGGCAAAACTCATCAGCCATCTTCGCGATAATGATTTTATCAATGAGTTGAAAATAAAAGGTGGCTTTCCTGAACAAATCCTTAACAACAAAGAGTTGATGGAGTTGTGCACTCCCTATATTAAATCTGATTACAGTATAGTTGAGGATTATTGTTCTGAGAAAAAGTATAAACTATCTGTGTCATCAATAGTTCTTTCTGGAATGGATGATGAAATTTCTGATAATGAGTTAGCCGAGTGGGGAGATGTTTTTTCACAAGTGCCAGAAATTCACAGTTTCCCTGGCGGTCACTTTTTTATTAACAATGATAATGTATTAGATGATATTATTTCTCTAATCACGAAACAACCTTGTGAGTAAAGATATCTGCATTCACCCACTTAATTGAGGATGTTTATTTGCAGTATGTTACTTTAAATTGAGTTTGAGTAGGGGGGACATTCTAATAACTTTAATAATCGATATGGCTACCACAGAAATGGTTTGCTCACAAAGCTGATACTAGTTATGTGTTAACAGAAAGGCCTTTTTTAAGATGTTTTTATTTCAAACAGGTTAAGAAACAGCCTAGGTTTATAGATATAGATTAGGTTGTTGCATTTTATTGCATGTGCAGATAGAATTTATGAATGATAACTAGTGATTCCCTGAAAGTCCTTTCAATTTTTTGGTGGCGTTCTTCTTAGAACGGCACTGAATTTTCACGTTCATTTGCCGTCATTTGGCTGCTGATGAACGCACTACATTTCTTTCGAATGAATGTTTCCTTAGTAGCCACTGGCGTTTACTACACTGAGGAATACAGATGAAAGAACAAGTACTGACTGGTGACAGACCGACCGGCCCCTTGCATTTAGGGCACTTTGCCGGTTCACTTCAGCAACGGGTCGCGCTTCAGCATACCCATCAACAGACCATACTGGTCGCTGACTTACAGGCGTTAACCGATAACGGTCATAATCCGGGAAAGGTGGCAGAAAACATTTTGAATGTAGTGGCTGATTATCTTGCCGTGGGTATTGAGCCGGATAAGACCACCATCTGCCTTCAGTCTTCGCTACCGGCTCTGCCTGAGCTCGCCATGTATTATGCCAACCTTGTGTCTATTGCGCGCTTAGAGCGTAATCCGACGGTAAAAAATGAAATCCATGCCAGAGGATTTGGCAGGGCAATCCCGGCTGGTTTTCTTACCTATCCAATCAGTCAGGCTGCTGATATTACAGCATTTCGGGCTGGTCTTGTTCCTGTGGGTGACGATCAATTGCCTATGATTGAACAGACGAATGAGATTGTTCGGCGTTTTAATCATGTTACTGGGCAACGCATTCTTGAGGAGTGCAGCCCTTTGATCAGCAATGTACCCAGATTGCCAGGGCTGGACGGTAAAGCGAAGATGTCCAAGTCACAGGGGACGGCCATCACGCTTGGTGCAAGTGCAAAAGAGATACGTGCGGCTGTGAAAGCAATGTATACCGATCCAAACCACTTAAGGGTTGAGGATCCCGGGCAAGTCGAAGGCAATGTGGTGTTTACCTACCTGGATGCATTTCATCCGGATACCGCTTACGTAAGAGCACTGAAGCAAGAGTACCGTCAGGGCGGACTGGGTGATGGTAAAACGAAACAGATACTGGAAGAGTGCTTACAAACGCTGCTGGCACCCATCAGGCAGGAGAGAGAGCGGTTACTGTCAGATAAAACCATGCTGACTGATGTACTGAAAAAAGGGACGGAGAAAGCCAATTTAGTCAGTCAGGATGTGCTGCATGATGTGAAGCGTGCGTTAGGGATAGCCATGTTCTGAAGAACACTGAATGCTGAAATAAAAAATCAAAAATCCGGCATAAAAAGCCGGATTTTTGAAGTAACAGTGAAGTCTGGATTACAGACGAACCCCTTCCACATGCAGCTCCATGTCTGCGTAGCTGGAAGTGCCCATCACCTGGATACCAAAGTCAGCCAGCTCAACACGGGTTGTGCCCATGAAACCAGCGCGGTAACCACCCCATGGGTCTTTGCCTTCACCGACTAACTCAGCATCAATCGTGATAGGTTTTGTCTGGCCGTGTAGTGTCAGGTTGCCATCGATGGCCAGTTTACCGTTACCTTTGTCAGTGACTTTGGTGCTGGTAAAGGTGGCTTTTGGATACTTGCTCACTTCCAGGAAATCTTCGCTGCGAACGTGCTTATCACGATCCGCGTGATTGGAATCAAAGCTGGTGGTATCAATGTTCACAGCCACTTTTGACGCGGCAATGTTTTCAGGGTCATAGCTGAAAGTACCATCAAAGGTATTGAAACGTCCTTTAATCCAGCTGTAGCCGAGGTGGCTGATTTTCAGGTTAACTGAGGCGTGAGCGCCTTTGTTATCAATGGCATAATCGGCAGCATTTGCAATGCCAGGTAAAACTAGGGCCGCAGCCAGGCTCAACGCGGTAAGATGCTTCTTCATTTTTCCTTAACTCCCAACATTTTCTTTAAGGTATTATCTTTATTAACAAAGTGGTGTTTCAATGCAGCCACCGCATGCAGGGTAGCTAATCCGATTAAGGCGTAGGCGAGGTACTCATGAATTTCGCCTGCCACGTCGGATTGATCCGGAAAGAGTTCACCCATTGAAGGAACGGTTAACCAGTCAAATACATCTATGCCACGTCCGTCCGACGTTGAAATGAGATAACCACTGACGAATAAACCGAACAACAGAACATAAATGACCAGGTGTGCCAGCTTGGCGAGTGCTTTTTCCCAAGTAGCTCCTTCAATAGCGGGTTGTTGCTTCACTGTTTTCCATAGCAGTCGGAACAAGGTCACAGCTGCCAGTGTTAAACCTACTGACTTATGCCAGTGGGGCGCAACTGTGTACCAGGATGAATAGTAATTGAGATCCACCATCCACAGGCCAACAGCAAATAGCCCAATGATGACAACAGCACTTGCCCAGTGGAGGGTTACTGAAACCCAATCATAATGATTGACTGCTTTTTTCATGTACTTGGGTACCCTGATTAAAAACTACCTACCTATTCTAGTGGTAAATATTTCAAAAATCAGTGTATTAACTTGAACAACCTGGTCAAAGAAATTGAACAAGCTCGAAAAAGAGTAAGAAGATATTTCAGCCCTCTGTATTTAAGGGCTGAATAGCAAAAACAGGCTTACAGAAGGGTTATCGTTGAATGTCGTTTTCGTGATGCCAGTTCATTATGGTCCATTCCTGCATTTGTGCATGCAATGCAAGAGCCGGATCAGGATTCACAGCAAAAGGATGATCAACAGCCTGGAGCAGAGGCAGATCGTTAATCGAGTCGGTATAACAATACAGCGCATTAAACGAGCTGGCGTGCGCTTCCAGCCAGGCTTCCAACCGAACCACTTTGCCTTCTCTGTAGCTTAAGGTGCCGACTGTATTCCCTGTCAGGGTGTTGTTTTGGGTTTCAAGGTTGATAGCCAGTACGTCATCGACCAGCAGCAGTTCAGCAATCGGATTGACCAGATGTTCGCCGGTTGCAGAAATAATAATGACGGTATCACCGCGGCGTTTATGCCAGTCAATTCGTTCAATTGCGGCCGGAAACAGTGCAGGGCGAATGCATGTCTGAACGAATTCTTCGATTAACGGTGTCAGCTCATCGGTGCTCATACCTGCAATGGGCGCTAATGTCGCAATCATGTATGACTGCATATCCATGCTGCCTTTCGCGTAATCTTTCATCAGGTTTTGTTCTTGCTCAATAAGAAGCGGCGATGCCAGTCCTTTATTGACAATAAACCTGACCCACAGTGAAGCTGAATCAGCGGCAATAAGCGTTTCATCTAAGTCGAAGATGGCAAGGTTGGGCAATTTAGTTATGGGTTGTGTGTTGGATAGCAACGTGTTTTTCCTTTTCATTGGATCTAGTGGCACAGGTTAGGTGTAAATAATGACACTAATGTTTCAGGCAGGTGTCGTTTTGAAGTCAGAAACATGCGTGGAATACATAGATTTAACTTTTTTGTGACATTTTCCTGAGGAATATCGCATAAAATTATTCTGTCTCAATGTTAAGACAGTTTCTGGTCGTTAATATCTATATATTCGGCATTTTTTATCTAGCGGCGCAGGCCGTAACATGCGATCCGCTAAGTGTATGCCTTCCCGTTTTCATATGAAGAGATGACGTGTGAGTGAAATTATTGCCACATTGGATGAGATTAACAGGTACTTAACTACAGAGGCTGATGGCAGTTACAGTGCTGTGTATGATACTTATCATTTGAAGACGGCTTTCCAGCCCATTCACCAGGTGAATGGTGACCTTTTTGGGTTTGAAGCGCTGGTAAGGGTGTTTAATGAATGCGGCGACGAGTTAAACACTGAACCTTTTTTCGCCCCTGAATACTACGATGAAATCGATCAGGTCAATATGGACAGGTTGGCCAGAGTGATTCATGTGAAAAACTTTGCTCAGTTTTTCGCGTCTTACACCTTGTTTATCAATATGGTGCCAGATGCCTTGCTGATACACAGCAAAAATGTGCCGGCAGCACTGCTTCATCAGCGACTGAAAGCGTTAGGATTGAAATCCGAACAGGTGTTTTTTGAGTTACTGGAACACGATTGCACCAGCAATATAGAGCTGTTAGATATATTGCAGCAAATGCGGGCACAAGGTATGAAGGTCGCTCTGGATGATTATGGCGTTAAAGCATCATCTGAATGCCGTGCTCGCTTTTTACGGCCCGACATCATTAAAGTGGATCGTTCACTGCTGGCGGATTTTCTCTCTGGTCAAGAGTCACCTTTACGCAAAGTGGTAGGACTTGGCCGGGAGCTTGGCGCAAAGCTGCTGATTGAAGGGGTAGAAAACGCAGCAGGTTTGAAAGTGGCCAGAATGCTTAATGCTGATTATATCCAGGGCTTTTATCTGGGGCGGCCACAGCTGCTTTCAGAGATCTTATTGTCAAGGGTCAGCTAAGGCTAACCCTCGACAATTATGATGCTGAACGCCGTTTTGTGACGATAAGGCATTAATGCTTAATGCTTGTGTTAATGAGCAACACCGCCTGTGGTGAGTTTTTGCGGATCAAGTAAACGTTCAAGTTCCTGCCGCGACAAATCGGTTTCCTCTTCCGCGACATCCAGAATATCTCTGTTCTCTTTGTAGGCTTTCTTGGCAATCTCAGCCGCTTTCAAATAGCCAATAACCGGGTTGAGCGCCGTTACCAGAATCGGGTTTTTCGCCAGAGCTTCCTGCAGTTTATCTTCCCGTACATTGAAACTGGCAATGGCTTTATCGGCCAGCAGGTTGAAAGTATTCGACAAAAGTTCAATGCTTTGCAGCAGGTTATAGGCAATAACAGGTAACATCACATTGAGCTGAAAATTCCCGGACTGACCGGCCACTGTGATAGTGCTGTCGTTGCCAATCACCTGGGCGGAAACCATAGCCGCGGCTTCAGGTATCACAGGGTTCACTTTACCCGGCATGATGGATGAACCTGGCTGCAGCGCTTCGAGTTCGATCTCTCCCAGGCCAGCCAGAGGGCCTGAATTCATCCAGCGCAGATCATTGGCAATTTTCATCATAGCTACAGCGGCGGTTTTCAACTGACCCGACAGGCTCACGATAGCGTCCTGGCTGCTGAGATTGTAGAAAAAGTTATCGCTGCTGGTAAACGGAATTTCTGCCGACACTGAGAGGTTATTGGCAAACACGGCCGCAAATGCCGGATCGGCGTTTATCCCGGTGCCGACTGCCGTTCCCCCCTGAGCCAATGCTGAAACATTGTCCAGACTATGCAGTATGCCCAGGCGTGCTTTTTCGAGCTGCGTCTTCCAGCCAAGCAACTCTTGCGCCAGCGTGACCGGCATGGCATCCATCAGGTGTGTCCGGCCGGTTTTGACGATATGGCCGACAGCAGAGGCTTTCTCATCTAGGGTATGACAGATATGCGCCATCGCTGGCAGCAATTGCTCGTGGCATGCCAGCGCAGCGCTGACCTGAATCGTAGTTGGGATCACATCGTTACTGCTCTGTCCCATGTTGACGTGATCATTCGGGCTGACAACTTGACCCGCACGCTTTGACGCGAGCGTGGCGATGACTTCGTTGGCATTCATATTGGAGCTGGTTCCTGAGCCGGTCTGGAACACATCGATCGGGAACTGGTCAAGGTGGTGACCATCAATGATTTCCTGACAGCTGTCGATAATGGCATGGGCGATGTCTGAATCCAGCAGCTCAAGGTCGAGATTGCTTCTTGCGGCCGCTTGTTTCACAAATGCCAGGGCTTTAATGAACTGGACAGGCATTGTCAGCCCGCTGACGGGAAAGTTGTTCACGGCTCGCTGGGTTTGCGCCTGATAAAGTGCATCTTTCGGGACGTTCACTTCGCCCATGCTGTCTTTTTCAATGCGGTAGGATATCGTCATTTCCGTGGTTCCTTATAATCCGGAGGAATGATGTAACTGTAGAAGGCTTTGTTTCAGAGACAGGAATTTACTGACGTGATTGCCGCCATAACATTTTTTCAGAGCGAGCAAGGGACAATGCAGATAATCCAGGCAAATACGGCGAAAAACACGGGACTGGTGTTTATCTTCAACACTGTTGCACAAATGAAAGAAGACGCGCCTCAGAAACAGCTCCTGAAGCAGAGGGTTGCGCAATGCGTTCTGTTGCCCGTAGTACGCTGCCAGATTCATTCCGGCCTGCGTCATGTCAACGATGACATCCTGTTCGAACCCTGGGATAAGAGGGTGATTCAGAAAACGCTCTTCTGCCAGAAAGAACTGTCGGTACAGCGTACTGGATCTGCTCATCAATCGCTCCACACTTAATAAACTTTAATGATAATTATTATCATTGTTGTGGCGGGGTTACAAGTCTGTGCCTGAAGTTTATACAAGACCCTAAGTTTAGGAGATAAGACGACTGCCTGTGTTTTCGGATGCCGGAATGAGGATCACCATAGAAACGGGCCGGACCAGGCAGTCTGACTGGTGAATATTCCGAGCAGCCAGCTGATCCTCGGCGGTATCAACCAGGCAAGCCCAGCTGTGCAGTGACGATGGCAAGCAGAAGCGTACCGGATAATCATCAGGGTTGAACAGATAAAACAGGGCGTTATTTTCGTCGGCCTGAATCAGACAGGAAAAAGGCTGGCGCATGGCCCAATTCTGGTCATCCATAGGTGTTCCTGTGGGAGTCAGCCAGCTAATCGTGGCTGGTGCAGACGTCTTGCCTGACATTGCTTTCATGATAACTGGCATGACAGTCTGACGTTGCTGAATCAGTGACTGCAGCCAACTTCTGAACTTGTACTCTTCACTGGAGAGTGCCCAGTTTACCCAACTGGTGTCATTGTCCTGACAATAAGCATTGTTATTTCCCTGCTGGCTGTGCGAGTGCAGGTCAGCACCTAACAGATGGGGAATACCCAGGCTGAACAATAAGCTGGTCATCAGGTTGCGTTTTTGCTTTTCCCGTCTTTTTTGAATGGCGGCTGTTGCAGCTAAACCTTCTGTCCCCTGATTATTGGATCGGTTATCAGGATGGCCGTCCCGATTATTTTCGCCATTGGCATGATTATGCCTGTCATTGAATGACACCAAATCCTGCAGGGTGAATCCGTCGTGATAACAGATGTAATTAATACTGTATTTTTGCGGCCAGTGTTGGGCAGGAAACTGTGCTTGCGAGCCCAACAGGTGAGGGGCAACCGCAGAACCAGGGGCGTTATGCAACCAGAAGCTTCGCCAATTGTCCCGGAACTGGTCGTTACATTCATGCCAGCCGGCCGGAAAAGCGCCTGACTGATAGCCATCCGGCCCTATGTCCCAGGGCTCGGCAATCAGTTTTACGCTGCTGAGCACCGGATCATTATGTATGGCAGTAAAGAAAGCAGACTCTGACGAAAAATGACTCTGGCGTCGGCCCAGTGTCGTCGCAAGATCAAACCGAAACCCATCTACCTGATAATTCAGTACCCAGCTACGCATTGACTGCAATATCGCCTGCAACATGGGCGGGTGGCTGACATCCAGAGTATTGCCACAGCCGGTATAGTTTTTGAACTGCCCCAGCTCATCCTTTAAATAGCTATAGCTGTCGAGTGTTTTAAAGTGAAATACCGGGCCGCCATCCCCTTCTTCGGCGGTATGGTTGTACACCACATCGAGAATGACTTCTATGCCATGGGCATGCAGGGTGCGAATCATGGTTTTACACTCTCGCACCGGATCGGTTGAGGCAAAGCGTTCGTCCGGTGCAGACCATGCGATAGGGTTGTAGCCCCAGAAATTGGTCAGACTCTTGGCAGAGAGGTGCGTTTCATCCGCTTTTGCGGCAATTGGCATTAGCTGTAGGCAAGTGATGCCTGATTGTCTGAAATGGGCCAAAGTTGCAGGGTGGCACAGACCTGAATACGTGCCGCGCAGATTGGCGGGAAGATCCGGGTTGGCCTTGGTATAGCCTTTCACATGCACTTCGCACAGAATGGTTTTCTCCGGAGCAATTGCAGGCCGCTCACACCCTTGCCAGTCGAAATCATGGCAAGTGGTGTAGGCTATCCATTCAGGGTTAGTAACCAGATCAGAGCCCGGATGGGATGCTGGTTGGTGCTGCACCCTGTGTGCATGGGGATCAAGCAGCCATTGCGCTGAAGGGCCAGTTGCTGTAGTCACAAGAAAGGCATAGCCGGTATTTTCACCGATACCCCGAATGAAAACATGCCAACTATTACTCTCTTGGCGCTCAAGACTATGACGCGCAGTGGCAATGCCTTCCTTGTCGAATAACACCACCTCTAAAGTAATAATATCCGGGCTATGTAAACGAAAATGGCACCCTTCGCTGGTGAGTGTGGAGCCAAAGCCAATGTCGGTATGCTGCATGAAAGACAAGTTTGTAATTCCCTGAAAAGCAACAGCCAGTCAATAGCGACTGGCTGTTTTTAACACACGGTATCAGTGTTTGATTACCACCAGGCTTCAACCTGAGCACCAATGTTGTACTCAGTATCGTTACCAGTGCCGAAGGCATTGTCGTTATCGTAATCAGACAGGTAGCTGGCGTAGAAACGCAGTTCAGGACGTGCCCAGAAGCTTGGTCCTGCCGTTAAAGCCTGAGCGATAGTCAGCTTGCTGCCAGATTTGTCGACGCCAGAATTGTCTTCGTCATAGTAACCGGCTTCGAAGATAGTCTTTACGTTGTCGTTCCACTTGTACTCAGGACGGATAACGGCACTAATGATAGTGTGATCATCCTTGCTGTCGTAGCTGGTGTTTGCGTAAATCAGCTGGTGGCCAATTTCCCAGGTTGAAGAGGGTGCAATAACGCCCCAGTTGATCAGACGGTAACCCTGCGCACCATCATTTGAGGTGGCATTGAAGTAGTGACCCGCACCCAGGCCGGCCATTTGCTCACCGTAACCTTCGGTACCAAACTGCAGCACAGTTTTGTTGAAACCATCCAGGAATCCGCCCTGAGTCAGCTCTGCTGTCAGCATTACACCGTCGTTGAAATCACTGGCTGCATCTTGAGCATCAGTCGCGTTGACCAAGCCGTAGTTCACGCCCAGCTCCAGGCTGGCATCGTTCCACAGACCCAGACCGGCATAACGCAGATCAAAGTTGTTGACGTTCACCTCGCCGGAATCATCACGAATCACAGCCACAGACATTTTACCCGGACCTACACTCAGGTTTTCCAGACCGGCACCGGCGCCTGAAGTGTCCCAGTAGTAGAAGTCAGAAATATGGATATCGTGGCGCTGGTAGAAACGCTTACCTGCCCAAACAGCGGCATCCTGATCGCCTGCAATGAAACCTTTCGCCACCACATTGAACTGGCGCAAGGCGATGTTATCAGAACCATCGTCATTTACACCCAAACCTTCCCAGTCACTTGAACCGTCAGTGGCGACAGCCAGCATAGAGTCAACATAGAATGATTTACCATTCTCGTTGTACACTTCCTTGCCAAGACCCAGTTCGCCATAAACGTCATTTTCATTGCCCAGACGACCGACTTTATTTTTCTCATAAGCGACAGTTGAACCGTTTTCACCGCTCACACCAACACCCGCACGCATATAACCGTGAAAGTCCACTTCTGCATAAGCAGCGGCAGACATCAGTGCCGCGGAGACGGCAGCAGCTGTCAGGCAGATTTTGTTCAGTTTCATTGCTTAACTCCTTGATGGATGCGTTTTTATTATCATGTTTGCTTTCGGCTCCGCCGAATGCAGTAATCAGAATGCTCAGGTACAGGTAATGCTCACCCTGATTAGCGCGCCCCTCAGTCAACTTTTGCACTGCTGAAATTAATCCTAGTGCTTTTTTGAGAAGGATTGCGTCCGTAACGGATGTTTTTATTCTGCGCCTGCAGTAAAGGCGTAACATCCTCCCTGAAGCTATTGATTTATGGAGTAGCAGGGGGGCTGAGTGTGTGGATCACACTTTGTAGGGGGGGATTCAAAAAAATAGGATCAAGAGTAATTTTTTGATTATTGGATCACGAAATTTCACCAATGCGCTGTTAGCCAAGTTGAAAATGGATAGTGAGATCACGTTTTGTCCGGGAGGAGAACAATAGCTCGTCAATCATGATCTGTGAACAAACACATGAACGCTGTTTGTAACTGATTTGTTTGTTATCACTTCATGATTTAGAGGGTGCCCACAGTTTAATAGTTCAACTGCCGGCCAGACCGAACTTTGTTGGTTGTAATCAGCAGAGTTGCATATCTTTTTCTATGTTCTTCAATAATGATTTTGTGCAAAGGATTGGCAATGCGGTTTTTTGTATGTTTATTCGGGTTACTGGCTTTTCAGGTGCAGGCAAACTGGTTCAGCGCTGAATATGCGCATGGTGTGACTCAGGAAAAGGTTGAGGTGCTGGCTAAAGCACAACGTGAAGGGGCTGTACTGTTTATTGATACCCGAGAACCGGATGAATATGCAGAGTCGCACATTCCGGGCGCAATAAATATTCCACTGCGAGAAATCAATGAGCTTAATGTTTCATATATGGAAGGCTATGGCTATGTTGTCCCGTATTGTTTGAAAGACTTCCGTGGTTTTGAAACAGCAAAAGCACTGCGGAATAAAGGGCTTAAGAATGTTGTTTTAATGGAACCTGCGGGTTTAAACGGCTGGCGTTCCGCCGGACTCCCAACTGAAAATTAACCATGAGCCAGGGAGCGGTGATGTTGAAAATCAATCGGGTGCAATGCCTCTTTGTAACGTTGTTTGTCGTGTTTCTGCCACTGATCGTATGGAGCAAAAATACAGGCAATCCGTTTCTGTATTTCACTGATGTCGTCCCTGCTGGTCAGGGGTTTTACGTCCTGTCTAAGCTGGCGGCGTTGATTTCTCTGCTCCTTTTTGGTGTTCAGGCGCTCATCGGACTATTTCACGTCAAATTCAGTTTTGCAAACAAGCAAAAGGTGCATCGTTGGGTCGGGGCAAGTGTGCTCCTGATGGTCTTGCTGCATGTCAGTGGCTTTATTGCGGCAACCTCACTCAGAAGCGGTCATTTTACAGGCCATTTTTTACTGCCGGATATTGACGATTATTACCACGCGCGAATTACGGTAGGGCTGGTTGCGCTGATTCTGATTTTGTCGGCTGTTCTTGCCAGAATCTGGCTGTCCGGGACATTGCAAAAATGGGGTCACCGGTTTGCGATTCCAGCGTTTTATCTGGCGGCCTGGCATGCGTTGACGATCGGGACGGAGTCGCGTCATCCCATCATACAGATGGTGTTGATTGTGCTGATGATACTGATTGGTCTCGGTATTCTCCGAAGGTTATTGCTTCGTCCGAAACCGATGCGAAGGGCCAGTACAGGATGAAGGCATGGCTCATCTTCCTTGTTGCTCTGTGGCTACCGTCGTTGAGCCTGGCACAGGATTTATTACCCCGCGGAATGTCGTTTATTGGTCTGACAGCCGAAGGCTGGCGGGCATTTACTGTGGATGAAAATGGTCTGCCTGAACGAGTCAGTGACTTAACCGAACCCCGGGAATTCACCTGGTCGCCGTCAGCAAATCGCATGGTATTTATTCGTGCGGACGGCACGATATCGGACAGACAAAACGCCGTCACGAACACTTTAGTATCCAGCGATGCGGCGGATGCTTTTACGCAAATCCGGCTTGGTGAACAAGGTCAGTCGCTGATTGCCATTCGGTTGTTTGAGCGGAAAAGTGAACGGACAGCGTTGACTGTATGGCAACCCCGACAACAGCATTTTTCTGATATTCATCAGCAGCTTGGAAAAATTTTTGATCCCGATTTTAATGATGCAAATTTCCTGTTCAGTGTGGTGAGCTGCATGCTGGACTGCGGCGGTATTGTTCAGGAAGCCTGGCTCAAAAATCGGGTCACACACCGCGCAAAGCAACTGACGCTGCACAATGGGATCGTCAGATATCCGGTTTGGGATACACAACAGCAACGCACTGTGTATAGCTTCAGAGCGTCAACTCATTTTCAGTTGTGGCAAACGGATTCATCCGGCCGGTCGACGCAGTTAACCCATTCCGAAGGCACGGATCTCTGGCCATCGCTGTCCCCATCCGGAGTGCTCTATTTCGTGCGCCGGGCCGAAGGCCGGGGCCGGTTGATGCGATTGGGGGCGAGCGGGGCTGTTGAAATCAAGCTGGAACATATTCTTGATATCCGGGATTTGGAGATTACACAGTGAAAATAGTGGAAAGTCGTTATGCTTGGTTAATGATTGTCATGATGACAGTGTTTCCATGGTTTGCTCAGGCTGATTCGCATCCTTTTGTAATAGAATCCTTTACTTCTCATACGTTTGATATTGCACGCGATAAACAATTCCCGGTGTTGATTCGTGTGACCAAAGCGGTTGAGTTGCAGGTGGATATTGTCTCGCCTGATGGTGATTTGGCGAAGACGTTATATCCGATGCAATCTACAAATGCAGGTGTACTCAAGCTGTCCTGGAACGGGACGGACATGCGGGATCAGCCAGTGCCAAACGAAGCCTGGTTCCCTGTGGTGCGATACCGGCAAAATAACACCCAGATTTCGGTGTCTCCGCGAGACAGTTCCGGTGGGGAAGTGATCGCGCATGTACCGCTCTCTATCGAGTCTCCCTATCGATTGAAAATCACGCTTGAGAAACCAGCGCGCGTATTAATGCGGGCAGGTATTCAATCCGGGGCAATGTTAAGAACGGTTGTGAACTGGCAGCCGAAAGCTGCCGGGACGCATGTGATTCAATGGAACGGGCGTGATCGTTCTGAAGTCTTTCCATTTACCGGGCTGGCGAATTTTGCGGTGATGGCCACGGCCTATCAGCTTCCCGAACACAGTATCCTGACCTGGCAGAATGAATCCATCAGCTACACGCAGTGGCGTCGGTCGCTGGGGTATCCGGAACAGTCAGCGGATCAGCGAGCCAGTATTCAGGAAACAAGAAAGGGACAAGTACTCTCAAAGGTATTTTTCAAACCCAAGTACCTCCCTTTAGATCCCCGGGTTCAACTGGCGCTTCAACAAAATCCGGACAGTCAGCTGACCACCGTTGAAGTGGATATTCCTCTCGCGGATCGGGGGCTGGTTGAAGAGAGTTTATATGAAGTCGGCTTTTTCATTGACGGTGAATTCGTTTCGGAAGAAGAACAGGGTTATGTCCCTTTTACCTGGCAATTTAAGCCTTCGAATTATTCAAAGGGCGTGCATTATCTGACCGTCAACATTACCGGATTCGACGGGCAAGTGGGTGTTTCGTCCGTCAAATTTGTGAATGAATAATTGTTGATCAGGGCAAATTGCCAGCACGTTTCCTGATATTTCACTGACCGTCATACTGCGCACAAATCAAACAAGCCTCTGAAAGAAACTGATGGAGTTGTCATTTTCATAGCAAATTGCTGCTTCTCACCTTTCTGATAATCCACATTAAAAAGTAAACAAACAGCGGCTCTCGTTGTCTAGGCTTTTTCTATTCATTTATCCTCAGGTTCATTCTAAGGAAGCATGATGAAAGCTTTTCATTATGTCGCTTTGGCAATTGTATTTTTTACGAGTTGTCAGGCGGTAGCCGTTGAATTATTTGATGCTCCCCCATGGCAGGAAACCCAGATTTACCGCGGAAAGGATCTGGTGGTCTATGACGAGCATTTATATCTGGCGAAGTTCTGGAACCGGGGCGAACAACCGGACGTGTCTCCGCATGTTTGGACGCCGGTTTCTATCAATGGTCTGCCGCCTGCCTGGTCTCGCCATGAAGTGTATCGCCACGGGGATGCCGTATTTTTCCATGGGAAGATTTATCTCGCAGCCTGGTGGACGATTTGGCTGGAACCAGGCAGTTTATCGCCCTGGGGGCCATGGGTCTATCTGGGCGAGGCAGACTTGACCGGGCCAGAGGTAGCGCTTATCAGCCCCGAGCCAGGTGAACCGCTGACGAATGAATATCAGCCAGTGATTGTACAGGTGACAGATGCACATCTGTCTCAGGAACCTGCAGACTATAGAGCTACATCAACAAAGAATACTGAATTTGCGTTGGAATGGCTGGAAGATAATTTAATCATCAAGCCGCTTTCTCCCTGGGCGGATGGTGAATTTACTCTGGTTGTGAAAGCGAAAGATACCTGGGGTAATCAGTCAGAAGCACAGTTTTCTTTGCTCGCTGAAATTTCGGTGCCGATTCAATCGGAAATTATCGCAGTGCCAGCTTCCGGTGAAGCGCCGCTGAAAGTCTTGTTCAGTCCGAATATTACAACGGATAAAGCGATTAATTATTATCGCTGGGATTTTGATGGTGACGGGGTATTCGATCGCCAGGATACCGTTGGCAGAAGCCAGAGTTATACCTTCAATATGCCCGGTACTTATCAGACAACATTGGAAATTACCGACTCCATTGGTCGAAAAGATACGGGGTATATTGACATTGAAGTGGAGAATGCAGCGCCTGTTGTCAGTGCCACAGTGAATCAAACCAATGGTCATGTGCCCCTGACTGTGCAATTTACGGCAAGTGCAACAGATAATGAGGGGATCGCGAGCGTTGCGTGGGACTTTAACGGTGATGGGCAGGTGGATACGACCAGTGATACTGCCGGAACCGTGAGCTTTACTTTTGAGCAAGTCGGCAATTTTCAGGCGTCCGTGTCTGTGACCGATACGCTGGGTAAACAAACCCGGGTTGCGTTACCGAATATTGAAATTCGCGCTGTGGATCCGGACTCACCGACGGCCCGTGTTTCACTAGATAACCCGGCAGGGGATGCTCCGCTGACGGTGACTTTGACACCGGCGGTAACCAACAGGGATTTAGTGGCTGTTCAGGATTTGCTCTGGGATTTCGATGGCGATGGGCTCACCGATGAAATCACTTCTACCCTGGATCCGGTTCAGTGGGTTTACAAAAGTGCCGGAACCTTTTTCCCCACGCTGACGGTGCAGTTCAGTGACGGCAGCAGTGCCAAAGATGTTCAGCAGGTCACTGTGCAGGAAAGTCTGAGTCTGAGCATTATTGGCAACAGTATCGATCCGACAGCCGGGCAGGCCGCTCGGGTGAAAACCGTCATCAGTGCCAATCTGTACCTCACGGTGCAAATTGAAGATCGCCTGGGTCAGATCGTCCGTACGCTTGTTCCCTGGCAGGAGAGGGAGGCAGGCACGTATGAAGATATCTGGAATGGACTGGATGCTCAGGGACAGCCACTGCCACAGGGCGATTATTATGCCGTGCTGAACTATCGCAAAGACGGCAGGGTTGTGCGTTTTGATTTACGTCCTTCAACAAGTGGCGCGGCCTATAACCCCAGTCGCAGCCGGATTCCCAGTACGTTTGAGCCCTATAACAACAAACCTTTGGTGATTGAATTCACGTTGAACAAGCCTTCTGAAGTGACGGCATTCATGGGGTTATTTAATACCAATACGCGTTTGGTGACTTTTAAAAACCGCGAACCGTTGGGTAAAGGCAAGCACCGCATCGTGTGGAGTGGCTTGGGGGATGATGGCAAACCGGTTGTAACGACCGCTTCGAACAAGTTCCTGTTTGGTATCTGGGGATATTCGATGGGGGATAATACCATCTTTTTGTCCTCCGGCCCGGTGCTGAACAGCTTTAAGGCACAGCCTTCTATCGTGGTACCGAATACCCATACCGAAACCAGCGATGGCAACAGTCATCTGTCTTTCTCACTGAATAAACCTGCCGATATTGAACTTCGCGTCAGCGATATCGATACCGGTGCACTGGTTCGGCGGCAACTATTCAGCAATGTGGCTGCGGGGAGTCAGCAACTGGTGTGGGACGCAAAAGCCGACGACGGCAATAGTGTTGCCCCCGGGAAATATCGCCTCGGCATCCGTGCTATTGACCCGCAAGGGTATGTCAGCCCGTACCTCTATACCGTCCAGCGGGTGTATTACTAATGATCGTTCGTCTTATCAAATTACAGGTAAGCAGACTATGAAATTTCTTATTGCCGTATTGTTCGCATGGGTAACAGTGCCCGTTATGGCCGCATGCAATCTGAGTATTGAGCAGTATGTTTCCATTGAAATTGAGTCACGCCAGCATACGGTGGATGGGATGGCGCAACGCCTGATCTTGCTACAGCAACAGGCCAATGTGGATTTGATGTATGAAGCCGACTCGGAGATTGCGCAGAAAGTGAATGCAGCCTTCGCACGTTATGATTGTTCACCGGCAGAACATGCGCGTTTTGGCGTTGTGCATGAAGGGGATATTGCCGTTTACTTGCTGTCTCATCCGGAAAAACAGGCAAAGCTGGAGCAGATAAAGACACGATTCAATCAGTACACGCAATCTATTCGCGCTATCCAGCCTGAAACGGTTCCCGCAGAGGAGAATGCATCATGAAGATCAGACTCGCAGCGGTGACGGCATTTTTCAGTGCGCTGTTATTCAGTTCTCCTTTACTGGCGTATCACTACCCGTGGGATCAGGGACACGATACGACGCTGAACAATAATCCGAAAAATGAACCGGGGCCCGGAGAATCGGAAAGTGAAGACAGCAACTGCGAGCAAGGGTCTCCCGTTTATCTGAAGACCGGGCATTTTGTCTGGCATGACGTGGATCTGGTCGTTGGTCATGCGACGCCTTTGTCGATTCGACGCGTCTTTAATTCGAATGATCCGAAAGATGGTCCCTTCGGAAAAGGCTGGACGTTCAATTGCGAAATTTCTCTGTTGAAAGTCACGGATACACAGGAAACCGCTGATGGCGGCGTTGAAACCCTCACGAAATTTATCTATCGCGTTGGCAATGGCCGCCGGATGACTTTCCTGCCGGACGGGCAGGGCGGATATCTCTCGCCTGATCGTGTAAAAGCAACTTTAATCGCGGGAGAAACGCCAACCCTTGCCTTTGAACAGGGCCACTCGATTACTTTTTCTTCATCGGGATTGGTGCTGAGAAAAACCGACCGCAACAACAATCAGGTGACGTATGAATATGATGAGAATCAGCGCCTGATTGAACTGAGTAATGGTTTTTCTCAGTCGCTCACACTGGCTTATAACGCGAGCGGCCGTGTGCAGGCCGTGACCGATCAGGCCGGACGCCAGTGGCTGTATGATTACAATGTGGATGGTGAACTGGTTTCTGTGACTGATCCAATGGGCCAGAGCCAGACCTATCAGTATGGCCGGTATCAGCCCAGTGGTGATGCTTTTGTTTACAGCCAACTGAAAGAGATCCGCGATGAAGCCGGCATGGTTGTCACCTCGGTCACTTACAACGGCGCCCGCGTGAAATCTTATACCGAGGGCAGCAATACTTTCAATTATGACTACAGCGCCGATTGGGTCACGAAAACGGACAGCATGGGTGCGAACTGGCGTTTTAAACTCAGTGCGGGTGGTCAGCGCATCGAAGATATTGATCCACTGGGTTACAAAACCGTGTATACGCGGGATGAAAAAGGCTATGCGACTTCTGTAACCGATCCCATGGGCTACAGCCAGACCGTAACTCGAGATGATGCCGATCGGGTGACGCAGCAGCACCACGGTTATCTCATCACGCAGTACCTGTATCCGGGAGAAAGTCGGTATCCGAATGCCATGGTTGATCTGCCTGCCAATTCCAGTCTGGAAACCTCAGGCAGTGACGCATCCCGAACCATCTCGCTGACTTATGATGCCAGTCACAACCTGACCTCCGTCACGACGCCGAAGGGGGAGACGACACATCGCAGTTATCTGGCAAATGGCCTGCTTGCCAGGACCACAGACCCGGAAGGCAATGTCACTTCCTTCACATACAACAATCAGGGGCAGCTAGTTGCTGTCGTGAATGCACTGGGGCAAACCCAAACCCTGAGTTATGACGGCAATGGCTACTTAACGCAAGTGACGGATGCTGCCGGGCAAAGCTGGCATTATCAGTACGATGCATTAGGCCGTCAACTCAGCGAGCGGGACCCGGCAGGTCTTGAAACCCGCTATACCTACGACGAAGCCGGAAAGCTGACCGCTGTGATTGCACCTAACGGCGCTACGGAAACCTACAGTTACGACAGCGATGGCCGGTTGAGTGTACTGACCCGCTATGACGGCAGCAAAGAAACCTATACCTACCGGACGGATAACCTGCTGGCCAGCAGTACCGATCCGATGGGGATCGTGACCCGATATGAATATGACGATGGCAAGCGGCTGGTAAGGCTATCGGTTGGCTCGGAAGTGGTTGAATACGCTTACAACGCACGTGGTCAACTGACCCAAATCAGCAATGCCAACGATACGCTGACTCGCGCCTATGACCAATGGGCCAGGCTGACGTCGGAAACCAGTCAGGGGTTGACCCATCAGTACAGCTACACCCCATTTGGTGAGATTGCACAATGGGATAACGCAGGGACCCCCGTCAGTTTTGCTTATGATGCGAATGGTCAGATCCAGAACATGACCACGCCACAGGGGAGCTATTCGTTTACCTGGAATGCCAACGGGATGCTCACCCGCCAGCAAACACCCGACGGGTTGGTGTTAACCAATCAGTACGATGCATTAAACCGTTTAACCTCACGGCGGTACAACCAGGGCGCGTTCAGTAAAGACTGGCAGTATGCGTACAGTCTGTCGGGGTTACTGGAAGGCATCACTCAGGATGGTGTGAATCAGACCATTGCCTATGATGCCAGCCAGCGTTTAGTGCAGGCGAACACTGTCACCGGAGCATATCAGTATCAATACGATGATTTAGGCAACCGGTTAGACTTCGGCGGTGTTTACAGCCCGGACGGCAAGTTGCTGGAAGATAATCAGTTCAGCTACGAATATGACCTGCGCGGTAACCTGAGCAAGAAAACCCGCAAAGACGGCAGCACCATCGAAACCTTCACCTATAACGACGCAGAACGTTTGGTCGGTTACCAGCGCGAGCGGGTGACCAGCGCAGATGCCGGAAATGGTGAAACCACACTGCAATCCAGCATCGAAGTGACCGCTGCCTATATCTATGATCCTCTGGGACGCCGGATCAGCAAAACCGTGAATGGTGAACAAACGCAGTTTGACTGGCTGGGGAACACTTTACTCCGTGAAAACGGCCCTCAGGGTCAGAAAGATTATACCTACGGCGCCACAGGCTACGC
>NZ_JAUOQQ010000009.1:0-171907 GCF_030547675.1 Photobacterium sp. 2_MG-2023
TGTTGTTTGGCGATTACACGATAACTTATCCAACCGTTTTTCGTATCTGTTTCCCGCTAATCCGAGATGAACCTTTTTTATACCTGCGTCTCGTCAAAAATTCGTCACACGCCACTAATCCCCTGAACTTCAACGTCAAAAACCCCTACATTCAACGCCATTACTATGTCCAACCACAGGTTTTTGCGAGCAATATCACTTTCCATTGAGCAACGATGTGCATTACAATCTGTTGGTCGTCAAAAAACACACGAAAAAAGGAAAAAAAATGTGTTGTGATTCCCCTGATTTAATGCGGGTTAAACGCGCCATCTGGCAACGATTAACCTGTAAAGCCATCTACCTTTGTAAAAACTGCAACAAGAAAACGAAAGTCTAACGCTGCATCAATCAGATTCCGGCCTTCTGAGTTCCCCTCCTTTTGAGCTTTACCATTCATTTTCAATGGGAGCAAAGCTCCCATTAACGCCTGAACGAACGCCTGAACACTTCCTGTCCTCTTCCCTCTTACCCTGCTTACCCTGCTTACACAGTCCCGATACTTCATACGCAATGTCTTGTTTCAAAAGTCTAAGAAGCAAAAAACCGCTACGCAAAGTCAATTTAACGTCACGTAGCAGTCAGCTTTATGTCACCAAGAAAACCGATGTGATATCTGTCACACTGATAAGTAAGGTGACGGATTACACTGGCGGCATCCGTCTCTGTTGAAAGATCTGAGGGAACAATGTGTTGCGATAATCCAATGCTCTACCGTGTGAAACGAACACTATGGGAAAAGTTTACCTGCCGTGCAATCTACCGCTGCAAGACATGCAATACGAAAATGAAAGTGTGAGGAAAAGGACGGCTGGCTTTACCAGCGGCTTGTCGCGCTGAACACCATCAACCGCAGCAGCAGATGCTATGTTTGAAACATGGTGGTAAAACACTACTGAGGCCAATATGCGCTTCCTGCCTGCTTGCTTACTGGCACTGATATTAACAAGTTGTTCGCTGACAGACGGCTTTAGTCCCAACACGGTCAATGGCGTGCCCAATATCAGTGTCACTGAATCAAAAAATGCACGTCAGCACTTAGACTCAGCGACCAGATTGTTTACCGTCGTGAGGGAATTACCTTCGCTGGACTGCTGCGATGAATTACCCGTGCTTTTTACCCTCTCGCGCGATGATGTGATCGCAGAACTATCGTCCGGACGCAGTTTCGTCAAACTGATAAAACTCACCCCTCACCTCAGACGGCAAGATCTGATATTGACAAGCCTCGTCAGCCAGACTGTCTTTGCCCCTCAAGTGCAGTTTTATACCGAAGATTTCCTGCTGATCGACAGCCTGACAGCCTATCGCTACCGCCCTTTCTCCTATCAGGAGCCGGATAGACTCGAAATCACCCTGCCTCTCAGTTTGTACCATCCTCCGGTTCACTATGTACTGGTTTACACCAGCCAGAGCGAAATGGACACCTACACCCCCTTGCTTGACATTGAATCCAAGTATGATCGCAACCTGGGTCTGGATATCATGCCCCGCCCCTGGTTCATTGCCCCACACGCACCAACAGGAACGCTGATTTTGAACCGTGCCAAATAATCGGCCTCAGATGACATCCATGATTATTGGTCGTAACGCCAGCGCGGCGGAAATGTCTGGTTCATCACCAGCGAATCGTCCACCAGTTCAAACTGCAGTTTTGCTTCGTTCTTTGAGACATGATCCACAATTAGGCAAGCCTCAAAGATCGACCAGTTAAAATCTACTGTCACAGTGACCTTTGTTCCCGCAATAACAATGTCTTTTATCGTCATCGAATCCGGCACAATGCTCATGTGCCGATCATCCGTCCAGGCCAGTTGATGAAGCAATGGCTGAAACTCACTTTCCGCCGACTTCACCGCCGCGTTAATCTGCGCATCACGATCCGGCAACTCAGTATTGAGTGCCAGTACCAGCGATAAAACTTGATCACTCATAATGTGTCCTCGTCTCTGTCATCACAATCAGCATATCAGTAAACAGCGAGCAAGGCGCTCACCTTAAATTGTCTGTGAATACCTCACGATCCTTGTGCCAGCCGGCAAAGCAATCGCCAGCATGCCCTCCCCAAAATCAGCGACTACACTCAAGTCATCTGTTCTGTCGATTTGCAGGTACTTCTATGGATAACAAAGAAAAAGAGGCGGGGATTTTACAGGCTCTGGCTGTGCGCCTGGAATCTCAGCGTTTACCCAGAGCATTAGCCATGAAAAAGCGGGTAGACAATGGTGAAACCCTGAATGAACATGATATTCAATTTCTGAAAGAAGTCTTCGAAGATGCTCAGCGCATCATGCCTATTGTTGAGCGCCACCCCGAGTGGCAAAACCTGGTCACGAGCCTTATCGGGCTGTATCAGGAAATCACCAGCAAAGCGCTTGAAAATGAAGAGCATCAAAAAGGCAAGACTTAGCCTTCGATGAGCGATTGCACCGCCATTCTCTGTATCTAACCGCGTAGAACAAGCCGCAAAGAAAAAGCCCCCACCGAAGTGAGGGCTTACTGATTCCATCAGCCAATCATACGTTCGCAGCTTTGGTCATGCTCATTGAGCAATACCGTCTGCGCACGTTTAAAGAAGTTAAAATCGGTCGCGGTCGCGCTGGTGTAAGCGCCCATCATGCGGCCGATGATCACATCACCGTTATCCAGTTTCGGCAGCATGATATTTTCAGCGATCACATCAATGCTGTCGCAGGTCGGGCCGGCCAGTACACTCGGCGCATACTCACCATCCTGCTTCAGAGTCACCAGCGGATACTGGGCGTCGTCAAACATCAAACCACTGAACGAACCATAAATCCCGTCGTCCAGGTAATACCACATCTGGCCATCACGCTCAGCCTGCCCCATCACGGACGCGACACTGGTGACCGACTGCGCCACAATAAAGCGGCCCGGTTCTGCCAGCACCTGAACCGTTTCAGGCAGTTCGTTCAGCGCCTCGTTAATCGGCACACAGAACTGGTCAATCGGCATCACCTGCTGCGAGTAAGAAACCGGAAAACCGCCGCCAATGTCCAGCGTGCTCAGCGCCGGTAAACCACGTTCCACCACCTGCTCCATCACTTGCTTACAAGTGCGGATCGCATCAACGTATTTCTGCGGATGCAGGGTTTGTGATCCCACATGGAACGACAGGCCTTTAATACGGATATTCCAGGCTTGAGCCGTTTCAATAATCGTCAGCGCCTGCTCCGGTGAACAGCCAAACTTCTTCGACAAATCAGCAAAGGCCTCAGCGTTACGGAAACTCAGACGCACCAGCAATTCAACGTCGTTGTGATACGGTTTGAACTTCGCCAGCTCGTTCAGGTTATCCACCACAAACACAGTGCAGCCGTACGCCAGCGCGTCGCGAATATCAGCGTCACGCTTAATCGGGTGGGTGTGAATAGTGCGCTCGGCAGGTACGCCTTCCTGCGCCACCAGATCCACTTCGCCGCTGGTCGCCAGATCAAAACTGGCCCTTTCTTCCAGCAAAGTTCTCACCACAGCCGGGTGCGGCAGCGGCTTGAGCGCGAAGTGAAGGGTCACATTAGGCAACGCATTATTGAGCGCACGGTACTGCTGGCGAATCACATCGCAATCGAGCAGTAATAACGGCGCACCGAACTGTGCCACTGAAGATTCAATCAATTGAACCTCGTCAGCCGCAAGAGTCTGAGCGGTGAAAGAATGAAAATCTAATACAGAGTGAGCATGAGCCATAGCTGGCCTCCAACAATCGATAGCACTTTTCATCCGCGATGATGAAAAGTGGAGCGTCAAAAAAAGCGCACAAGCGCAGTCAAAGTCACTCTTGGATAGTTGCTCTATCGCCTTGCCACAATATCAGCTGTGATGTACTCGGATTGGCTATCATCAAGAAGCGGCGCGATAGTAAAGTCATCACCTTTTCCACGCAATAAAAAATTGGGCGCACAACACAAAAAATTTTTGTGGTGACGATAGCATTTTATTATGGTGGGTTTAGGTGGTGTGTATTGGTTTGTCGCGCCTAGATTCAGCGCCCCATTCAGCATTTTCTTATGCGCGCCAGATACTCTTTTTAGGCCAAAAGAGTATCCAGAAATGCCTTTTGGTTCTCTGGTGTTGTCCGGGCCGGTTGTAGGCGCTCCCGGCGCCGACAACCTGAAAATTCATCCATGAATTTTTCCCTGGTGTGGGGTTTGCTTGAGCTGAAGTAAACGCGGTACTTCGGAACCGTTTAGCAGCAAGCATGTACTTACTCAGCGAGATTTTTACCCAAAGCGTTTTAACCTCTATGTTCTCATCTGGTAACGCAGGGATATGTAGTGGTATGTCGCGCGTAACCTCAGAGCACACCTCAGCATTTTCTTGTGCGCGCCAGATACTCTTTTTAGGCCAAAAGAGTACCCAGAAATGCCTTTTGGTTCTCTGGTGTTGTCCGGGCCGGTTGTAGGCGCTCCCGGCGCCGACAACCTGAAAATTCATCCATGAATTTTTCCCTGGTGTGGGGATTGCTTGAGCTGAAGTAAACGCGGTACTTCTCGCTCTGCTATCAAATGTGACAACAATCGCGAGTTGAATAGTGGCGACGAAGAAATCTTAACCCCGCTGGATGTGACGTTCGCCGAGCGGCCAGAAAGGAACACCCGCCACAATGGCCTGAATATGGACTAAATTTAGCTTTATGCTAGTCTTCAGGTGTGTTTACATCTGAGAAACCATACGCAAGGCAGGAGAGAACCATGAAAGTGGAAACCATCAGCTATCTCAAAAAGCACGCAGCGAATCTGCCGCTTGATGAACCCATGACGATCACGCAGAACGGGAAACCAGCCTATGTGATTGAATCCTATGAAGAGAGAAAAAAACGCGATGAAGCAGTTGCCTTAATGAAACTGTTGTCCTTCTCGGTTGATGACGCGAACAATGGCCGTGTAATGCCCAGTTCGGACTTCAAACAAAAACTGGCTAAACGTCGTGCTAATTCAGAGAAAAGTGATAATGATCAAGCCAGTACAGATTAATTATACCGACACTTTTGCAAACACCTTTGAAGATGTCATCGACCACTTAGCACCACATACCAGTGAGTCGCAAGTATTGAACAGGCTAGAGAAAACGATAGATAAATTCGAAAATTTAGTAGGCTCAACACCTTACGCCGCCCCAATTTCACAGACCTTGCTGGATCTTGGAATAACCCTATTCAGGGAATACAACAATGACGGTTTTCGTTTGCTTTACCGCGTCATTGAAACGCAAGAGAGCACCATCATTTTCGGTGACGTCTTCCTGACTCAGAAGCAGAATATTGAGCAGGCTTTAATTAACTATTGCCTGTTGCATAAATAATATAAGAGAGCATGATTGCGTGTCTCAGAAGCAGCTAAGTAGATTATTTACCCTCATTTTTGTGCTTACCGGCTTTACTGGTTGCGCACAATCTTCTGTCAATAGCACAGGGGCGGCTAAAAGATGGGATGCTCAATATGAGCATTGCGCTGATATCGCTCGTGCTAATACAGCCGATTTTCCTGACAATACATGGTTTGATTCACTCACCGAGGAAAGCAAGAAATCTGTCATTGGCTATTTGTATAATTACAACCAAAGAATTTGCACCGCAGAACAAACCGAACGGCTTCGCGCTGCGATTGAATACGATAACAATAGCGAGTTGAACAGTGACTACGAAGAAATCTTAACTCCTCTGGATGTGACATTTTCTGATCGACTGGAAGGGATCGAAAAGTCTGAAATCTTAAAAATTCAGGCCCAGTATTCGGAACCATTTAGCATCAGGCATGTGCTTACGCAGCTAGATCTTTATCCAAAGCGTTAAGCTTAACTCTCCACTTTCCCCTTGTGCTCTCATCTGATAACACAGGGGGAAATTTGCATATCGCGGTATGTCACGCTTCAAACTCAGCGCCCCACTCAGCATATTCTTATGCGTGCCAGATACTCTTTTTAGGCCAAAAGAGTACCCAGAAATGCCTTTTGTTCTCTGGTGTTGTCCGGGCCGGTTGTAGGCGCTCCCGGCGCCGACAACCTGAAAATTCATCCATGAATTTTTCCCTGGTGTGGGGATTGCTTGGGCTGAAGCAACTGCTGTGCTTCGGAACGGTTCAGCATCAGGCATGTACTGACTAAGCGAGATTTTTGGGACTGTCCTGAATTTAGGATCACCCACAGATAAAAGCTATCCGCGTTTAACGCTCCAACTCATGACCGGCTGCAATCTGCAAGAAATGCGAACGATCTTTGTACTTCGGATTTTCCTTTACCCGGTCATCTATTTTCTTCAGTAGCAGCCTGGGCAAGGTAACGTTTTTCTTTATCGCTCCCCCCAAATAAGGCTCGATATCAATTTCAACAACACCCCATACCCAGCCCTCATATTCAGCATCACTCTGCCAGTCTGACAAAGCTCTTGGCTTCGGCGGCATATCACCATGCTCAGCCAATCCCTCTAAGTGCAAGTGAGCCGCTTCTTTAGCATTTGCCATGGCCTCTTCCAATGTATCGCCGGCAGAGAAGCAGCCTGGCAAATCAGGAAAAACCACACCATGAGTGTCATCAGAACCGCCTATTTCGATTGCAATTGGATACAACATAAGATCTCCTTCAACAATGAATCACAGAAATTAAGCGGGCTTTACAGTCCCGCCTGTTTCTTAATGGCTTTTACCAACCCCACTCCTAAATCCTTTTTCGGGTGGGGAACCGTTAGCGGCAGTTTATGGCTTGGGTGTCTAAATTGATGATGACTTCCTTTCACTCTGACCAACACCCAACCTGCTGCTTCCAGCTCTTTAATTAAGTCTCTGCTTTTCACTGCTCCTCTCTATGCATTTCACCTAGAGTTATAATAACTCTACCTCTTGACATCGGTCAAATGAAGTAACCCTAATAACCCTGAACTATGACAACAAAGTTGCTCCGGTCGATTAATCCTCACACTTACGGGGAACAGCGATACTGCGGACGTATTCAGCTGGTAACGAACGGTTCATCCCCGTACTCACGGGGAACACTGATACTGAAACTCGCCCTGATGCACTCAGCACGGTTCATCCCCGTACTCACGGGGAACACTGTTTTTTATCAGCCCTCAGACCAGAGATTTTCGGTTCATCCCCGTACTCACGGGGAACACTATCGCAGCCATCACGGCTATTTCAGTGCGCTCGGTTCATCCCCGTACTCACGGGGAACACATCTGGCACTCGCCCTGGTTAGGGTTTGCAAACGGTTCATCCCCGTACTCACGGGGAACACTTGCAAGCGCTGGGGAAAGTCTCGGCCAAGTTCGGTTCATCCCCGTACTCACGGGGAACACATTTTTAAAGTAAGTTTGCGGCCTTTCCCTACCGGTTCATCCCCGTACTCACGGGGAACACTTTGTATCGCGCGAAACATACAAGCACCTGATCGGTTCATCCCCGTACTCACGGGGAACACGATTCACAATAGCATTAGGTATCTAACCAAATCGGTTCATCCCCGTACTCACGGGGAACACCTAACGGCCATACACAGGTGGCGCAGGGTCAGCGGTTCATCCCCGTACTCACGGGGAACACTTGAAAGGTTCGGGTCTCTAAAAACTGACTGTCGGTTCATCCCCGTACTCACGGGGAACACCCCAGGTGCTGGTCTGGGTGGTCGCCGTCCCGCGGTTCATCCCCGTACTCACGGGGAACACATGGCCGCCAGCACACCCGGGTTGCCTTTGCCCGGTTCATCCCCGTACTCACGGGGAACACCGTTTCCTGCGACTGGTTTAAATGCGGCGTGGCGGTTCATCCCCGTACTCACGGGGAACACTATTTTCTTGCGCCTAACTCCTAGCCTCAACGCGGTTCATCCCCGTACTCACGGGGAACACTAATGGAACGTTAGGCCAATGCCCGATTTACTCGGTTCATCCCCGTACTCACGGGGAACACCATATCAAGATCGCTCTTGTCGCCGGATACCTCGGTTCATCCCCGTACTCACGGGGAACACATAGCGTAACGGAATGGACAAATGCGCTGGCCCGGTTCATCCCCGTACTCACGGGGAACACTTTTTTTTCCCATTTCCCAGAGGCGTTACGCTCGGTTCATCCCCGTACTCACGGGGAACACCCGAACAAGATGGCGCCCAAAGACCGGAAAGACGGTTCATCCCCGTACTCACGGGGAACACTCGAGGTAATCCGCAAAGCTCTGCTCTTTCAGCGGTTCATCCCCGTACTCACGGGGAACACTCAATCTGAACCATGCCCTTGTATTGCCCAGGCGGTTCATCCCCGTACTCACGGGGAACACTGCGCACTATACAGCAGCCCCAGAACTCAGGGCGGTTCATCCCCGTACTCACGGGGAACACGAATTTGATAGCGGCCGGCATTTGACCCTGAGCGGTTCATCCCCGTACTCACGGGGAACACACCTGTTGAGTGTCGGCCCAGGCGTCATTAAACGGTTCATCCCCGTACTCACGGGGAGCACCCGACCATGGGGGCTGCTGTGCCGATCAGCTGCGGTTCATCCCCGTACTCACGGGGAACACCGTCATGGGGAGGCGTTGATATGCCTATTTTGCGGTTCATCCCCGTACTCACGGGGAACACCTACAGCAGGTACATCCAAGATAAAACAATCACGGTTCATCCCCGTACTCACGGGGAACACTGAGTCCTGGCCGAAAATAACACAGATCCTAGCGGTTCATCCCCGTACTCACGGGGAACACTTGTTTTTCGGTGCTGGGATCGCCGCCGAGTCCGGTTCATCCCCGTACTCACGGGGAAC
Source organism: Photobacterium sp. 2_MG-2023 (assembly GCF_030547675.1). Taxonomy (NCBI): domain Bacteria; kingdom Pseudomonadati; phylum Pseudomonadota; class Gammaproteobacteria; order Vibrionales; family Vibrionaceae; genus Photobacterium; species Photobacterium sp. 2_MG-2023. Next base: position 8,814 of record NZ_JAUOQQ010000009.1, read on the forward strand.
ACCGGTGGTGAAAGTCCACAATGCGGTCGGTTACCGGTTCATCCCCGTACTCACGGGGAACACAATGACCACTGGCGGCGCTTCAGTGACCTTAACGGTTCATCCCCGTACTCACGGGGAACACCAGATAAAGCGTTTAACTTTGGAGAAAAAGCGCGGTTCATCCCCGTACTCACGGGGAACACTCTAATTTTAGATCATTGTTCTATATAGACTTTTCTCACCTCAAAAATTCTACCAGACTTTTCACCTTTGAAAACTACGCATCTGAGGCATCAACCGGCTTGAACAGTACGAGGCGTAAGCCATCCATATCGACGGGTTCACGGCGATTTTCGCCGTAAGTCTGAAAGTCAAATCCCGACTCGGTATTGGTTGCCCAACTCATCACGGCATTGCCGTCTTCGGCCAGTTCAGTCACCTGTTCCCAGATCATTTCACGCACCCGGCGCGACACATCCCCTACATACACACCGGCGCGCACTTCTAACAGCCAAACGGCCAGTCGACCCCGCAATCTGGGCGGCACCGCTTCGGTGACAACCACCAGCATACTCATGACTATTTACTCCTGTGTCCGGCATCGCCAATCGACTTCGGCTCAGGAATTGCTGGCGGCTGTGCATCTTCCGGCGGCAGTGGTGGTTCAATTTCCCCAGCACTCAACACCTCCTCGATCAATGGAATCAACCGCCTCAGCACCTTGTCGGAACGAAAGAGTTCGCGACAGGCCAGCCGGACTTCTCGATCCGGCGATCGGGGTTGTTTCGCAGCAATTTTGAAGGCAATCGGCACCACGGTTTCAAACTTCAAAATATCCGCAATATCATAGACAAATGACAGCGGTTTCCCGGTATGAATAAAGCCAATCGCAGGCGCATAACCGGCTGCCAGAATCGCAGCTTCAGTGACCCCATACAGACAGGACGTCGCCGCACTGATGCATTGATTGACCACATCCCCTCTGGCCCAATCGTTCGGATCGTAATTGCGGCCTTTCCAGTCGACACCATACTGCTTTGCCAGCATTTGATAGGTCTGCCGCACGCGGGAACCTTCAATGCCGCGTAACTGTTCCACACTGCGCCGTTCTGGGGCCGGTTCGCCGAAACGCAGTTCAAACATTTTCCGCACCACTTTTAACCGCAAGTCCGGATCCAGAGCCAGTTTCGCCTGATACAGTAAGCGGTCACTCCTTGCCCCACCCGGCTGACCAACGGAATACAACCGGACACCTGCTTCCCCCACCCAAATCAGCAAAGTCCCCGTTGTAGCGGCCAGTTTGACAGCAGCATGACTGATCCGCGTGCCCGGCTCCAGCATGATGCACACGATAGAGCCGACCGGGATATGCATCCGCTCGCCATTGACTTCATCGATCACCACAAAAGCCCCGTCGCGGACATCTATCCGTCCCATCCCGACAAAAATCATCGAATTGCGATCTTTAATCGGGATCGGTTTCAGCGGAATAAAAGCCATTTCACCTCCCTGTCAAAACACAGGGCCATGATTATGATGGCCCTGAAAGCTCGTCTAAATTGAACGAATCAGCATCAGCCCGCACCCCATCGCTTTAGCGCGCCCAAAGCCCTGCGAATACTGAGCCAGGAAACGTTCCGGATCTGTGACCGTCAGGATGCCCTGAAAATCCACACTAGAGAACTGAACCGGGCGGCCAGATTTTTTCTGACTTTTATGCTGGGTATAGCGCTCAATCTCCGGTAGCACATCCAGTTGAATACCCCAGGTGGCTAAGCGTTTTTCATCGCAGATCCACTGCTGTGCTGCCTCAATCATCAGCGCTTTTTCTGCTTCCCGTTCGGTTTTACCGGGCTGCTTTATCTGATATTTCGCATGCATCATCACATCGTGACGGCGGCTTTTACCCTGTTCGTCCGTCACACAAATGGTCGGGTTCACCCGCAACTTGAAGGCCAGCCGCTGTCCGGTCTGAATCTGAGGGGAAAACACCTTGGTCTGAACCAGAAAAACCGGCAGATCTTGCGTGGGCGCAATCTGAGACAATACATAAAATTCAGGTCGTCCGCCTGACCCGATTTCTTCCCGGAACAGGAAAGGGCGATCGCTTGCGTGTGTAAAGAGCTGCCATAACATCTGATGGCCTGAATAAGCACCATTGCCGCCGAACCGGGCAAACAGCGCCGCAGCCTGTCCCGACGAAACAAGCGTCACTTTAGACAGATACATGCCCATCCTCCTTCCCTGTTTCTTCAGAGCCATGCAATTCGGATCCAGCCACTTCAGAAACCGACAACTGATACATAGCCCGCTGCCGGAACTGCCAGCGCTGGCGATGGACCGGTTCATCCCAAGGGTGCACCGTCAGTACACGCTTGTCTTCAATCGCATGCTTATCCCCTTCCCAGAAATAGGTCACCCGGCCGGTATGACCCAACCAGAATGCATCTTCTTTCTCTGAGCGGGTCAAAGCCGGAAATGACGTGTCCAACGCATCTTTCAGCGATCGGTTTTCGATAACTTTTGGCATCAGCGGTAAGGCTGGCGGACAAGATTTCCGCCCCAGACACAGCGTGAATACCGGTTTGAGCAACGCAGCCTGCAACTGAACCAGACTGATACTTGCCTTATCGGTAAGCGACACCGCAACGATCCACAGCCCGTCACAGCGGTAATCCCGGCTCGACAGCACGGTATTGAGTTTGTCTTCACTGAGTTCGCTTTTACGGGAACGGTGCACCACTTTATTGCTCTGTGAAGGTACCTGCGCCGTGTGATAATCCCGCATCAAGGTGCTGGGCGTGGTCTGTTTCACGGCCACTTCAACACTGTACTGCAACGCTTTCAGCCCGGCTTCATCCTCTCGCCGGATCCCCAGCGCTGCACCTAACAAGCCAAGAATTGCTGAACGGGTCGGCTGAATCCCGGTCGGGCGGTCACCGCCCACCGCAGCTTGTCCCCAGCTCGCCAACGGGCCGTATAATCGAAAAACCAAATAGTTCTTCATCCTGCCTCCGGTTTATTCCGCCACAAAACTCAGCAATTCAGCCAGTGAACCTTCTCCGGTAAAGGCATTCAGCGAATAGCGTGCATCTGCACAGTCGCCGTACACGCGATCAAATTTCTCTGCTTGCGTAACCAGCGCGCTCACAGCCGCTTCACCCTGATCATCTTCTTGCACAGGCTTGAGGAAAGCAACGGACAACTGACGCGGTTGCTGCTCCCCTTTCTCTGCCAGCACAAAACTGGCATACGCACGGGAGGCAAAGCTGTTTTGTTTCCCGGTTGGTGACACCTTCACAGCGGCTTCAGTCAGGGCACGGATCGCCCGGTTTGCCAGTGTTTCATCACCGCCCAGGTTTTCAACCAGCAATGTTTTGTTAATGCAGATATAACTGTAGAACAGAGCAGCAGCAAAGCCCTGCTCACCGATATGCGCGGAACCAGCATCCGCTTTACCGCTGTTCAGATCATCCACCGCAGTAAAGTAATCATCTTCAACCACCACGCTGTGCACACTAATCGCATGGGCGACCTGACAGGCAGCTTCGACATTAAACGCCGGACTAGAGGCTAGCATTCGACCAAACAGGGCAATATCAACCGCAGTTTGCTCTGCTTTCAATAAATTCAACTCATCTGAGTTAGGCGCTCGATTTTCAGCCGCCAGCACCGCAGCCAGCGACAACGCCGCATCCTGTTCCGCCGGGCTGATATGGGCAAGCTGTTCTATTTCAAGCGCATCTTTTTTCCCTTTACCGAATACACCCGCAATCGAACTTGCCCAGGCTTCGGCGTCTTTTTCTTTCACACCGCCCGCCGTCAGGGCTTCAAAAATCTGATGACCGAATCGTTTCGTGCGAATACCCAGTTCTCCCTGCATCGCTTGCTCAAACAGATCAGAGGTGCGCCAGTGACGCTTCAGGCTTTGGGAACTGACACGCAGACGATCAAACCCGCCCATTTTAGCGGTCTTCGGGCGACCTAAGTCGTCTCGATTGAGGTTGGATGGCGCATAAGAGGTCAGCAGGTGTAACTGAATAAATTGGCTCATGATGTGGTCCCTTTCTGAATTTGATTTATTTGCCTGAGGCGGCGCGGTAATAGTCCATTGCCCATTTCACGCTGATGCGTTTATCGGCTTGGCGCGGGCGAAAACCCGTATGTTCCCGATACCAGTGCTCAATATCTTCTGCGAGTTTGATCACGGACACTTGGCCGCCCACCTGCTGCAAGGTCCGGCGCAGACGGCGCAAAAACTCATCCGGTGTTTTAGCGCTCTGCAACTGAGCAAAACGCAGTTCACTCACCACGGATTTATCCCCTTCACCTTTCATGCCTGCCGCCGTGGCAAGATTGATGCTGGTTTCCGTTTTCACATGCACCAAAGCCGCAGCAATTGTCGCCCAGCATTCATAAGATTCCGCGTTCTCTGGCGCCTGAATATCTTCCGGCAACCGTTCCCAGAGCACCCGAAAACCGGGTGACATCATGGCTGCATCAGCCGACTCACAGCGCTTCAGCTGTGCCTTTTGACCGCTGGGAGCCGGGGCAATGCCCTTTTCCTGAAGCTGTGCGGGTGACAGATACATGCTCTGCCACCAGCGATGCACAACATTTTTTGTAGCCTCATCCATCATCAAGCAGTCTCCTTGTTAAATTCGATGTGATGATCCGTGATAAAACGTTTGATTTCTTTCCCGCCAAATAACCAGCCTGCTAACGCCCGACGAGCCTGAATCCGTTTTGCCATGGAACGTTCATTCCCCAGTTCCGACAGTGCATAATCGTCAAACAAGTCCAGACAAACCCGGCGTAAAGCCAGTAACCAGTCTTTGGCCTGCAGCGGTGATAAATCAGATTCATCCTGCGCGGCATTTTCAACCATCTGCTGAACCGCGGTATAAAAAGCCAATTCACTCTGCTGCCAGAACGCCAGATCAATGAAGGCAGTGTCACCTTTGGCCTCGCCGGGTTTATCAAACCAGGCCGCTTTGACTTGGGTCCGGCATTGCCAAAGCGCATTGGAAGCCAGGTTTTGCAATGTTTTCACCTGCTGCACCAAATCTGCCTGCTGTTCGGGCTCGAGCGAGAACAAAGGCAGCACGCTGGCATACCAGCCACGGGCTTTCATGTTGTCCATGTCGTAGCCAAAGGCCCACAGCCGCGGATAATCGCCAATCATTTCCCGGCAGTCATACCCTAATTCATAAAAATGACTGACGACCTGAGCGCAATGCAGCCCTTCCTGAGCACTGCTCAGTGTCAGACTGTCCCAGATTTTATAAGTAATCCCGCCCGGCTGGCCTTTCACTGACAAGTGCTCCTCATCCGGCTTTTTCGGGTTGGATTTGTAAGGCGTGAGCGGATGCGACCAAGTCCCGCTGTAGTTCGCACCATAGTTTTGAGTGCGATAGACAGAGACCGTTTGTGCCGCAGATTCACCGGAAATCTGACAGATTGCGGTTTTCTCTTCAACATCCAGCCGGATTCGCCTTGGCATCGCCCAGTACATGTGAAGCGGATGCACATCGTGCGCGTAAATTTCACTACCTTTTTTCTCACTGGTGCGGGTTGGTGCCAGCCAGGGAAATACGGAGCCATCGTGCAAATCAGGTTCATCGTAACGCCACGTCTCGCGATTAATCACATTGAGCCACAGCTTCTGCCACAACGTTGCCGACACCTGTGCTGGCATGACCAAAGTGGTAAGCGGGCCGCCGCCACGTAGCCCGACCCGGTGCCCGACCCCACCAGCCGGTGCATTGATCTGCAAGGTGAACAGAGCCAGTGCCGCCATTTCCAGTGACATCACTTCACCCACACCGCGCTTAATGAAATGATCCGTATTCAGCTTAATGCCATTCCCGCCGGGCGCCTCAATCAAGAGTCCGGCCACTGTGGTTGGCTTGGCACTTTCCAGCAGGTCAAAATCCTGCATAAACAGCGGACCATCCCCAGTCACGTTGAATGCGTGAGCAACCTTGTCAAACGCCTGTTGCAAAGTCTCAGCATCGGGTGGCGCTTCAAAAAATTCTTCCCACTGTTCTTGATCTTCCGGTGCAAAGACAGTTTGCAACAGCCCGATAGCAAACTGATACGCCGCCCCCTGAAAATCTGCCCTTGGCAGAAAGAAATCCACTATCTCAGGATCGCAAATCGCTGTGATGGGAAGACTCTTTGAACTGCCATCCTGAAGCCTGAATGGCAGCCATGCATCGTGAACTAAGTTCATCACACCTCCTGTGTCTGACGTTCACAAAAACCTGTTGTTGCGTGATAGGTAAAATTCGGGTCTTGCTCCGGCAGCCAGACCGTCATGAATTGAACCTGCCGGTAGCGCTGTTGCAGCGCTTCTACGGCATGTTGCAGATGTTCGGGCACCGGTGCCAGTTTGTCGGCATAGGTCGTTTTTGCCACCTTGGCGGTACTGAGTGCAATGGCAAAACGATCGTCATCCACCCAGGGAACCAGTGCCCCTGCTGGCGTTTCACGAACAAGCAGCACTTCAACCGTTTCCCTGTCGCTGTAGCGGGTGCTGATTTCTGTCATATCTTCAAACCAACCATTCGCACTGCGTTCACAATAACCATATTGCTGCCAGTCAATCAGCACAGATTTTGCCTTCGCACTGATCCCCCGCGCTTTCGCGTAATGATCATCTTCCATGAGCTGCATGGAGGGCGGGATCTGTGCCAGCGATGCGTCACTGTAAACCGCTTCAATCAGCTCACGCGCCTCAGTCGGCATACGGATCGCGCCCAGATGACGCAGCTTGCGTAATCCCAACCATAAACGGCCGGGCGATCGATAAACGGACTGGGTTTGCTGAAAACCCCGGCTCAGCCAGTCGGCTTCGGGTGTGTCGTCCCAATCCGGCGCATGGAGATAGAGCACAGGCGGCTGTCGGGCATCTTGGCAATCTTGCTGATATTCACCCGATGCATTCCGGGTATGGCGATGTAAACGCCCGGTACGCTGAATCAGATCGTCAATCGGGCAGAGATCGGAGATCATCACGTCGGCATCAGCGTCTAAACTTTCCTGAAAAACCTGAGTGGCAATCAGCACTTTGCCCCGGCGATCAGCTGCGTTAGCCTTTTTGCCGAACGTCGCCAGCACCCGGTCTTCTTTTCTCTTACGATCGGCCAGCACAAACCGGCTGTGGAACAACAGGCAGTCGTCCGGATTCGCCATCCGGCTGCATACCGCGTCAAACGCTTCCAATGCATCATTCACCGTATTACGCACCCACACCACGCACTGTCCGGCCTCGACGGCACGAAACAGGGTTTGCAGGCATTCGTCAAAACTGGTCCGATGAACAACGGTCACTTCCCGACTCACCGATGCGCGGCTTGCCAACTTCTGTTCCTGAATGGGTAACACCGAATCAGAAGTAATGTGTGTCGCCAGTGGGTAATCGGTGAATTCGGTTTTCAGCAAAGGTCGGCAAGGCAGTTCAGCCGCTTTCAGCCAGGCATTGCTCAGGCGCTGACGCTGCTTTTGTGACAATGTCGCCGTCAGTAAAATGACCGAACCGCCCTGATGGAAATGCAGCGTCAGCAGACTTTCCAGCAATTCAAACATATACTCATCAGCCGCATGGACTTCATCGAAGATCAGGACCTTCCGGTTCAGCCCCAGTAAACGCAGCGACTGGTGACGCCGGGGCAACACCGCCAGTAATGCCTGATCAATGGTGCCAACCCCCACAGGGGCCAATAAAGCTTTCTTGCGTGAGTCCGACAGCCACTGGTTACACTGCGCAGTGGCCGTGTGATCGCGGCGATCATAATCGGCATCGGCCGGGCCAGAAACGAGCACGGCTTCCCGGAAGCGTTCGTTCATCTCCCGTGCACCGTGTGCCAGCACAATGCTGGGTTGCTGCCCGTCTTCCAGCGCCAGCATCTGAAGATAATGATCGGCAACCCGATCAAACATGGCGTTAGATGTTGCCATCGTCGGCAGACCAAAATAGAAACCATCAGCCACGCCCGACTGCATCAGGCGATGGGTTAATGTGAGTGCCGCTTCTGTTTTCCCGGCACCGGTGACATCTTCCAGAATAAAGAGCTGTGGTGTCTGGCGAATGGGGACAGTTTCAGCCCACGCCTGCAAAGGCGTTGGGTTAAACCCGAAATGTTCATGAACAGAGAGGAAAGGCCGTATCTGAGGTTGCTGGTTTAGGTCGGTATTTGCGAGCGCTTTCTGGGCGCGGAATAATGCCTCTGGCCAGTAATTATTCAATGGCATTGGTTCGTCACAGTATTTAAAAAAATTCTGATCTGAACCTATCCAGTCGGCCAGTACGGCCAGTCCTGCAAACTGCCAGCTCACCTGTTTCAAGCGTTGCCGCCACGTTTTGGACAGGAATTTTTCCAGCGGCAAAGCCGGTTGAAACAGTTCGATGACATCCAGCATGAACTGATGTGCATCATCCAGATTATGTGGTTCAGTAAAGCGTTTGATGGTCCGCGTTTCCTGATGGCTCACAGGTTGCCCATGATGACCCAGCACGCAATCCATCAGAATCATCAGCGTCCCTGCAGCTCGTTTTAATTCGTTTGGGGCACAGACTGTATCACCGAATAAACTTGCCGTGATGTCCTTTTTGCGCTCCTCCCAGAAGTACAGCCCCATCCGGTCATGACGAAATGCTTTGCCGTCGTAGCCTTTAGCTTTCTTTGGATCCTGCAAAGCGATATAACCTGCAGGAGAAAGCAACTGAAACGCCGCTGCGAATTTCCCCAGATCGTGCAGTGCCAGACAAAAAGCCCAGAGACCACGAAGCTGTTCGGGAGTCACTTCCAGAAAGTCGGCCAAATCCTGGGTGAGCGGTTTGTTCGGATCCAGCAACAAGTAGCCGACCGCGGCAACATCCAGGCAGTGGTACGGAAGTAAATGATAATCTGCACCGGGCTGCTCAGGATCGCGTTTGGCTTTTCCCCAATATTGGAAATAAGTTGGCATCACCGCACCACAATCAATCATCTTAAGCCGAACTATACAAATGAAATCAGGTGAATACTGTGATTGAGCTATAAAAGTCGATGGTATGAAATCAATCTCTCTATACCATGCAGTAGAAAACAGGGGGACACCTACACGGAGCATGCAGAGTTGTTGCAATCGTCATCCCCGTACTCACGGGGAACACTAGGTTAGCCGGGAACGGCGCACTGTTCCAGTCGGTTCATCCCCGTACTCACGGGGAACACTTGGCTATGGTTTGCCTGGCCATTCCCGCTGCCGGTTCATCCCCGTACTCACGGGAAACACTTCAAAACGGTCAATCACCCAACGCTGTAACCCGGTTCATCCCCGTACTCACGGGGAACACCGGTCGAGTCCATCCAGCTTGGGGCGAATCTCCGGTTCATCCCCGTACTCACGGGGAACACGTGATAAAACAAAATGCGATCAATCCGAGTCTCGGTTCATCCCCGTACTCACGGGGAACACGGCGCCGATGCCGTGGCCATGATGATTGAGCACGGTTCATCCCCGTACTCACGGGGAACACTGGCGGTAGGCTATAAGGCTTGTTGCCTTCTACGGTTCATCCCCGTACTCACGGGGAACACGCTGCCGCTGGTTACAACGCCGGGCGTGGTCACGGTTCATCCCCGTACTCACGGGGAACACGTGAGCTTGTGACGCTCGTTGCCCGGGTTGAGCGGTTCATCCCCGTACTCACGGGGAACACGCTATCAGGATCTGACGCTAAGCGCTCCCGCTCGGTTCATCCCCGTACTCACGGGGAACACCGCTACGCTCAGCAATGCAAAGAAAAATCGAGCGGTTCATCCCCGTACTCACGGGGAACACCAGAAGAAGTTGGCAAAGCAATCAGGTTTGAGCGGTTCATCCCCGTACTCACGGGGAACACGCTCAAATCCATATCTAAGCATTATAGGGAATCGGTTCATCCCCGTACTCACGGGGAACACCCCGCTTTCCCCTCATGTCCAGATTCAATGGGTGGTTCATCCCCGTACTCACGGGGAACACGCTGTTGATAGTGCCGGAAAGGTTAAAGACTCCGGTTCATCCCCGTACTCACGGGGAACACGCAACAGTAGAGGCAAAGGTTGATTCGATTATTGGTTCATCCCCGTACTCACGGGGAACACGAAGGTGTGCGTAAAGGTGTAGCCGATACATTCGGTTCATCCCCGTACTCACGGGGAACACTTTATTTTTGTCGAGCTGGCCCCAGAAAAAACCGGTTCATCCCCGTACTCACGGGGAACACTCGGCAAAAAAGACGACGGTACATACACACAGCGGTTCATCCCCGTACTCACGGGGAACACTTCACTCGCCCCGTCACGCTTTCAACATAGTTCGGTTCATCCCCGTACTCACGGGGAACACCGACCTCACCGGAAATTATCGAAGAAAATCTACGGTTCATCCCCGTACTCACGGGGAACACCCATACTCCCAAGGGTGGAACGAGAAATCAGGCGGTTCATCCCCGTACTCACGGGGAACACCCCATATTCCGTTCTCATTTATGGGGTTACCGCGGTTCATCCCCGTACTCACGGGGAACACGCTTTGATCCCCCTTACGCGGCGGCGTAAATGCGGTTCATCCCCGTACTCACGGGGAACACGCGGTGAAGACGGTGTCACGGATAACGCATACGCGGTTCATCCCCGTACTCACGGGGAACACTGAAGTTGTAATTGCTTCAGACTGTGGAGAGTCGGTTCATCCCCGTACTCACGGGGAACACTCACATCCATCGAAACCAGATCGGGAAGCACGAGGTTCATCCCCGTACTCACGGGGAACACACATCCATACCAGAGAGGTACTGTCGCCAAACCGGTTCATCCCCGTACTCACGGGGAACACTTGCCGGACTTAGGCCGGATGGATGGCAACAGCGGTTCATCCCCGTACTCACGGGGAACACATGCTCAGGGGCAATGGTGGTGTTAATCAGGTCGGTTCATCCCCGTACTCACGGGGAACACATGCTGTCTCAGAAAGATGAGTCCATTGCAGCCGGTTCATCCCCGTACTCACGGGGAACACGCCGAATAACTCAACAATTAGATCCCGAACCTGCGGTTCATCCCCGTACTCACGGGGAACACCTGATTTCCGGGCCTGTATATCATGACATTGAGCGGTTCATCCCCGTACTCACGGGGAACACGAAGGGGCTGCTAACCCGACCTTACCAATAACCGGTTCATCCCCGTACTCACGGGGAACACCCTAAATATAGGCTATTGTTCTAACAGCATTTATTCAACCAATAAAATTCTACCAAGTTTTGACAGCGAAAATAACCGGTTCATTGAACAGTGCAAAATGGCTCACTAAGAGGTGGCGATTTGGCTTATTGCCCTATTTTATCTGCACACAACTCCCGTAAATACCCCAACCGCGAGGCACTTTGCCGCAGACCGCCGGGGCGGTAATGAAGCAACCACAGATCGGCGTAGGCCTCTTCAACCAGGGCGAGTTTGTCCAGAATGCGGGCTTTTTCTTGCTGCGGTAAAGCGGTGATATCACGATGCCCGGCGTTGGCGTAGCTCAGGGCGATCTGACTGGCCAGCAGCATGCAGTCTGCCGTCCATAACATCTCGGCTTGCAGTGCGGAAGCGGGCAGTCCGGCGATGTCGGCTTTCAGGCTGGATAAGTCGTCCATTGCCGCGGCAATCTGCTCGGCGCTGGCGATCTCGGCGCGGCGGATATGGCGGCCTGAGCGCTGGTCAAACACGAACGGGCCATAGAAGGCGCAGTTCGGCGTGACCACGCCGCTGGTGAGATAGGCATCCTGCAGGCGATCAATCAAAGGCTGTGCCTGCGTGTAGGCTTCCCCAAAGTGAGTGCAAACTAACAGCCCGGCGTTCACACTGGCATGGCGATGCGGATCCCAGGCCATGGCGGCGCCGAACACATAACCGGGTAAGGCGGTGAAATGTTGCTGCGCGTGGCCCATATCGCCCCATTCGGAAATCTGATAACCACAGGCGCCGTATTTCAGGGCCGATTCAGCGGCCCGGCGCATGTGCACTCTGGCGGCCTGCCCCCGGCCAGCCACTGAGGCAAAGGTGTTGGTCGATACCACCACCTGAAACGGGTAGCCAAACTCAGCCAGCTGCCGGTGCTCGTCATCGTAGGGATGATCTTCTTCATAGCCCCAGTTCAGCAACTCCAGATCGCCTGGCAGATGGGGCAAAATGTCCGGGTATTGAAACAGCATATCACTGAAAATCTGGCAGGATTTGCCCCTTGCATGAGCAAGCCCGAGCACTTTATTGAGGTAATTGAGGTAAACCTGTCCTTTGCCCTGCTGCTCACAGGCCTGCTGACTGGCCCCTGCGCCGAGATCCATGGTTTCGTCAAAATTCAGGTTCAGGGTATCGGACGAGAAATTCGGCAACAGGGTATCGAGTAAGCCAGCAATAAATTCAGTGACGCTGTCACTAAGAGGGTTCAGGCCAAAGGATTCTGGCCGGAAGTCGCCCCGATGATCATAAAAGCCGGTTGTCTGCTCAGCGAGGTGCCGGTATTGCGGATGGCACAGCCACTTTTCCATGTGCCCGAAGGTGGCCTGATTGGGGATCAACTCAATGCCCCGCTCCCGGCAATAGCGATCCAGCGCCTGGATCTCTTCGGCTGTCATCGGCGAATAATCCTGCCATACGGCCTGATGCTGCGGATAGGCGAAAGTGTGCTCGGTGTACAGTTGTAACTGGTTGATTCGCAATGCCGACCAGAAGTCCACCAGCTTAAACAAGGCCGCCATGGTCGGTACTTTGTCGCGGCTGATATCGACAATGACCCCGCGTTTGGCAAACGCAGGCTGATCGCTAATAGTCAGTGATGGCACCTGGCCGTGACAGAGCTCGATGAGCTGTGCCAGGCAATGGTGCGCATACAGGCGGCCGGGCTCGTCTGCCATGGCGATTTCAATCCCGCGCGCTGCTACCCGAATCACAAAGCCCTGATCTGGCAGACTGTCATCCTGCCGATAGCTCACGCTCGGCGAGGGGATCACCTGCGCCATCGTAGTAGGGATCACGGCAAGCAAGGCGCTGTAGTCGGTCCGCGCTACACTGTGATCCAGTTTAAGGGTTGCTGGCTGCGGAAAGAGCTGGCTGAAATCCGGGGTCATATTGCGTCCTTACGATAAAATGCGCTGAGCGTCCAGTACCTCGAACAACACCAAGTCTGACGAAGTGATTTTACTCCATGCCAGAGCGGCAGCGCCCGCCGATACGGCTTGCGTACCCAGTGTCGAAATCTCTGTGGCCGGTTGCCAGGTCTGATGACCTTTGAATGCGGCCAAATTGGCGTGAATCAGCCGTTCAATGTCCCTGACATAGGGCTCAACTTCGCCACCAAAAACGATCTGGTGCACATTAAGCAACCGGCCTAAGGTGGCTAATTTATCAACAAACTGGGCCAGTATCTCAGGCTCGCTCACCGGGCTCTGATGCGGCCCGGTTTCGACATCGAACTGGCCAGACAGGCAGTCATCACCGTAAAACAGCTGGCCGTTCAGTACGAACCCCAGCCCGATGCCCAGATGTCGGCTGTCGTCATGGCGGTGGTGCGAGGTGAACAGCACGTACAACAGATTGCCGCTGCCCTGTGGCCGCGACAGCATAATCTGCCCCCAGGCCGCACAGTTGGCGTCGTTATCGCAGTACACTGGGTAGCCGAGTTGTGCCGAGAGCCGCTCTGCCAGAGCGACAGGTTGCGAGATCTCAAAGGCGCTGGAAACAGAGACGACCCCGGTATCCGGTGTGACCAGACCCGGCATCCCCAGGCCGATTGCCAGTACCTTCCCCCAGCGGCTTTCTACCTCGCGAAGCACAGGCGCCAGCACATCTCCCAGCTGCTCAAGCGGTTGCGTGCCGGGGTGATAGCTCACTATCTTGCGGTACAGGATCTGACAGGCAAGGTTAAGCACCGACAGGTTGATCTGGCTGTCGGTTAGCTCTACGCCAACCAGAACACCGAGTTGCTTGTTCAGTTGCAAAGACACCTTTGGCCGTCCGCTCTGGGGGGGGCCGTTCCGGTTGGACACTTCAGTAATCAGTTGTTTCTCTGCCAGCGAACTGACGATTTTAGTAATTGTCGATTTATCCAGTCCCAGCCGGTCTGCAATATCAATACGGGAAATGTTCTGGTATCGCCACAGCACGTCTATAACGCGAGAGGTGTTAACCTGTTTGATGTTTGGTGCCTTTCTAATCATTTAGTTTCCATTAGAAACTTATTGTGTTGAATTTATTGTTAATCAATCTCTCCGCTGAATTCAAGGCTTAATTTCCCTTATTTCTAACTCTGTTAACTTAACCATGCATTCCAAGGTTACCCTTATAATTGTTATCTGCTTGTTAACATAATTGTGATTTTGATCCTTGCATCCGCGGCTAATTTCTCTACATTTTTACTTAGTTTCCAACCGAAACTAAATATCATAAGGAAGGCGATATGAAACGTAAGTCAGGAATTACCGCAATCTCTGCCCTGCTGGGCTTGTTGGTGGCCACCCCCATGTCTGCATTCGCGGAAGAAACCCTCACCCTCTGGACCTGGCGCAAACAGGAGCGCCCGCTATGGGAGGCGGTCTCGAAAGCCATGGATGACGTCAACATCAAGGTGGAAGTTTTCAAGGGTGTCGATTACAACTCCCGTTTACGTCTGGGCTTGCAGAGTGACAACGGGCCTGACCTGTTTCAGGGGCGTCCCGGCGCTTCATTTATTGATCAGTACGCCAATGCCGGCGTGATAGCACCGCTGCCCGCCACGGTCGATATCAGCGGTATTTCGCCAGCCACTCTGGTTGCAGCTACCGGTTCCGACGGTAAGATCTATGGCGTGCCCTTTGCGGTGCAGACCGTTCAGATCATTTATAACAAGGCCATTTTCAACAGGCTGAACCTCGACGAGCCCAAAACAGCTGAGCAGTTCGTGGCTGTGATGAAAACCCTGAAAGAGAACCGGGTGATCCCGCTGGAAGTACCGGGCCGCGCTGGCTGGGCACTGGCGATGATGAGCGCCGGACTGGAAGCCGGTCTGTCCGGTGAAGGCATGAAACAGGTCGCCAGCCGTCAGTCTCCCTTTACCGCTGAGGGTTATCAGCAGGTAGCCGACACGTTCGCCAGCTGGCAGCCGTACATTAATCCATCAGCAGCGGCACAGGACTATAACGGAATGCGGGCGAATATCGCGCTGGGTGATTCTGCCATGATCATTGATGGTTTGTGGTCCACCTCGCCACTCTCGACTATCGCGCAAACCGATCCCAGTGTAGAGCTAGGTCTGATGCCGATTCCGGGGCACGGCGGCAAAGTCTATGCCTTTGCAGACGGTGCTTATCTGGTCAATGCCAAAGGAAGTAAACGCGAAGCTGCCGATAAATTGCTGGCCTTCACCGCCACCAAAGCATTCGCCCAGTTATTTGCAGATCATGTTGGCGAGCTGTCGACTTACGCCGAAGGCATTACCTACCAGGGGAAATATCAGGCCGAAGCGGCCAGCTTTGTTTCACAGCACGCGCAACCCTACCTGACCTGGAAGGGGCCTTTTAACGTGCAGTATGAGGAAATCGTCGGCCCGGCTTACCAGAAATTTCTGGCAGGTAAAGTCGATGCCAAGGGTCTGACGCAGGAAATCGAAAACGGTTTTAAAGCGAAGAACCTGTAACCTTTTTCTGTTGGCCTGCTCCGGCAGGCCATTTCCCCAAACGGAGTCGTTATGCCACACGCCCCTAGCCCTGATGACTATTCAGACGATCTGCCCGCTGAGCTGCTGCGCGGCGATGTTAAGAAAGCGCAAGGTTTGAGTTTCCGGCAAAAAGAGAAACTCCAGTACGCCCTGCTGCTGATCCCCGGCTGTCTGTTATACGGGATATTCAACCTGTTACCTTTAATCGGCACACTGGTGCTGTCCTTCTTCGACTGGCCGGGAATCGGGCCGGCAACTTTTGTCGGCTTCGACAACTTCACCAAGTTGCTCGCCGATGAGTACATGAGCAACCAGCTCTGGAATGCGTTTCAGCAGACATTTGTATTTTTTGCCATTTGTATCAGTCTTTTTCTGGGATTAGGCACCACCTTCGCGCTGTTGCTGAGCTGGAACACCGCCGGTAAATCAGCATATAAACTGCTGTTTTTCATGCCTTATCCGCTGGCGGCCGTGGCCGTTGCTTTTCTTGGTCAGTTAATCGTTGACGTGCGCGGCCCGTTAAATCAGCTGATGATGCACTGGGATCTGATCAGCTCGCCGCTGATGTTTCTGGGAGAAGCCGATACCGCGCTGCCAACCATTGCCCTGTTTCAGTCCTGGCAGAAGCTTGGCTTCTCCATCATGCTGATTCTGTCGGCCATTCTGGGCGTACGGGCTGATTTGCTGGAAGCGGCAGTACTGGACGGCGCCAACCGCTGGCAATGTATCCGTCATGTGGTTTTTCCCGTGCTGGCACCCGCCTTCGTGCTGATTACCATTTTGACCATGGTCGATGTCTTCAATAATGCCGAGTACGTGCTGATTCTGATGGGCCCGGATGCCGGTCCTTATTATTCCACCGATATTTTAGGCACCTTTCAGTACCGTACCGCATTTGGCACCAGCGGCGGCTCCGGCACTGCCGACCTTGGCATGGCTGCCGCTATCGGTATGGTGATATCAGTGCTGATTTTACCGGCCACCATTTATCTCGCGCTTCGCAATATGCGTAACCGATAGGACAGCTTATGGAAAGGATTTTCAAACTTCGCCCAATGGAGCAGGTACTGGTGCAGTTTCTGTTACTGGCCTGGGCTCTGGTGGTCGCTATCCCCTTTGGCCTGGCGTTTATCAACTCCATGAAAGGCAGCCTGGGCCAGGTGATTCGTGCGCCCTTTTCTCTGCCGGACAGCTGGCAGTTTGATAACTATGCCGCGGCCTGGGAAATGGCCAATTTCAGTGGTTACTTTATGAATTCGCTGATTATCAGCGTTGGCACCGTCGCGGTTGCTGTTTTGTTCAGTACCATGGCGGCCTTTGTGCTGGCCCGGGTTGAGTTTCGGGGCAACCGCACCATTTTCATTCTTTTTATGATCGGGGTGATCGTGCCGCTGCGTCTGGCAATGGCGCCGCTTTTTGTGGTAGTGCAAAGCCTGGATCTGCTCAACTCACTGCTGGGAATTATTCTGGTGCAGGCGGCCAGTATGATGCCTGTGGCGGTGTTTATTCTCAGTACCTTCTTTAAACACCTTTCACCGGAAATTGAGCAGGCGGCGCGGGTCGATGGCGCTTTGCCCTTTCAGATTTACTGGAAGATAGTGCTTCCTCTGGTCAAGCCTGCCATCGCCACGGTTGCCCTGTTGTCTTTTGTCAGTGCCTGGAACGAGTACCTCTTCCCGCTGCTGTTTTTGCAAGATCGCAGTTTATATCCGCTAACGCTGGGACTGCAGGAGTTTCAGAACGAATTTGCCATCCAGTGGCACATGATGTTTGCCGGACTGATCATCATGATGGCACCCACACTGATCGCATTCTTACTCGCATCAAAAGCCTTTATTCAAGGTCTGACTCAAGGTGGAATTAAGGAATAGTCATGGCTCACATTCAACTGAGAAACATCAAAAAACACTACGGCCAGACCGAAGTACTGAAAGGTATCGATCTGGAAATCAATGACAGAGAATTTGTCACCTTTGTCGGCCCGTCCGGTTGCGGGAAATCCACGTTGCTGCGAATGATTTCAGGCCTTGAGGAGCCCTCTTCCGGCACTATTTTTATTGATGGAGAAGACGTCACCCGAGAAGCACCGGCCGACAGAGGCATCGCCATGGTGTTTCAGTCTTATGCCCTGTACCCGCAGATGACAGTATGGGAAAACATGGCGTTTGCGCTCAATATTGATAAGCAACCCAAAGACAAAGTAAAAGAAAAAGTCGAGCTGGCCGGTAAGATGCTTAAACTCGATCACCTGTTCGACAGACTGCCCAAGGCGCTGTCGGGCGGGCAGCGACAGCGTGTGGCAATCGGCCGGGCCATAGTCCGCAACCCTAAGCTTTTCCTGTTTGATGAGCCGCTGTCCAATCTGGATGCCGAGTTGCGGGTCGACATGCGAATCCAGATTGCCGAGCTGCATCGCTCACTGTCTGCCAGCATGGTGTATGTGACCCATGATCAGGTGGAAGCCATGACGCTGGCCGACAAAATTGTGGTGCTGCGTGATGGCCGTATTGAACAGGTGGGCGCGCCGCTGGATCTCTACTACCATCCGGCAAACCAGTTTGTGGCAGGCTTTATCGGCTCGCCCAAAATGAACTTCATTCCGGTTACAGTTATCAGCGTTGATGCTTGCAGCACCACTGTATCTTTAGCCGATCAGCACCAGATCACTATCAACAGGGACGGCAGCACAGTGAGACCGGGCGATCACATCACACTGGGTATACGCCCTGAGCACTTGCTGGTTGCAACACCGGATTCGATGGATGATGGCAGCACAGTGTTAAATATGCAGATCAATGTGGCGGAATACCTTGGTGCGCTGTCGTATATTCACTGCTATTCCGGCGACATAGACAAACTGAGCCTGATGATGGATGGTGAAAAAGCATTGCAACATGACCTGAAGAACGGCGCCAGTATGGCCGTTTCCCTGCGCGCTGAGTATTGCCATTTATTTGATCAGAATACGCAGTCATTACCACCCGCATGCTGAACCTGAACACCCGGCCCCCTGCAGTCAGGGGGCAGAACAAAGCCCGTCTTTGTGCAACATTCCGTCATACCTGACTGGTCGCTGCTGTTTGAAAAAGGCACCGATACCCGCTTTCGAACGATGGTGCATAGCCAAAGGTGTTACTTCCAGCCCAACTTCATTTATTTACTCAGATAATTAACCAAAATGACATTGATGAAATGAATAAATAAACGAATGATGTGCGATGACATAATAGCCGTGTCTGTATTCAAATCAGATTCAAATCAGTCAGGACAATAAAGACACAATAAGTCGCTCACATCGGGTTACAAAGGCAGGCTAACACCGGCAAACTCCCCCACGTCTCAGTGTTATTCCGCCCCTTTTCATTCAATGGATATGTTAATAAGAGATAACAATGCTAATAAATACACTGACCTTAAGAACAAAGCTGATACTCGCGGTATTGCTTCCGTGCATCATGTTATTACTTGTCGGCATAATCAGTTATTCGACCATGTCTCAAATAGGGCTAAAGTCAGAACGGCTTTACATGAATACCGCCACGCCAATGCGCGCTATGGCTGAAGTCGCTTCACGCATTCCGAGAATGCGCGTGGGGATCGACATGATGTTATTTCAGGAAATTGATGGCCTGAAAGACGCCAAAGGCGTACAGACCAGGATCAATGAAACACGCACCGAAGACATTCCGGAAATGCGTGCTGCAATTGAGCAATCGGTAGCTGCGCAGATTAACCCTGAATTACGCCGGGAAGCGCAGAAATTACAACAACGCTTTGAAGCCACGATCGCCTCAGATCTCAACCCCATGCTGGCTGCGCTGGAAAAAGGTAATCTGTCCGATGCCTACCGCTATTACACCCAGTACGCCGTCGATTATGGCGTCATGCGTCAAGACACCAATACGCTGCTGGATACCCTGTTAACTCAGGCCGAAACCTTCAACAATGAAGCTCAGAGCAGTTTCAATGACGGGCAACGCAATCTGGTGATGATTATCATTGTTGCGCTGATCGTCTCTTTCCTGGTGTCTTTCATCATTATTCAGAACCTGCGCTCAAGGGTAGCGATTCTTCAGCAAACCATTAAAACGGCTGAACAGGACATGGCGCTCAGCACCAGAATTGAACTGGACGGTAACGATGAGCTGAACGCGATCAGCCAGACGCTGAATAATTTCTTCACCAAGATTCACCGTTCTGTGGAAGAAGTGGCGCAAAGCTCAAGAAACTTAGCCAAAACAGCCCAGGCCGTCGCGACGACAGCCCAGACGACACAAAGCAACTGCTTAACGCAGCGAGACAGAACCATACAGGTGGCGACGGCCATTAATGAGCTGGGAGCGACAGTTAATGAAATCGCCAATAACGCAGCCCAAGCGGCGCATATCGCAAAAGAAGCCACCACACAGGCTCAGGATGGCAGCCAGGTGGTTGAGCAATCCAGAGAGAAAATGAGCGAGCTGAGCAATGACTTGGGTGACATTACCGGTGTGATTGAAGCGCTCGCGCACCAGGTCACCGATATCAGTGCCATTCTGGATACTATCCGCAGCATTTCAGAGCAGACTAATTTGCTGGCGCTGAATGCCGCCATTGAAGCTGCCCGTGCCGGTGAACAGGGTCGCGGCTTTGCGGTCGTTGCCGATGAAGTCAGAACCCTGGCTTCACGCTCTGCAGGTTCGACCGAAGAGATACAGGAAGTGATCAACAGACTGCAGAATGAATCGACCAGAGCCGTCAACGCAATCTCTCAGGGACGCCAGCAAGGTTCTGATGTCGCAGAACAAGCGAACCAGGCGACCGGGTCACTCGCCCAGATCGCCACCTATATCGATCAAATCAGCGAGCAAAACATTCAGGTGGCCACCGCCACGGAAGAGCAATCCTCCGTGGTACATGAAATCAACCGCAATATTGAAGACATCAACCATTTAACCTCAGAGACCGCCGACATCGCCAACGAACTCACTGCATCCAGCGGCGAGCTTCAGGCCTTGTCGAAGCAACTTGATCAATTGGTTGGCCGCTTCAAGCTGTAAATCATTTCGCGAGATCGTTTCGCCACCACCTCCTCCACATCCAACAAGCCTCTTCGACACAGAAGAGGCTTGCCCACAGCACAAATCACCATCCCGGTTTTCAACTATCCGACCGCAGGGCGGATTATCAATCTGAAACATAAACAAAAAAGCCCCAGCATTGCCGCTGAGGCTTGGTGTGCTGGCGGACGGCTGAGGTCGCACACGACCGGGAATCGATGGTCCGGCATTCCGGCCCGCGACCCAAAGTGCGCAGCACTTTCGGGGGCGCTTAAATACAAAAAACCCCAGCCTTTCGGCTAGGGTTTCGTGTAGTGGCGGAGCGGACGGGACTCGAACCCGCGACCCCCGGCGTGACAGGCCGGTATTCTAACCAACTGAACTACCGCTCCAATTCTTTTAAAACCGCTGTTAAACAGCAACTTTATGGAATGTGGCGGAGAGATAGGGATTTGAACCCTAGATACGCTATTAACGTATGCCGGTTTTCAAGACCGGTGCTTTCAACCACTCAGCCATCTCTCCGTAAGTGCGGTGAATCATACCAGCTCAATTCACACTGTAAAGTACCAAGATATTCAAATGTCTATTTTTTGAGCCATAAACCGTGTTTTTCATGTATCTGGACTATTTTTAATCACCAAAACGGTTATTTTTATAGTCTCTTCGCCTTAAAAGGTCGGAAACCAAGCTAAAATAGCCGGTGTTCACAGGTCAGATTATGGCAAATTGTCGTTTCGGCTGGTAAATGCGAAACTAGGCACTAGCCTAAATACAGACCGTGCTGATAAAATCAGCCCCTACATATCGAAAGTATCAATTACAGAGAGTGATTCCCCATGGGACGCAGTTTCGAAGTTCGTAAAGCCTCAATGGCTAAAACACAAGGCGCTAAAATCAAGGTCTATTCCAAGTACGGTAAAGAGATCTACATGAGCGCCAAAAACGGCGGTACAGATCCGGACAGCAACCTGTCTCTGCGCCGTCTGATGGAAAAAGCAAAGAAAGATCAGGTGCCTAGTCACGTGATCGAAAAAGCTATTGATAAAGCAAGCGGTGGCGGCGGTGAAGATTTTTCAACGGCACGCTACGAAGGTTTCGGACCTGGCGGCTGCTCTGTAATCGTTGACTGTCTGACCGACAACAACAACCGTACCTACATGGATGTTCGCCAGTGTTTTGTGAAGAACAACGCGAAAATCGGTGCGCCAGGTGCTGTTGCCCACATGTTCGATCATCAGGCGGTATTCCAGTTCAAAGGCGATGACGAAGAAGCCGTAATGGAAGCCCTGATCATGGGTGATGCAGATGTGACCGACATCGAAGCGGAAGACGGCATGATCACTGTTTTCGCACCGCACACTGAATTCTTCAAAGTGAAAAATGCCCTGTCTGACGCCATGCCTGATCTGGTGATGGAAGTGGAAGAAATCACTTTTGTTCCTCAGGCAATGCATCCGGTCACCGGCGACGATGTAGCCACGTTTGACAAATTCCTCGACATGCTGAACGACTGCGACGATGTGCAGAACGTTTACCACAACGCGGAAATAGAAGGTTAATCCCTTAATCCGCCTTCTGTGAAGGCGGCTTTAAACAATCACCACCGCCATAGGCGGTGGTTTAAGGGTAACAACAAAAAGCCGGGTTGCATTGCTGCTAACCCGGCTTTTTTTATCTGCTCAATCGAGGCGCTGTATTGCTAACGGCTTCTGCCGCGAATCAGCAGAAACAGAAAATAACTTCCGCCTATCACAGACACCAGAGTGCCGGCCGCGATTTGAGCCGGGAACAACACAGTCTGCCCTACCCAGTCAGCAATTAACATCACAGATGCACCAACCAGTGACGCCACTAAGAGCTGCTCTTTGGCCTGCTTGGCACCCAGCATCACGGCCATATGTGGTGCCAGCAAACCGACAAAAGCGACCGGCCCCATAGTGGCTGTCACCAGAGCACACAATAAAGCCACAGTCCCCAGTAACAAAGCGCTGCTGACAGGGACATTCAAACCACGAGCAGCCGCAAACTGTCTGCCGGCAGAAATCAGAGTCAGCCAGCGCGAGGTGGAAAGTGTGAACACGAACAAGGCGGCCACCCCAACGAACAGAAATACCGCTTTGCCTTCCGTCACCCGATAGGTTGAGCCTGCCAGCCAGGTCAGTATGCTGTAGCTGTCCTGCGTGCCTTTCGCCAGAGCAAATTGCACTAAGGCGTCGATCAGGGCAGTCAGGGCAATACCGATCAGAATCAGGCTGGAAGGGGCAAACTGATGACGGCGTCCCAGCACCAGTAACACGACCAGCACTAGCATACTGCCAGCAAATGCCAGCACAGAGCCCACCGCAAAAATGTTCATGCCCAGGAAAACACTGGCCCCCACCAAAGCAAAGGTTGCGCCGGCAGAGATCCCCAGAATATCCGGACTGGCAAGCGGGTTGTAGATCAACCGCTGCAGCACAGTGCCCGCAATGGCTAGCCCGACTCCGGCGCTGAGAGCGGTCAGCATCCTCGGCCAGCGGAGTTCCCACTGATAAGCCGTTGGCAGCGCGACATGCCAGCTGTGGCCGTCAGTCACAAACACAGCCGTCAGACACAGTATACCAGCGACAATCAGCATCAAGGCAGGCAGGCTCAAAGCAGAAAGACGATCCCGGCTCGGAGGCAGCTTTATCGACACCTGATCCTGCGCTTTCATCTTACGGCGACTGAACCACAACAGGGCCGGCGCACCGATGGCTGCTGCCGTGGTGCCACTCGGAATAGCGTCAACTGTCAGCTGGCTGAGCAGCTGGGCGGCGGCATCTGTCACCACTAAGAGCAGCGCCCCGAGCAAAGCACTCATGGTGAGCTCAAACCTCGGGGTTCTGGCACCCAGTGCCCGCGCAATATTTGGCGTCAGCAGTCCGATAAAGCTGATCACACCGACCACTGTTATAGACGCGGCCACCAGCCACAAGCCGACAGCCATCAGCACGATAAAAGCAGGAACGACATTCAGACCGCGTGCTGCAGCACCCTGATGACCCAAACGCATCAGGGTCAGAATGCGCGGCGCAAACACCAGCAGCAGGAGTGACACTGACAAGCGGGGCAACAACCACTGCACAGATTCCCAGCCGTTCTGAGTCAGATCGCCGGCGCCCCAGATAAAGACGTTCTTAGCATATTCCGCGTTCAGCAAAATGATAGCGCTTGCCACTGAGCCAAGCAGAATATTCACCACCATGCCCGACAGCACTAGGGGCAACCCCGTCATATTTTTCGGCCCGGCAATGAAAATCACCAGAAACAGAGACAGCATGGCACCCGCCATAGCGGCCAGGGCACTGTGATCACCCACCAGCTCAGGAAACCAGACGTTGACTATGATCAGCGCCAGCCAGGCGCCGGAAGAGGTGCCCAGTGTCAGCGGTGAGGTCAGCGCGTTTTGTGTCAGTTGTTGCATCAGGCTGCCAACCAGCCCCAGCATAGCGCCCACCATCAACGCCATCACCAGGCGTGGCAGCTGGGCATAGCTAAACATGATGTCGGCAAATTCTTCCGCCTGGGTGCCGGTGACTATGGCAAGCTGACGGGAAAGAGAAAGATCAGAGCCAATCTGAAGACTGGCAACAACGGCTGACAACAAGGCCAGCAGCAGTATGGGAAAGAAAGACAAAGAGCGGGTCATGAATCAGTCCTACCCGCCCTTCACAGCGGTCACCACATCCTGATTGGGCGCAATTTCAAACAGGCTGTCGGCCATGGCTTCGGCGATATAGCGAATCGACATCGCCCCGCCATAGTTCCAGACAGAGGCGACGCTGCTTACGTGCTTAGCCCGGACAAAAGGCATGGCATTCCAGATAACCGAACGCTGCAACTGCTTCTCTTCATTGAAAGGCCGGAAGTAGAGCACATAGCTGCTACCCGCTTTTTGCAGGTCGGTCAGCCGCTTCTGCACAATGCCCCACTCGGTGGCAGGTAAAGGCATGGCCGGTGTCAGACCCAACTGCTCAAGCGCATAATTAGTGGTGGAGTTCTGGCCATAGATATACACAGAGGTCTGATTGGCAAATCGCATCGCGACCACACTGGGTGACTCACCATTAAACGCCTGATTAAGCTGATTTTTCAGTTCAGTAAAACGTTCAGACATGGCCGTGAGTTTCTGCTCAGCCAGCGCTTCCTGATCAAAGACAGTAGCCAGTTGGCGGAAGTTCGCAATGGCAGCTTCTGCACTGCTGAGCGACTGGCTGTAGGTTTCGTAGTACAACACAGGTGCCAGAGCTTCAAGGCGGGGGAGCAAATCTTTTTGCGGTGAGGCAGCCAGGATCAGATCCGGTTTCAGTTCCGCAATTTTCTCCAGATTCGGTTCGGTGCGGGTGCCGATATCCGCCACACCGGCGGGTACAGCAGGCTGAACAACCCATTCCTGATAGCCACTGATATTTGGCATACCAACAGGAGTGACATCCAGTTCCAGTACTTGTTCAGCCAGATCCCAGTTGAGAACAACCACACGCTGGGGCTGCTCGGCCAGTGTGTGCTCACCTCGGCTGTCGGTGACAGTTATCTCTGCAAACACCTGACCGGAGAACAGCAAGGCTGCCACGGCAGTCCATTTGCTCATCCGCGCCACTGGGCCCATATTTTTCAACCATTTATTCAACATAAAACGACAACTTCTCTGTTTTTCGTGCCACTGTTATTCACACACCACAGCAACTTTCTGGCCAGTCAGGTGATCTGAATTGACAGGGTGATCAATGAGTTTAATGTCCGTCTCATACAATGCAGACAGTCTTGGTTCATCCAGTAACACGTCTTTCGGGCCGGTGAAGGCAATGCGCCCTTGCTTCAGGGCCACCACGTGCGTGGCAAAACGCAAAGCCAGATTCAGATCGTGCAAGATGACGATTACGCCACAGCCCGTGTCTCGGTTCAGCTCTGCCAGCAAAGACATCAGTTGATACTGATGATGAATATCCAGTGCAGAGGTCGGCTCATCGAGGATCAGGACAGGTGACTGCTGGGCCAGCAGCATAGACACCCAGGCGCGCTGGCGTTCCCCGCCAGAGAGCTGGTCGGCCAGATTGTCGGCAAAGCGTAAGGTGCCAGTCTTGCGCATGGCTGCTTCAATGATGGCGACATCATCTTTTTGCCAGCGACCGAATGTGCCGCGCCAGGGAAAGCGCCCCAGTGTCACCAATTCTCTGACCGTCAAGCCGGCAACGTCCGGCAGCTTTTGTGGCAGGAAAGCCACTTCACGTGCCAGCGCTTTGGCAGACAGCGCAGTCAGTGGCTGTTGGTTGAGCAGAATGTCGCCTTCATCGGGCGCCGTTTGTCCGGCAAGCAAGTTCACCAGTGTTGATTTACCTGAACCATTGTGGCCCAGCACCATGGTAAAAGCCCCGCTGTCAATAGTGAGCTGATCGATACGCAAAATATCGCGCCCACCACGGTGTACACGGATGTTGTTGAGTTCAAACATAGTTTTTCTTATGACTTACACTGCAAGATTGTGATCAACGCATCGCGTGCGGCACAACCAGGCCTAGAGTTTATTCTTCGGGCAGTTTTCGCAATAGCTGCCATCATCACGCCGGTAATGCATACAGCAACTGACTCGCAGTTGTTGCCACTGACCGTCGGCTTCGGAGCGGTACAGGGTCTCAATATGCTTGGCGGGCAAGCCAAGACTTTCCAGCCACCAAGCGGCATGCTGGGGTACATCGTCCGCCGGCATCTTCTCAGGTAATGCATTGTGGTAACGCAGCAGCACCGCCAGGACGGCATCCGCCAGTAACTGGCGGGTAAAACCAGGACGAATACGAGTATGGTGTTCCATCTGCTCTCGCAGATCGTCATACAGATCGACCAGCTCACGGCCCGCGCACTGAATCAGCTGCTGGGTATTGCCTTCGCACCATTGGCTATTCTGGCTGAAACTGTAGCCAGCCACCCACCCTGCATTGTTATATTGCTGAACGATACGGCTCAGTGGCGGCACCGACTGCACACTGTAAACACAGACAAAAGCCAGATAGAGCGGCTGCCAGGTCAGCATAGACCAACTACGTGTCGTCCAGTAAGGCTGCCCCGCTTCCGGATAGTTCTGCTGCCAGTACTGATACAGGCTGGCCAGCAACTGATCGTTGTTGCCATCACGCTTAATACAAAACAAGGTGTCAGGCGCGGAAACACCTTTCATTATGGGTATCAAACGCTCCGCATCATTGAACAACCGAATCAAATTTTCCGGCTGAACGGCACGCGCAATGGTGCCGGGAAAGCGGTCAGCTTCAGAGCTCTGTTTTGTATTCAACACTGTTGTCATCCATTCACCAAACTATCATGGACTCGCTTGCTGCACTTTGAGCAAACGCAAATTCTTACCAGGCCAATAATACTAGAATAAATAATAACTATTATCATTCAAGTTGAATTATCTTTTTGGGGCACATTCCTTTCTACCGTTTGGTGTAATCACACCAGCGTCGCTGCGACACTCTGGAAAGTAATGGGAAGAATAATAACAATTATTCTCAAAATGATCAGTCAAAAAATACCACAGTGACATTGCTGCGGTATCGGCGGGAGATAAAGATGAAAAAACCAGCCCTGCGGCTGGTTCCTGTCAGATTTGAGGGAGATCGCCCTGAAGGCTATAGAGCTGTTGCAGTGTGTCTATCGCTATCACTTCACCAGCGTCTGTCACCCGATCGCCTAACATCAGGGTAACGGTGGAAAGAGCAGTCTCTGCATCTTGGTCTGCATCAATTAATGCCGGGAAATCACTGGTTTTTATCTCGACAGATTTACCGTCCAGGCTGCCAAGTGCTGACACTAGCTGTGCATCCACGGTCAATACCTGTACCTGACGCAACGACTGATAACTGTGGAATGACAGCGTATCTGGCATCATGCCGTATTGTTCGAACCAGGCGGTTTTGGTCATCAGATATTCGTGATAAACCGCCCCGACCAATGGCTGCATATCACGGACAACAACACTTTCCTGAACAATGTCTTGCTGTGAGACAGGAACCGGTTTTCCTGCCGCATCTAACCCGTAGGTAGTGAGTATCTGGCCGATATCATCACGGCTGGGCAACCGGGCATAAGCGATAGCATCTCGCCGCCACAGTTGGGCTGATTGTTCGAATGCATCTGCCAGCACTGAGGCAGTGTTCTGGGATGATACCGCTCCCTGTACTGTTGCGGTTCCCGGCTCACTGCTGGCAGCTGTGATACCGGGGAAAAACAGAACCGCCAGCAAAGGCAGGCGGTTCAGCATCACAAAAGGTCTGCGTCTTGGCTTTTTCGTCATATTCATTCTTATACTTACATCTCAAGCTGACATCAGCATACCTTAAGTCAATGATTTATGCTGCCTGATTACCGCGCAAACGCTGCCAGGCCGAAATGACAGCCAGTACCAGCAGGCCCGCAACGATACCGACTATCAGGTTGGTCATCATGGGCACCAGCCATGATGCACCGGGCAGAGCATGCAACCGCTCAGTTAAAACCACCAGCCAGTGATGCGAATCGGGAATACTGTGAACCACGATACCGCCACCGACCAAAAACATGGCAATGGTGCCAACAACGGCCAGTAACTTCATCAGCTTAGGCGCCGCAGAAATCAACAGCTGACCAAAATGGTGCAACAGGCTCTTCTCCTGATGCTGCTTCACCAGATAAAAGCCAGCATCATCAAGTTTGACAATCCCTGCCACTAAGCCATAAACGCCCACTGTCATGGTCAGGGCAATCAGGCTGACTACCAGCAATTGCGTCATCAAAGACATGCCCTGAACGGTGCCTAATGCAATCACGATAATTTCGGCTGACAGAATAAAATCGGTTCTGATTGCTCCTTTTATCTTGTTCTGCTCGTATTCATCAATATCCATGCCATCGGGCAGTTGATCGTGATCTTTCAGCTCTTCTTCTGCATCATCATGAGTGAGTTTGTGAATGACTTTTTCTGCACCTTCAAAACACAAAAACAAACCGCCAGTCAGCAGCAATGGCACGATGAGCCAGGGAGCAACAGCACTGATTAACAGGGCCGCCGGCACCAGGATCAACTTATTTTTAAACGAACCTTTTGCCACCGCCCACACAACCGGGATTTCTCGTTCTGCTCTTACCCCGGCCACCTGCTGGGCATTCAGGGCCAGATCGTCCCCCAGCACCCCGGCGGTTTTCCGGGCCGCGACCTTACTCATTACGGCAACGTCATCGAGTACGGTTGCAATATCATCCAGCAAGGTTAACAAACTTGCACCAGCCACATCCCCTCCTCATTTTTGGGAAAGCTTATCTTATTGACTATCAGGCGATTGTGCCTGAATAACCTCTCTCATAGTAAGACATTTTTCGGTGAAACCCAGTTTTCTCATTTACGAACCGTCTGCAGAGAAAGCCCTCTGATCACTCGCACAGCATGGTGATGTCCACTAAGCTTTTAATCAATATGACTATCAAACACAGCCACTTTGTCATTTTTCTGGCTGGCAGCTGTGTATAAAGCCTTCACTGCGCGGGCAACAATACTGTTTGACTTTCAGGGTTCGGGTTACCGATTTTTGTTCCTCTCATGGATGCGACCAATTTCGGTAAAAGGTGATATATGGCAATAGCCATTGCCCTGATCATTATTGTCGTTGCTTCCATTGCCTTCCATATTTACAGCCCCTGGTGGCTGACGCCTGCTGCGTCAAATTGGGGGGAAATTGATAATGCGCTGCACCTGACTCTCATCATTACCGGAGCGTTTTTTATCGTTCTGAACCTGGTGCTTGCCTGGCTGGTCATTCGCTTCAGACATAAACCCGGCCGCCAGTCCCAGTTCCAGCCCGACAGCAAAAAACTGGAAGCCTGGCTGATCGGCATTACCTCTGTCGGCATTATCGCTTTACTGGCCCCGGGCTTAGTGGTGTACGGGCAATTTGTCAGCGTGCCTGATGAGGCACGGATCGTCGAAGTCGTCGGTGAGCAGTGGCGCTGGCGATTCCGTTTTCCCGGTGATGACGCTCAGCTGGGCAAAAGTGACACCCGGTTTGTGTCCAGTACCAACCCGTTAGGCATTGACCCGGATGATCCTGCCGGTGCAGATGATCGGATAATTCTGTTACCCGAGCTGCACTTGCCCCTTTACGCGCCCTACAAAGTGCTGCTGCGATCCAAAGACGTCCTCCATGATTTCAACGTGCCCCAGTTCCGGGCAAAAATGGATCTGGTTCCCGGCACCGTCACCCATTTCTGGGTCAGGCCCACTGAGCGCGGACAGTTTGACATTCTTTGTGCCGAACTCTGTGGTGTCGGGCATTTCAATATGCGCGGGCGTGTTGTGGTTGAAGACGAAGCAGAGTTTGGTCGCTGGCTGGCCGCACAGCCGACGTTTGCCCAAACCCAGCGCCCCGCAGACACGACCGCGAGTGGCGAGGCACTCTCACAAGCCGATCTGATTGCGATGGGCGAGACGTTATCGCAAGTCAACGGCTGTATCGCCTGCCACAGCAGCGACGGCAAGACCGGCATCGGACCGACCTGGCAAGGGCTGTACGGCAATACAAGAACCCTGTCGGATGATACACAGCTTCAGGCCGATGAAGCTTATCTGAAACGGGCCATATTGGATGCCAAAGCCGAACTGGTAAAAGGCTACCCTGCGGTCATGCCTGCGTATACTTTGAATGATCAGGAAATCGATGCCCTGATCGCTTATATCCAGTCTCTGGCGCAATAGTGCTCGCGACGGGAGGAGATATGACAGCACAGACTCACCAACACAGCTCCGGGTATTCGCAATCGTTCTGGAGCAAGTATATCTGGAGCCAGGATCATAAGGTCATTGCCATTCAGTATTCTCTGACCGCCATTTTTATGGGCCTGATTGCCTTGGTCATGTCCTGGATTATGCGCCTGCAGCTGGGCTTTCCCGGCACCTTCGATTTCATTGATGCCAATACCTATTATCAGGCGCTGACCATGCACGGCATGATTATGGTGGTCTACCTGCTGACGGCGCTGTTTCTGGGCGGATTCGGTAACTATCTGATTCCGTTAATGGTGGGTGCCAGAGACATGGTTTTCCCTTTTCTGAATATGCTCAGTTACTGGTTTTATCTGCTGGCTTCACTGATCTTACTGGCCAGTTTCTTTGTCACCGGCGGGCCAACCGGCGCCGGCTGGACCCTTTATCCGCCGCAGGCCATTTTGCCCGGCACACCCGGCACCGACTGGGGCATTGTGCTGATGCTGATATCGCTGGCGGTGTTTATCGTCGCCGCCACCATGGGCGGGCTGAATTATGTCACCACTGTGCTGCAGGCGCGGACCCGGGGCATGACGCTGCTGCGCATGCCTCTGACCGTCTGGGGTATTTTTACCGCCTCAGCCATGGCTTTGCTGGCCTTCCCCGCCCTGTTTGTCAGTGCGGTTATGATGCTGTTCGATAAACTGCTCGGCACCAGTTTCTTTATGCCTGCCGTGATATCCATGGGACAGCTTACCGAGCACGGCGGCGGCAGCCCTATCCTGTTCCAGCACCTGTTCTGGTTCTTTGGTCATCCTGAAGTCTACATAGTCGCCTTGCCTGCCTTTGGCATAGTGTCGGACTTAATCAGCATTCATGCCCGCAAAAACATCTTCGGCTACAAGATGATGGTATGGGCGATTCTGGCCATAGGGGTACTGAGCTTTGTCGTTTGGGCGCACCATATGTATGTCAGCGGTATGAACCCGTACTTCGGCTTTTTCTTTGCCATCACCACCCTGGTGATAGCTGTTCCGACCGCGATTAAAGTCTACAACTGGCTGTTTACGCTCTGGAAAGGTGACATTCATCTCACGCTGCCTATGCTGTTCGCTCTGGCCTTCATCAGCACCTTTGTCATCGGTGGCTTAACCGGTTTGTTTCTGGGCAATGTGGTGGTCGATATTCCCTTGTCGGACACCTATTTTGTGGTGGCCCATTTCCACATGGTGATGGGCGTATCACCGATCCTGGCGATTTTCGGCGGGCTCTATCACTGGTATCCCAAAGTCACCGGCAGAATGCTGAACAACACCATGGGCCATATCCATTTCTGGTTTACGTTTCTGGGGACTTACGCCATTTATTTTCCTATGCACTATCTCGGTGTTATGGGGATGCCAAGGCGCTATTTCGCCTGGGAAGACTACAGTTTTATTCCCGAATCGGCGCAGCACCTCAATGCCTTCATTACCATCGCGGCCCTGATTGTCGGAGCGGCGCAACTGCTGTTTATCTTCAACATGTACTGGAGCTGGCGTCATGAACAAGCTGTGGGCGGCAATCCCTGGCGTGCCACCTCACTGGAGTGGCAAACCCCTGATACGCCACCTAAACATGGCAACTGGGGCGATGAGCTCCCTGTGGTGTATCGCTGGGCCTATGATTTCAGCGTGCCCGGCGCCAAAGAAGATTATCTGCCGCAGAACCAGCCGCCCGACGATATCGCGACGGATATGCCCGACAGCGAGCCTGAGGAGTCCGAAACATGAGCCGTAAGCCTGCACTCTCGACACTGGCGTCGGGCAACCTGAGTCCGGCCCCGAATGCCCACTACCAGCCTGCCAGCACCTATGCGATTGCCTCGACCGGTTTGTGGGTACTCATGGGAGTTATTGGCGCCTTGTTTTTCTTGTTTACCGTGGCCTATTACATCCGCCACACGCTGAGTGACTGGCAAGCGCTCAATGAACCGTGGCAACTGATGCTGAGCACATCACTGCTGGTACTGGGCTGTGTGGCCATGCACCTTGCCGGCCGTAAAGCCCGTTTGCTGCCTGCCCTTGCCGCCTGCCAGACCGAGCTGATAATGGCGGTCTGTTTTACGCTCGGCTTTATTCTCGCACAGTTATGGGCCTGGCAGGCGCTGGTCAAGATCAACCAGGGCGTGCTGGCCAACCCGGCTAACAGCTTTTTTTATCTCCTGACCGGCCTGCATGCACTGCATATAATCGGTGGGGTTCTGGCCCTGGGTGTAGTGGTGTATCAGGTCTGGCGGGGGCAAAGGG
This sequence comes from Photobacterium sp. 2_MG-2023, assembly GCF_030547675.1. Taxonomy (NCBI): domain Bacteria; kingdom Pseudomonadati; phylum Pseudomonadota; class Gammaproteobacteria; order Vibrionales; family Vibrionaceae; genus Photobacterium; species Photobacterium sp. 2_MG-2023. The sequence goes on from NZ_JAUOQQ010000009.1 coordinate 41,588, forward strand.
ACAACCTGCATTTATGGCTCCAGCTCTGCGCACGGTACTGGCATTTCCTGTTATTCATCTGGCTGTTTCTGCTGGGCTTACTGCGATTAACCTGATCCGCACAGCCGGCAGAACGAGAGGTCTTGATTATGAGTGAAACCCAACCATCCCGGACGCCAACCCTGGGCAGCCAAACCGGTTGGACAGGGGTCGTCAACGACTATGCCGGCGATCGTGCGGCATTTCACGTCTCGGCAAACAAAACCATGATGTGGATTTTTCTGCTCAGCGACACCTTTGTGTTCGGCTGTTTTCTGGTGGGCTATATGTCGGTCCGCATGACCACGACTGACATCTGGCCACCAACCAGCGAGGTCTTTGCCTTAACGATTGCCGGTCATTCCATCCCCCTGATCCTGATTGCCATTATGACCTTTGTGCTGATCACCAGCAGCGGAACCATGGCGATGGCCGTCAACTGCGGCTATCAGGGAAAGCGCTGGTCCACTGCCTTACTGATGCTGTTAACCGCGCTTTTGGGATTGGCCTTTGTCAGTATGCAGGCGTTCGAATGGAGCAAACTCATTGCCGAAGGAGTTCGCCCGTGGGGAAATGAAGAAGGCGCATCGCAGTTTGGTGCGGCATTTTTCATGATCACCGGTTTTCACGGTTTGCATGTCAGTGTGGGCGTGCTGTATCTGACGATAGTCGCCATTCGGGTCGCTCTGGGGAAATATGACAAAAAACAGGTGGATCCACATGCCACGGGAATACAGGGGGGAAAATACGAAATTGTTGAAATCACCGGACTGTACTGGCATTTCGTTGATTTGGTGTGGGTATTTATATTCGCCTTTTTTTATCTGTGGTAACTCAGGCAAACCGTCAAGGAGGCCATGATGGCAAATTCTGAACTCACTCATGATTCAGTGAAGCAGCAGCATCCAATCAGCCTGTATCTTAAAGTATGGGGACTGCTCTTTGTGCTCAGTACCCTCTCGTATCTGGTCGACTATTTCCATTTGCAGGGCATGTTACGGTGGAGCCTTATTCTGCTGTTTATGGCACTGAAAGCCGGGCTGATTGCCGCCGTGTTCATGCACATGCGCTGGGAAAGGCTCGCTTTGGTGTATACCATTTTCCTTCCGCCGTTAGTCCTGCTCGTCCTGGTAGGTCTGATGGCGAGCGAAGCAAGCTATATCTTTGCTCTCAGAGAATGGTTTTTCAGTCTGCCGGGCGGATAATGACCCGGCAGACACCTTGTCAGCGCCAGAACCAAGCGATTAAGGCAGAGTTTTCATCATACGCTGCCATTTTTGCTGCATGGCGACAACCCAGTGCGGAGGAGACTTCCCGGTTCCGGCAGGTTTGAGTTTGTCGTGCGCCAGCGTAATACTGGCCAGCTGCAGTTCCTGCTCCGGCTCAACATCCACCATTAATACATGCTTGCCGGATTTCAGGACGTTTTTAAACCGGCGGAACTGATAATGCAGTTCCTGGAATCCAAACAATCCCCCTTCCCAGGTAATGAATCCCAGAATCGCAATCGCCAGTAAAATGAAAGGTGCCCAGCCAACCGCATCTGTCACCCCGGAGGCATAGGCCGCAATTAATACGCCGGCTGCGGCAATCGCCCCGATCACAGCGCCAATTTCAGTTGAGTGCACAACGTCATTACGCATCACAGATTGCACCGGATGCAAATGCTTGTGGCTCGACACATCAGCATCTTTGTTACTGAGAACATGGATTTGCGGAGAAGTAAAACCACTCAGTTCCAACTCATGTTCAACCAGCTCAAGTTCATCCAGGTCATCACTGATATAAAAGACCCGTTTCATGTTTGCCTCCTGACAGGTAGCCAACGAAGAAGGTCACTATTTCAAAGGTTACTATCAGTTTACAATGGCTTTGCAGAACTTTTTACCAGAATGAAAACTAATTTTTCACAATATTGTCAGATTATCCTGCCAGAGGCGGATTTTGACAGGCTCAGCAATCATTGACATCAGGCTAACACAGGCCTTGCGAAAATCATTTACAGTGCCCGCTTTTCCCATTTTATGGCGTTAACAATGAAATCATTAACTCTGCTCGGTTTACTGACCATCAGCCTGTCTCTGACCGGTTGTCAGCTGACACATGTTGAAGGCGAAGTAGACGGTGTGAACATCAAAGCCACCACCAATGGTGACTATGATGATCACCATCATGGCGGCAACGGCAGTTTCTGCCCGCCAGGACAAGCTAAAAAAGGCCGCTGTTAATTCAGCGGTTTTTTTTCTCACCCGTAATCGACAAGAGCCATTTCGCAGGCTCACATCAACAGCTTTTATTGTCCCATCACCTGAGTACACTCACGCTATGCTCAGCGTTTCCCCACTGACATAATGACAACTAACTTTTGCCCGCCAGCTTAGCTTTCAGCCATCGAAAGGCATGGAGCAAAGTGTAAAAAAGGTTTGTTGATGCATTGTACTCTTCCAGGTGATGTACATAGTTGGAGCGAAACTTATCGACGGCGTCTTCCGCGCTGGAGGCATAAATCACATCATCTTCTACCTCTAATCCCTGAAGCAGTAATGCCTGTTTCTCTTCAGCAAACGTAGGGGAGGACATATTCAGGTAGGTAAACGCTTTTCGAGCGGTATTCGGCACACAGAAAAATTGATATTTATTGGACATTTAACACCCATTCACAGTGACAAATTACAAGTACGATTTGTACATGTGATCAGAACAGGTTGTCTGACCCCGTCCTAAAATCATCATGCTCCTCATCATATGGTCACTTGCACATATAAAATACATCTATTATTCAACCGTTTGACTAATACTACAGAATCAGATGGCTCCAATAACAAAAAGTCACTGAAAACCTCAAAACGCTCACTTTTCCTGTCATCGAATCACGGCAAAATCCTGAACCATCCTGGGATTGTTAACAGAAAAATGGCTGGCTGCTTTTCAAATCAATCACATGACAAAACAGGATGTAGTCACCATTCTCACGGAACCTGTCGACACCGGCGAGATGCTAATGCTAATGCTCCACGGTGAAGATGGCGGGATGAAAAACGGCGTGTTTGAATACACACTGGGCGCGAAAGAAGACGGCCCGATTCGCGAAGATGGCAAGCTGGTGATGGATATTATTACAGCCGAGTAATACTGCCGTATATAAAAGAACAGCCACGCATTTGCGTGGCTGTTTATGTTTAGCGTTAATCGCTGGTCATTACTGGCGATCCTGATCAAAGTCACCGTGGAAGTGACCGTGATCCGAATGACTCTCTGCAGCTTTCAGCTTCTCACCAATACGCAGTTTTTGCGTTGGTTTCATGTCGCTTGGCATACGCGACATGGTTTTCACTGCCGGTTCAGCAACTTCAGGGAATAATGGCTTACTGAACGCATAGTAAGTCGTCACATAGGCCAGGGCCTGAGTATTAACGAACAAGGCTTTCTGGCTGACGTTATTCAGATCATCACAGGCCTGGTGATAACATCTGTCGTAAGCCACATCAATTTCACCGCCAAACTGATCCACTTCTTCAGCCGTTTTCACTTTCTCAGCACCGGTGAACAGGCCACCGAACGCCACACCCCAATCAGCGAAACCTGCATAATCAGAACGTTTAGACAGCGCCTGAGGCACAGTGAACTCAGATTTTGCCGTAAAGAACTCATTGAATGTCGATTCAATGTCGGAAGTACCGTATGGCGGTTTGAAATCACCGGTATAGGCATTGTCCGGGCTGTCTTTGGTATCCGACAGGTCGCCATCCATGACACCGAAGATATAGTTTGGCGAACCGATCATGTCAAAGTTCAGGTACAGCTTCACTTTATTCAGCTTAGTGTAGCGGGCTTCAACCAGCTCAACCTGTTCTTCTGTCAACTGGCTGGGATCGTCCAGTCCCAGTTCTGCCAGAATCTCGTTCTGAGCCTGATCATAGATAGGGGCAAACAATGTGTTAGTGTAATACTCTGAACCCACTAAGCCTGCTTCCTCTGCTGCCCACCAAGCGAACCGGACTTTGTTTTTCACTGGCGCTCTGGTGTCAGCCAGCGTAATTGCATACTCCAGCAAACCGGCCGTACCTGAACCGTTATCATTGATACCAGGCCCTTCCGGTACTGAGTCCAGATGCGCCCCCAGCATCACCACCTGATTCGGATTACCGCGTCTGGTTTCCGCAATCACGTTCTGGGTTACGACCATTTCGTCTTTGACATCGACCGCAAGTACCACAGGGACGGGCTGAGTCTGGCTGGCATCGAACCACTGTTTAGCTATTTCATACCGGGCGCCGAAAGCAGGTACTGTCGCCGCTGTATCGCTGCCCAGCGTACCGTTAACCACACCCTTACGGCCTTCATCGTTCCCTTGGTTAAAGACGATCACCGCTTTGGCACCGGCATTTTGTGCGTTCACCACTTTCGTTGTGAAGTTACAGCCACCGCGCTGGATGGCCGCCACTTTCCCGGTGATCGCTTTACCTTCAAAATCAGTGGCTTCACAACCATCGGTATCATCGTAATTCGGACTGTCAAAGTTAAAATCCGGCGTGACAAATACGATGTCACCAGCCAGCTGACCATTTGAATCACCCGAATAGGACATCACGGCATAGTCTGCTTCAACACCTTCTCCAGCCTCACGAGTGCTAATCAGATCAGCGCCGTCAACATTGAGCGTTGTTCCGGCCAGCTCTTCCCAGGCGCGGAAATCAAACTCCTGTGTAGACACTTTATAGCCGTGTTCTTTCATCACTTCGATGATGTAATCAACAGAATACTGGTATCCGTCTGAGCCGGCAGCACGGGTCACAGAGCTGCCATCCGATGTCGGCGTGGCACGCGCTTCCAACTCCACCAAATGCTCTACCACATCTTCATGTTCAATTTCACTACTGACGTAAGCCGCGGCTTCTTTCGGGTCATCCCAATAACAACCGGTCAACATGGTTGAGCTGATGAGAGTGGCGAGAAGCGTCTTTTTTGTTGTTATGCATACTTGCATGTGTGACTCCTTGTGTGTTGTTAGCCAACACATTGTTGACGAAACACAAGGTTGCAAAAATGTTAAATTGGAGTTGTTTTGTTAAATCTAGGCAGACTTCAAACTATGTGCACACATGCTATGCAACAAGAATTAAAGTTTTAACTCAAGATCACACCCTGACCTCAACAAGATTCTTTATCTAATGATAATACTGTTAATTTAAACTGTGTTTTTACCCAAAAACAGACATTAAATTCATTAATGCTAAATTTGATGATAATAAACACTAAGGCAGTTTCAGATCACCACTCAGTCACATTTAAAATAAATCAGCAATATTTTTGATATTCTGAATCGTATTTTCTGTTGTCGATAAGGTCTCGTAATATTTACGCTGATTGTTCAGACTGGCAAGGCGTTGATTCAGCGCTGTCTTTTGCGTTTGAGGCAGTGTTTCCGAGGTCAGTTGACTATGAATCTGAGTCATTTCTCTGTCAATCTTATGAACGGCAAGTTCATATTCAAAACGGTTAACATCAAACTCCGCACGCTCCATCCGCGACTTGGCCGATTTCAGCTCCGCTTTAAATGTTTTTCTGTCATCACTGGACAGCGTGTCCTCTTCCAGCCTCGCTTTGTAGTTATTCACACTGCTTTCTGCCGAGTCCAACCTGGATTGCGCTTGGGCCAGATTATGGTAAGGCGTGTAACCTGACAGAAAATCTCTGGCTAAGTCTGCCGGACAGACATTGTCATAGCTTGCATTGGACTGACCAACCAGAGTGCCATTTTCGTAAGTACAGTATGAGGTTAATCCTTCACGTCGGCCTTGCTGGTAAGATTTCAGATCAACAGATACACCATATTCCGCACATTCTTCACTGTAAATGGCCGAGTAATTCTTTTTCCCTTTCTGGCCATCGGCCAAGCCCAGCTGATGCCAATCACCCAGCCGGCATTCTTCTTCACTGATTGAAGAACAGCCAGACATGGTCAACATCATTGCCACGGCTGACATCACATATCGTTTATGCATTATCCAGATTTCCCTGATTCACAGTAAGCCACTCTCTTTCCTTGAGATAGAGCGGCGCGCTGTCTTTATTTGTTAACTGCAGATAACCAGATGGCGTCAGGATACTCTGCGCATCATGGTATAAAGCCCGTAAAGATACAGTACAACTGATGTCATATCAAAGCTTTAGCATAGGCGCAGTGAAATGCCTGGTAGGTATTGAATACTGACGTTGAATCACCCAAGTGCGGGCAGTAAGGCGTGAATAACGCGAAGATATGTAGATTGAGGGAGTAGCCCCGATCAGGCGGACGCAGCCTGACCGGGAGATAGCATTTACGTGCCGGTTACAGATAACGGTGGATAGATAAGCCGTCTGTGTCGATATCCGTGTCATTACCACTGACAATATCGGCCAGTAAACGACCAGACCCGCAGGCCATGGTCCAACCCAGCGTGCCGTGCCCGGTATTGGTGTAAAGATTATCAAAAGGCGTTTTGCCTATAACCGGGGTGCCATCCGGTGTCATCGGACGCAGGCCAGTCCAATACTCGGCCTGATTCAGATCGCCGCCTTCAGGAAACAGATCATTGACCACCATAGCGATGGTTTCTTTGCGCTGCTCGGTCAGGTGCAGATTAAAGCCCGCCAGCTCGGCCGTACCGGCCACACGGATACGGTTATCGAACCGTGTCATAGCGACTTTATAGGTTTCATCAATCACGGTCGACACAGGGGCGCCGTCGCTGTCTTTCAGCGGCATGGTCAGCGAGTACCCTTTGACCGGGTAAACCGGCAATTGCATACCTAAGGTGCCCAGCATAGCCGTTGAGTAACTGCCCAGCGCTACCACATAGGCATCGGCTTTGAACTCACCTTTATCGGTATCAACAGCCACAATGCGCCCCGCTTCATGGCGCAGTCCTTTAATTGGGGTATCAAACACAAAAGTGACACCGGCCTGCTCAGCCAGAGCGGTCAGTTGCTGGCAGAATTTATAGCAATCGCCAGTCTCATCATCCGGCAATCGCAAGCCACCCGCCACTTTCTCCCGCACTTTAGCCAGCGCCGGTTCTGCTGCGATACATCCAGCGGCGTCCAGAAGTTCAAACCGTATACCGCTTTCATCCAATACCTGAATATCTTTACCGACCGCATCAAGCTGAGCTTGAGTACGTAACAATTGCAATGTGCCTTTCTGACGGCCTTCGTAGTGCAGATCGTGTTGCTGGCGCAACTCAATCAAACTTTCCCGGCTGTAATTTGAGACGCGTAACATGCGGGCTTTATTGCGCTGATAACTGACATAGTTGCAGTTGGCCAGCATCTTACCCATCCAGCTGTACAAATCCGGCGATAACGACGGTTTGATTTTCAGCGGCGCATGTTTCTGTACCAGCCACTTAATGGCTTTCGCCGGAATGCCAGGCGCTGCCCACGGTGAAGAGTAGCCGTAGGAAATCTGCCCGGCATTAGCAAAACTGGTTTCTTCTGCACTGCGGGACTGGCGGTCAATAACCGTCACTTGATGCCCCTTCTGCGCCAGATACCAGGCTGACGTCAGCCCAACAACACCGCTTCCTAATACAATGACTTCCATACGTCTCTCTCTTCGCTGTGGCTGGGTTTCGGTAAGAAAACGCAAATACGCTCTCCACACCTTAATAAAAGCGCAGATTGCGCGATTTACATCACCTTAACAATCGATAATTATTAACATCAGCGTATAGTTATTCTATAAGCTTATACTGAAAGCCTAGCTGACTGGCAATGTCAGCGCGACCCGAAGAGATTAAGAAAACATGTCAGTCATAAAAGGCAACCTGCTGGCGGCGCTGGCTACTTTCGATGTCGCCGCCAGAACCACCAGCTTTACCGGTGCTGCCAGTCGGTTACATATCACGACAGGTGCGGTCAGCCAGCAAATACGGCAGCTTGAACAACAACTTGGCTTCCCGGTGTTCCAACGTCATGCCAGAGGCATCATCCTGACCGAGCAGGGCCAGCGGCTGCATCAGGTTGTCAGCCGGAGCCTGACTGACATTGCTGAGGTTATTCGGGAGCTTCAGACTGATCCCCAGCCCGAAGGTGAAATTCGCCTCAGACTTACCCCTTCATTTGCCTTCAAATGGCTGGTGCCCAGATTGCATGATTTCTATCAGCACTACCCTGACATCAATATCCAGACATACGCCGATGGCGCCCTGGTCGACAGCCGGGACACAGATTGCGATTTAGTGATTGATTACCGACGTGACGACGAAATTAAAGATGACGGCAAAACCAGCCTGTTGATGGCGGAATCCCTGCTGCCTGTCATGAGTCCCGATTATCAGGCAAAGTTCGACTGGTTGCACCCACAGGCCTGGCACCAGGTGACGTTACTGCATGATGCGATGCCGTGGCGTCAGGCGGAGCGGGATACCGAGTGGCGCTACTGGTTTAACAGCATGCACATACAGGCCGACAGCCGGCGAGGCCACTTTTTTAACCGGACAGACATGGCAATGGCAGCAGCCGAAGCCGGACTGGGGGTCGCCATGGCGCGGCAGGCATTGATAGGTGATGACGTCAACAAAGGCCGGCTGGTGTCACCGTTTGCTCCCCTGCAGGCCAATGCGGGTTATTACCTGATCAGCCACCGCCATTCCGCGGCCATTGACTGTTTTGTGCAATGGCTGAGAGCACAGATTGACTCTGTGCCCCTAGAGCACTAACTGTCCATAGCGGTTAAAGGCAAACCGGCTCATCATGCCTAAGGTGGCCGCGACACTCACAGAGACGGCAACAAGAATAGCGATCATGATCGCCAGTTGATACTTCACCGCCAGAACAGGTTCCGTGCCGCCGAGGATCTGACCTGTCATCATACCCGGCAAGGCCACTATCCCCAGAGTGCTCATACTGGCTAACTGCGGCATTAACGCCGCTTTGACCGCCTCTCGCTGAAACGGTTGAATCGGGTGCGGCGCGCCCATTGCCAGATAAAACTGATACTCGTTATTTTTTTCTTTCAGGCTGGCATACCAGCGCTCCAGCGCCAGTACATTAGCGGTCAGGGCATTGCCCAGAATCATTCCGGCGACTGGGATCAGATATTGCGCCTGCCACCAGGGATCAGCATGGATCAAACCCACCAGCATAGGTGGCAGCACCACAAATAAGCACACCAGCAAACCAGTGATCACGGCCAGTGTCGCTTTTCCGAGCGCAATCCCCGCGCGACGACAGATACTGAAACCTGCCACTGTCACCATGATTCCCAGCCATAACAGATTCAGACCGGGATGCTGGAAATCAAACAGGGTTTGCAGGTACAAACCCACCACCGCAAGCTGCAAGGTCATGCGAAGCACGGCAGTGACGGTCGGCTTACTCAGTCCCAATTGCCAGCGGTAAAACAGCGCCAGCGGCACCAGCAACAACAGATAGAAACCGGCCAGTGACAGGTTTGAAATCGCAATGGCATTATTCATGACTGACTCCCAGTTCAATCTGATACTCAGCCGATGCCAGCCAGTGGGGATCATGTGACACAGACACACACGTGAGTGGCTGTAACGCCAGCTGGGCCATCACCTTATCACGGCTGGCACTGTCCAGCGCCGAAGTCGGCTCGTCCAGCAGCCAGATGGGCCGGTCCATCAACAGTGCCCGGGCAACAGCAACCCGTTGCTTTTCACCTCCGGACAACGCACTGACCGCTTTTTCCAGTCCATGGGTAATCTCCAGTGACAGCAGCACATCCACACAACGCTTATCGTCAGGCATATCGCTTTTCACGGCTTTCAGTGTCCATGGCAGCCGTAAGGCATCCCCCACCGATTCGCCCCCCATCACTGGCGCTTGAGGTAAATAGCAGAATTGCTGCCGCCACCAGCGCAAGTTGCCGGGGCTGATTTCCTGCCCCTGCCACAAAAAATGACCTGAACTGGCAGGCTGTAAACCAGCCAGTACCTGTAACAGACTCGATTTTCCGCTGCCCGAACGGCCGGAAAGAGCAAGGTGTTTGCCCGCAGGCAAACTTACCGTCAATGATTGATCCTGGGATTGTTCAAATCCTGACCTCAGCATGTTTATCTTTAACTGAACCTGACTGTCAGACATTCTGTTCGCCTATTCACTCCGGACATCTAAAATTGATGCGTCATTATGGTCAGATTCTGATAAAATATTGCCGTTATTTCTGACACATTAAAGAGCACTCAAACAGTAAACAGTGTTCAGCCGTAATGCTTACGGCCATCCTTTAAGGCTATCGCCTATTGCGTCACATGCACAATTGGAATCAATAATTTATGTTTAAATTCTTTGAGAAACTGACGGCGCCTTTCCCGGACGAAACGCCTCAGCAGCCCCCGGGCAGCCTGCTGGCATTTTGCCGCTACTATACACGTGGTTTCGGTTGGCCATTATTGGCAATGTCTGTTCTCAGCGCCTGTATTGCCATTGTTGAAGTTACTTTATTAGGCTTCATGGGACAGTTGGTTGACCTGCTGGCTCAACACTCACCTGACACTTTTCTGGCTGAAGAAAGCGGAAAACTCTGGATGATGGGTCTGCTGATTGTGGTGGTGATCCCCTTCCTTGCTTTCACTCACTCAATGATCATGCACCAGACCCTGCTGGGGAATTATCCGATGTCGATCCGCTGGCTGGCGCACCGCTATCTGCTGCGCCAGAGCGTCTCGTTTTATCAGGATGATTTTGCCGGACGCCTTGCAACCAAAGTCATGCAGACGTCGCTGGCCGTCCGGGAAACCGTGATGAAAATGGTGGATGTGCTGGTTTACATCAGCGTGTATTTCACCGCCATGATTGTCATGATGGGAAATGCCGATATCATTTTGATGTTGCCTATCCTGGTATGGTTGATGGCCTATATCGGTATTCAGTTCTACTTCGTACCGAAAATGAAAAAAATCGCCACCGAACAGGCCGACGCCCGTTCTATGATGACCGGCCGTATTGTCGACAGCTATACCAATATCACCACGGTGAAACTGTTCTCGCACACCAACCGTGAAACCGAATATGCCGAAGAAAGCATGCAGGGGTTTCTGGATACTGTGTACCGTCAGATGCGCCTGGCAACCAAATTCATTTTGAGTGTCGATGCCATTAACTACCTGCTGCTGTTCGTGATTGCCACTGTCTCAATTGGGCTGTGGATGAACAGTGCCGTTACTGTGGGTGTTATTGCCGTAGCTATCAGTATTGCGCTGCGCGTGCAGGGCATGTCTAAATGGATCATGTGGGAAATCGGTGCGCTGTTTGAAAACATTGGTACTGTCGTCGATGGCATGAAAACCCTGTCTAAACCGGTATCGATTGAAGACAAAACCGATGCGCAGCCACTTGATGTGACTCAGGGCGGCATTGAATTCGATAACATCAGCTTCCACTATGGCGAGAAAGACAAAGGCGTTATCGAACAGCTGAATCTGCATATCAAACCCGGTGAGAAAGTGGGTGTGGTCGGCCGCTCTGGCGCAGGTAAATCAACGCTGGTCAACCTGCTGATGCGCTTCCATGACCTGGAATCCGGTGCCATCCGCATTGATGGCCAGAACATCGCTGATGTCACGCAAGATTCACTGCGCGGCAATATCGGAATGATCACGCAGGATACGTCATTGCTGCATCGCTCTATTCGCGAAAACATTCTTTACGGCAGACCCGATGCAACAGAAGAAGAGCTGCGGGCGGCTACCCGTCAGGCACACGCCCATGAATTTGTTGAAACACTGACCGATCCGCACGGCAATGTCGGTTACGATGCACAGGTCGGTGAGCGCGGTGTGAAACTGTCCGGCGGTCAGCGCCAGCGTATAGCCATTTCTCGCGTGCTGCTGAAAGACGCCCCGATTCTGGTGATGGACGAAGCGACCTCAGCGCTGGACTCAGAAGTTGAAGCGGCAATTCAGGAAAGCCTGTACCAACTGATGCAAGGCAAAACAGTCATCGCGATTGCGCACCGTTTATCAACCATTGCAGCTATGGATCGCCTGATCGTCATCGACCAGGGCCAGATTGTTGAGCAAGGCAGCCATCAGGAACTGCTGAGCAAAAACGGCATTTATGCCCATTTATGGGCGCACCAGACAGGCGGCTTTATCGCCTGTGATCTGGAAGAAAGCCAACCAGAAGCGGAAATGGCAAAATAACCCGCTCCTGATCTCAAACAGACAAAACCAGCCTGCGGGCTGGTTTTTTTATGCATCCTCAACCGTTACGTATCAGGGAGCGGTACTCTCTTCGCCCGTCCCTGCTTCCTCTGGCGGGAATTCGTCAGCCCTATAGAGTGACGACCGGTGTGTCCTCCTTCACCCCTTACCTACCAGCTCGCCAGTCAAAAACAATCATAACCACTATCTGTCGGTATCGCTAATGATCAATTAATAATTCTTAACAACCTTAAAATGTTGTACTCAGCGCAAGAGCGGGCGCTCAAGCAGTCAAATTCATCTGACTTACTATCAGTACCCTTCAATTCAGATTTTCAAGCCATGGAGCAATACATCCAGACTATTCAAAGCCTGACTAAGCGCCTGCTCGTCATCTTCACTTTTTGCAATCCATAGCGCAGTGTCCATCAAACCACCATTAATCAGGCGCGCTAACATTTCTGGTGATGAACTTTTAATCGTCCCAGCATCCATTAAGCGCCTCAGCATGTCCGCAATAGAAGTTACACAGTGTAACCGAATGCTTTGTAGCTCATCGGCATCGAGTACTGAGGAAGCATCCCTTAACAAAATACGCTGAACTTCTGGTTCAATGGCCATCTTTAAATAAGCATGACAGCGTCCAGTGAATGCACTCCAAGCATCCGGAGCACTTGCTGAAATATCTGCAAGTCGGGCATCCAACTCACTGTCAAGTTGTGCCAGCACTGCACAAAATAACCCTTTCTTGTCGCCAAAGTGATGATATAAGGCCCCACGCGTGAGGCCAGCTTTTGCAGTTAGCTCATCCATGACAGTTTGCGCATAGCCAACGGTACCAAAGTGCTCTCTCGCCGTCGCAATCAACTTCAATCGAGTTTCTTCCATCATTTCCGCTCTGGATTTTCGGGTCATAACGAGTCCTGTTAAGAAATTTATTGCATTTATAATTGACATACACATCGTATGTCAATATGTTTTACATACGTACCGTATGTAGACGGTCTGAAAGTTTTTACAACACTATCGGAGTAAATATGGCTAACCCATACAAAGAACTATTCAGTGTTCCCGGAACCATTGCGTTCTCGCTCGCTGGGCTCGTTGCTCGCATGCCAATATCCATGACTGGGATTGGTATCATTACAATGCTGTCACAAATGAAAGGGTCGTACTGGTTGGCAGGCACCGTCGCAGCAACATTTACATTCACTATGGCGCTCATCGCACCGCAAATCTCTCGTGCAGTAGATCGATATGGCCAGAGTCGTGTACTTCCTATAGCAACAGGCATTAGTGTTATCTCAATTGCACTGCTTCTTTTGTGTGCTCATTACGGAGCTCCAGACTGGACACTATTCATTTTCGCTGCGTTGTCCGGATGTATGCCAAGTATGCCTGCTATGGTCCGTGCACGCTGGACAGAAATTCATCGCGGTACCCCCAGACTTCATACTGCATACTCGTTTGAGTCAGTCCTGGATGAAGTCTGTTTCATCATCGGCCCGCCTATCTCCGTTGGTTTGAGTATCGCAGTGATGCCAGAAGCAGGGCCACTCATGTCAGCTATATTTCTGGCAGTTGGTGTGATGGTGTTCGTAATGCAAAAAAGCACAGAGCCTCCAGTTCACCAAGAGTCTGATATTTCTAAAGAGTCTGCGCTTAAACCCCTACCAATGAAAATGCTCGTACTTGCTTTGATTGCCTTGGGAACAATTGTCGGCACGATTGATGTGATTAGCGTGGCGTTTGCTGAACAACAAGGTCAACCCGTTGCAGCAAGTATTGTTTTATCTGTCTATGCTGTTGGCTCTTGCCTCGCAGGGCTTGCATTTGGTGCATATAAACTCAATGCATCACTGCCAAAACAATTCCTGATTGCATCCTTTGCAACTGCTGCTATGACGCTACCACTTTTTTATGTCTACGACATAGCAACACTGTCGGCTTCAGTGTTTGCCGCAGGTATATTCTTTGCGCCCACGATGATTATTGCCATGGGGTTAGTTGAGAGTATCGTTCCTTCCTCTAAATTGACTGAAGGCTTAACATGGATGATTACCGGATTAGGAATTGGTGTTGCAATGGGGGCTGCAGTAGCTGGCTGGGTTATCGATGAGTTTGGAGTAAAAGCTGGCTTTATGGTCACCATAGCATCAGGTATGACAGTCTTGTTGATTGCAATTGCCTGCTATCGTTTGCTTCAACGCAGAATGGTACTGGAAACTGCATAAATTTGTAATCCACGTTAAAAACTCGCATATCTATGCTAACGCCACTCGCTTAAGAGCGAGTGGCGTTCTTATCCCTCTTCCGTACTGGATATTTTGCTGTTTTCTTAAGTACTGCTCTGGGGGGTAGTGCTTCCTTTCCGCTTGTTGGGTAGGATCAATCTTTTCCCGTTTTCCCTCAATATTTTCAAGTTTTTCGGTATCGTGCCAGGTGTCCGACCATAGGGCGAGAGCACGTATGCTCAGTTTTTATCCAAACCTTGGATTCCCGCTAGTATTACTTGCTCCAAATAGGCAACATTCATGGCTGCTATTTTCTGCTTGCGCCTGATACTCGCCTTTTTGCTTGTTTCTAATCGAAGCATGTTAAGAGCCATGTGACGCACACCAGCCAGGAGTTCGGCGGCATTGCCACGATAGATTTGGCAAGCATCTTCATTCATCGTGACATCAAGCACCCAGTGCAACCGATTTTCGATTTCCCAGTGACCTCGGACTGCATCGGCAAAACGTTCGGGGGTGAATGTAGTGGCATAGTTAATTTGGCCACCTGATTAGAGCTGCTATGATTGCAGCTATAGATAGATTAGGTGACAAAATGGCGAAGAAGAAAGGTCCAAATTTCAGTCCGGAATTCAGACTCGAAACAGCACAACTGGTGCTTGATCAAGGTTACAGCAATAAGGAAGCTGCCGAAGCTATGGGTGTGGGTTATTCAACTCTCGGCAAGTGGGTAAAACAATTACGTGATGAACGTGCCGGTAAAACACCACAGGCCGCACCAATGACGGCTGAGCAGCGTGAAATCAGAGACCTCAAAAAGCAGGTTGAACGCCTTGAATTAGAAAAGGAAATTCTAAAAAAAGCTTCTGCTCTGTTGATGTCGGACTCCATGAAACACTCGCGTTAATCGAGAGACTGAGTCAGAGCAAGAAATGCCGTTATTCGGTAAAGCAGTTGTGTAAGGTGCTGGATGTCCACCGGAGCACGTTTAAGTACTGGCAGTAGCGGGACAAGCGCCCATCTCCTGAAGCTATCAAGCTTCGCAGTTTAGTACGAGAAGCACATCGCCAGAGCAATGGCTCTGCGGGGGCCAGAACAGTGGCGGACATCATCACCAATGATGAGTCGCATGATTTTACGTTATCCCGTTACCGTGCAGGGCGTTTGATGAAAGCGATGCAGTTGTTCAGTTGCCAATTGCCCAGCCATGCTTATAAGAAAGCGACGCAGGAACATGTCGCGATCCCGAACTTGTTAGACAGACAGTTCGCCGTCACCGCGCCCAACCAAGTATGGTGTGGTGATGTGAGCTTTATCTGGACTGGCAACCGTTGGGCTTATCTGGCAGTTGTCATCGACCTGTTCGCCCGCAAGCCTGTTGGCTGGGCGATGAGTTACTCGCCAGACAGTAATTTAACCTGCCAGGCACTGGCAATGGCATTTGAATATCGAGGCCAGCCCAAGAATGTCATGTTTCACAGTGACCAGGGCAGCCACTATACCAGTCGTAAATTTCGGCAGTTGCTATGGCGTTACCGGATAACACAAAGCATGAGTAGACGTGGAAACTGCTGGGATAATAGCCCTATGGAACGGTTCTTCAGGAGCTTAAAAACGGAATGGGTGCCAACAACAGGCTATCACAACTTTACCGAAGCAAAACAACGCATCGGTGATTATATTCTTGGTTATTACAGCCGGCTAAGACCGCATTCATACAATGGTGGATTGACACCAAATGAATCGGAAAAGCGGTACTGGAATAGCTACAAACCTGTGGCCAATATTACTTGACCACTACAGAACTAATACACTTTATGCAAGATGGAGCATACCTTACTCACTTTCATAACCCGAAGAAAACTCTTGTCCGATAATCATCGCTCCAAGCTGCCTTTTTCAGTTTTATTTTCTGGTTTGGGGCGCCACAGTCACACTGTTTTAGTATGTTCATCACAAAACGCCTGAACAGCGCTATATTTTCAACCGCACCATCCAGGGTTACTCGTGAGCTATCTTCTTTGAAAACAACATCTAACACATAATTCTGCCTGTTCTCTATGCGCCAATGCTGACGAATATAATGCCCGAGAAGTTTATGGGAGTTAGCCAGTGCGTGTTTGGCCGGTTCCCTGGCAGCTCATAAAGAGCTCTGCTGACATAAACCCCCGGTCAAATAACGTGAGTGCATCTTCTGGTGCCGAGCCGATAAGTTGTTGTGCGTAGGAAATTTCACTATTGGTTACAGGACCAAAGGCCGCATCTGACAGTATGTGGTTTCTGGTCGACATCAATGTTACAGCCAGGACTGAGGGGAAGGAGGCCGACTTTTGAGCATACCCAAACACCTGATTGCTCGGTGTCTCATAGGTCTTAAAATAGGTGCCATCTACACTGAGCACTTTAAGCCCGCAGACTTGGTCAAATTCACACTGCTTTTCCCATTGTGCGGCAGTGTGTTTGAATAAATACTGCATTGGCTTGGCTCCGAGTTTTTCTTTTCCCTTGATGATACTGCTTGTCGCTAAAGGCGGTAGCTCTCCTTTCGAGTCCGGAAAGGCGAGTTCAAGTTTGTCGCAAGAGTTCTGAATCGAGCGGTTTCTAAGTAATCCAATCCCCAACATCAGCCACACAGCCTGTTCGGCAGGGAAACGTCGTTTACGAACAGAAGCCCGCCCTGTCTGTTGAACCGCTTCTTCTACCCATTCTAGGGAATGCGCTTAGCAAAAGTATTGATATGGTGGTCCTGGCAGAACTCAGCGGTGAAATGCAGTTCTTTAGAAAATTCAGACATAAAAAATCGGCCTCAACAAAGTTGAGACCGATTATGAAGCCTACGCAGGATCGTTCAATGACTTAAAACGATCGGCATTGCATACCTATGTGTTTTTTGTTATGACTTCTTCGAAGGAAAGTTAACACCCTCCTCAATAATAGTAAAAACTTCTGATAATAGTTCTGAATATGGTTTATCACAGTACTTTCTCTTTTTCCAAAGCTGATAGGCACTGTGATAAGCCAGTTCAAGAGAATTAGCGGCGATGGCCGGACGAATATCCAAATCAGGGTCATTTCCCATCCTGTCCGCTAAAAGCTTAGTAATATCTTTCGTTCTATCCTGACCTTTTGCCAGGTTATGTGCTCTCACCACTGGATTATTGCGCAGCAGGTTCTGCAAGTTAATAAACCTATCCGCATCAAAACCGTACGCACAATTTTCACACCCTCTCACGGCCTGTACAGCTGCATGCTTCAGAGCAGTTATCGCAGGCTCATGTTCAGGTCTGGCCTGCAGTTGTGAGAGAAGCTCCCTATGCTCTTCTTCCTGATAATCAAGTAAGACATCTTCCTTTGAAGAAAAGTAACGAAAAAACGTTCTGACAGAGACATCAACCTGTTCAGTAATATCTTCAATTCGAGTGTCATCAAATCCTTTTGACTCAAAAAGTTCATATGCAGCCTTGATCAAAGAATCACGCATTTGTTGCTTTTTTCTTTCACGTCGCCCAAGTGGCGCTGGAGCTATTTCTTCAGTGATGTCTTGCACTACAGACATTTTCTTTTCATCAGCCATAGACATTTCCTTATTAAGGGCAATCCCCCTAAATCTTACTTCCAGGCTAATTATGTCACATGAATAAAAAGTGTAATAGGAGATAGAAGTATAAAAACGAAAAAAGTCACTTGACAAAAAGTGTCACGAGATGACATCTTTCTAGCATCATATGAAACCGCTCTGTAGTGAGACGGAACAATAAGTTCACTATGACAATCAGTTTAATTACCTGATAAAAAAGGTTTTTATAACTTTTTACGCCTTGAGTTGCAACAAATTGCAATGCAAGTGATTGAATTAATTGATACTAAGGAAAGGAAATGAACGGTGAAAACAAGGTGATCCCTTTAACACGTTACCAAAGGGACATTTATTTCGAATCACAGAAAAGCCCGCTAAGTAATCAGTTCACGCTTGCAGTCGCAAAAATGCTGCCGGAAAATTTTGACAGTTCGCTTCTGAAAACGAGTATTTATGATGTTATTCAGCAGGATTTGACAAGCAGGTTAAGTATCGTTGAGGCTGGTGGAGAGCTCTATCAGCAGATTCTTCCCAAGGGTAACGTTCACTTGCAGGAACTGAATGCCGAAGGAAACTCAATGACATCCTGTTTCGACACATGGTCGAAACAGGTTTTTGATTTAAAAGATGGCCCGTACATTGAAGCAGCCGTATTGACCGGTTTGCCACAAGGTCAAATGGGTCTGTTACTTCGGGGGCATCATATTGTTTGTGATGGTTCAGGAATTAATTTAATTGCTGACAAAATCATTCAGCGTTTCTTGCAACAATCCACCGAAAAAGAAACCAGTTTTGATAATACTGCTGAATATATCTCAGCAGTGACAGCAAGCCAGAAAGAATTATCATCCGCTGTTGTTGGTACTCAAACATCTGAACTTGCAGAAATCGTGAACAAATGCGATCCCATTCTGTTTAATCGCAAACATTCAACAGAGCCAACAACCGATCGATTACGCTTCCGTCATATTCTAAAGAAGCAGGACATTACAGATGCTTTAAGACAAGGAATGACGCCTTACCAAGTCGTAATGTCTGCTGTAGTAGTGCTACTTTCCAGAGTGCATAATCAGGAGCAATTTACTGTCGGTGTACCTTTCAATAACCGTAAAAATCGCCTTAATACTGTAGGCCAATGGGCAAACACGCTTCCTCTTGCGATCTCGGCAGGTGCTGATGACACCTTCCGTGATCTTGCAGCACGAATCAAAACAGATACAACAACATTGAAGAAGTATGAACATATTCCGCTCAGTCAATTACTGAATGCTTTAGGTTCTGATATCCGCAAGCGTTTTGACGTCACAGTCTCATACAATCGCTTACCGGCCGGTAAGCTGTTCAAAAATAACATAGAAAATACCAATAACTTCGCTATCGCACATGACAATGATGCTATTGCAATCCATATGAACACGTACGGAGAATACGACGATGTTGTTGTTGATATAAGTGCATCTGTTGATATTTTCGATCAGGATTACACATTCGAAAAAATGACACAGTCATTATGCCGGCTTGTGGATGAGGTGATCAAAAAACCAGAACAAAAAATCTCTGGCACCAATGTCTTCACAGAAAGTGAGCAAAATCAATTATTCAATTTTGAACAAGGGCCAGAAATTTCATTTTCATCTAATGAAACACTGCCATCTCTATTTGACATGCAGGCTCGAAAAAATGGAGATGCAATCGCTGTCCATTCGATAGGTAATCATCCTGGTCTGACGTACAAAGACTACCAAAATCGTGTTCAAGCAATGACCTCAGTACTTGTTCATCATCAAGTCCGTAAAGGCGATATGGTCGCCATTTTAATGGACAGAAGCCCTGATATGCTGACTGCAATATTTGGTACGCAAAAAGCAGGCGCAGCTTACTTACCAATCGATCCAGGATATCCAGCAGAGCGAATTGAATTCATGCTGCAAGACAGTGGTGTCAATGTCATCATTGCCGACACAGATTATATCAATAAGGTTTCTGGAAACTTTACCATTATCAATGGAAACAACTTAACCGATACACCTGATTCATCAGCCGAAACCTCATTAAACCCTGACAGTCTGGCGTATATGATTTATACCTCTGGCTCAACCGGCCAACCGAAAGGTGTCATGATCGAACATCGTTCCGTAATCAACCGAATTGAGTGGATGCAAGAACGTTATCCTCTGGATGAAACTGACGTTATTTTGCAAAAAACACCAATTTCCTTTGATGTTTCAGTTTGGGAATTATTCTGGTGGTCAATTACTGGAGCATCTGTTGCATTGCTGCCTCCTGGCGCACACAAAGATCCGAAAGAAATCATCAACGCAATCCGAACGCAGAAGGTAACGACCCTTCATTTCGTCCCCTCAATGTTGCAGCCATTCCTGGAAATACTTGAAGCAAAACCTGAATTAATTTCAGAGCTATCTAGTTTACGTCGCGTATTTACCAGCGGTGAAGCGTTACCACCTGCTCGCGTAAATCAATTCCGTCAGGTTTTTAGCGCATTAGGAAACCAGGCACCAGCATTAATTAATCTTTATGGTCCAACTGAAGCTACCGTTGATGTTTCTTATTTTGAATTCTTGCCCGAAACGCAAAACGACAGAGTCGATTGTGTGCCAATTGGTTATCCAATACAGAATACACAGTTACGTATTATATCGCACCATGGTATGCGTCAGCCTGTTGGTGTGGCAGGTGAACTCCAAATCGGAGGCATTGGTCTTGCCCGGGGGTACCACAATAAGCCCGAACTGACCGCAGAAAAATTCATTTCTGATGAAGGTAAGCGCTGGTACAAAACCGGGGATCTTGCTCGCTGGATGTCTGATGGCAGCATTGAATATTTAGGCCGTATTGACAACCAAGTTAAAATTCGAGGCAATCGGATTGAGCTTGGAGAAATCCAAAACACACTGACGCAGATCGAGGGCATTTCTTCAGCCGAAGTCATCCCGGAAAAAAATGCAAGTGACAATTTCCATCTATGTGCTTATTACGTCACCGATGGTCAAACATTTGAAGACAATGATCTACGGACACATTTAGAAGGCTTTTTGCCAGAATTTATGGTGCCTTCGAAGTTTATCGCCGTTTCCCATATTCCAGTGACACCGAACGGAAAAGCGGATCGGCGCGCACTAAGTGCGATGGCGATTGCAAATAAAGCTGAGCATCATCAAACGCCAAAAACAGCAACTGAAAGTCAGTTAGCGAATATTTGGCAAAACATCCTGAAGCTGCCAGCCCCCAGCACAAATGATAACTTCTACGCCCTCGGCGGAGATTCAATCCTGATGCTGAAAGTCCGTTCCGAGTTAGAAAAAGCTGGCATGCCAACCAGTCTGACTGAACTTTCACAGCATCTCACGATTGCAGCATTGGCAAAGCATTTAGATCAAAATGAACGCACTTCCATTTCTATGGCGCTTCGCCCTTTCGAACTCATTCGGGAAGAAGAGCGCGCACGCCTTACAGAATATGAAGATGCATTCCCCGCGACTCAGCTTCAGCTTGGCTTGATCTTCCACAGTCAGCAAAGCCGGAACTCAGCAACATATAAAGATGTATTTCGCTACACATTGAAGGGAACCTGGGAGCCTGCGCTCTTCCGTCAATGTCTGGCATCAGTCATCCAAAAGCATCCTGCACTGCGTTCTCACTTTAATCTGGCTGATTTCAGTGCCCCCTTGCAGGTGATTCGTCATGAAGTCAATATAGATGACGTGCTGGATATCAGCGATCTACGCATATTCGATCCCCATGAAGTCGAACAAATGATCTGTTCATATATGCGTAAGAAAACCCGGTTTGACTACAAATTTGATCAAGCACCGCTTTATCACATCGGTCTATTCCGGACAGCTGAGGCTATTGAAATGGTGCTTAGCTTCCATCATGCAGTTTTGGATGGCGGCAGCGTAGCAAATCTTCTGAAAGAACTCTTCTCACGGTATCAGAATGATGGGCTATACCCTGAGGAATTACTGCCTTCTCCGGCACTATATGTCCGAGATGAAATAGCAACCATGCAGCATGCCGAAAGCCATACTTTCTGGAAATCCAGATTTGATGGCCAGTCAAGAACCCAGTTACCAAACCTCAGAATGTACGAAAGCTACCCGGTAGACGGTATCTTCACGCAGAAACTTTGGGTTCCTGAGACAACTGAAAACAACCTGAAAAACATTGTGAAACAAGAGAATATTTCTGCAAAATCGATATATTTTGCAGCACATTGCCTAACGATAGAAATGATCTCTGGGCAAGACAGCATTGCGACCGGGTTAGTGACTCACGGGCGGCCGGATGTAGATGGCTCCGAAAATATGCTGGGATTGTTCCTCAATACATTACCTGTTCGCTTTTCGGCCAAAGGAAAAACATGGAAAGAGTGTATCCATACTGTATTCCAAGCTGAGCAGGATCATGCACCATTCCGGCGCTATCCACTCAGTACAATTCAGTCCATCGCAGGTGAAGGTGCTAAAATCAGCACTGCATTTAACTACATTCACTTTCATGTTCTCAAAGATGTATTGAATACAGATGCTTTGTCACTAGAATCTTTTGACCCATGGGAAGAAACTAACTTTGAGCTTCTTTTAAATGTGATGAAGGATTTCACAACGGAACGCACACAGCTGCGTTGTGATTTTGATGGATCTGTATTCTCCCGCCTTCAGGCAGAAACTTACATGAAAGCCTACTTGGCTATCCTGAATCACATCGTATCTGATCTGAATCAGCCAGCTACGTTAAGCCGTGCATTAGAGCCAGCAACCATTGATGAGGCATCACCGGCCTTTGCTTCAGTGGTGTCAGACATTGCTCATCAAATGCGTTCAAACCCTGATGCTATTGCTTTAAGTTACCAGGATCAGCATTGGACCTATGAGCAGCTATGGAAAAAATCAGGGCAAATTGCAGCGGGTCTTACTGCTCACGGCACACAACCGAATCGTCCCGTTGCTGTAGCTCTGGAACGCTCGCCTCAAATGATTGCAACTCTACTCGGAATCATGAGAGCAGGTGCAGGTTGTTTACCACTGGACCTGAGTTATCCGCCACATCGCATTGAAGCTATGCTGACACAAGCGAAGCCATCTGTTGTGATTATCGAAGACTCCGCAGAACAACCCGCTGCCGCTGAGCAGTCAAAAGTCATCAGTGTCCGAGAACTTTGTAATGTCGAGTCGACTTTCGAAGATTCGAACATCAAGCCAACACAACTGGCATACCTACTGTTTACTTCTGGTTCGACCGGCCAGCCCAAAGGTGTTGCAATGCCTCACCGAAGTCTGGCAAACCTCGTTGCCTGGCAGAATAAAAGCATGACAGGGCAAGGCGTTCATTCAACACTTCAATATGCGCCACTGAGCTTTGACGTATCTTTCCAGGAAATTTTTGCCACCCTGACGTCTGGAGGGGAACTCATCCTGATTAGCGAGGCGGAGCGCCGTGATCCAGTTCAGCTACTTCGTAAGATTGAACAATTCTCGGTGGAACGTATTTATCTCCCGTATGTTGCACTTCAGCAGCTTTCAGAAACTGCGGTTGCACTAAATCTGTATCCAAACGCCCTGAAAGTCGTAATTTCTTCTGGTGAACAACTCAGAGTTACCGAAGATATCCGCGCTTTTATCGGTCAATTAAAAGGCGGAATTCTTGAAAATCAATATGGCCCAACTGAGACCCATGTCATTACTTCTTACAGCATGACAGGTGAGGCGAAAGATTTCCCAGCACTACCACCAATCGGACAAGCAATTGCGCATTGTGATGTTGTCATTCTCAATGACAACCTTCAGGAAGTTGCTCCGGGTCAGACCGGTGAAATCTATGCGCGAGGCGCACCATTGGCAGCTGGCTATTACGGCCAGGAAGCTCTGACCGCAGAACGTTTTGTTGCGATTTCAGGGGATGACAGCGTGCTGTACCGTACCGGTGATTTAGGTGTCGAGCTTACTGATGGCAATATTATTTGCCTGGGTCGAAAAGATGCACAAATCAAGGTTCGTGGCTATCGGGTGGAGCTAGCTGAAGTTGAACTGGCGATTGCAGATACGCCTGATTCTGAAGAGCTGATTCGCGATGTGGCCGTTGTAGTACAACAACGCGGAGATCACGACCACTATTTGGCTGCATTTCTTGTCGGCGAACCCAATGACACAATGAAAGCTTGTGTTCAGCAACACTTAGCTGAAGTACTGCCCAAATACATGATCCCTGCTCAGATTGAGTGGCTATCAGAATTACCCAAAACACCAAGCGGTAAACGAGATGATGCTGCTCTGAGAAACATGCGGTCACTTCACCAGTCAACAACAGTGGAAGAGACACCTCCCCGTGACAATTATGAACGTACATTGTGTGAGATGGCAGCCGAGCTGTTAAAGGTTCCTTCACTGTCAGTCCATCAGAACCTGTTTGACATTGGCGGAA
Source organism: Photobacterium sp. 2_MG-2023 (assembly GCF_030547675.1). Taxonomy (NCBI): domain Bacteria; kingdom Pseudomonadati; phylum Pseudomonadota; class Gammaproteobacteria; order Vibrionales; family Vibrionaceae; genus Photobacterium; species Photobacterium sp. 2_MG-2023. Next base: position 66,010 of record NZ_JAUOQQ010000009.1, read on the forward strand.
CCTCTCTGACCGCAATGCGTCTTGTCGTTCTGGTTGAAAAACATTTCGGCGTTAATATTCCACTGTCTGTATTTGTCAGTGATCCTACGATTGCTCAACTGGCTATCCGAGTTCGGGAAAAAGATGCGCAGCCAACGTTCAGCCCGCTCGTACCAATGAGAACGACCGGGAACAAACGTCCACTATTTTTCGTCCACCCAATGGGAGGAAATGTTCTTTCATACCTGCGGCTTGTGAAATATTTCCCGCAAGATCAGCCATTTTACGCCTTGCAGGCTTATGGTGTGGATGCGGGTTCTGTTCCGCTGACAAGCGTCAAAGAACAGGCAGAAAATTACCTGAAAACCATTCGTGAAATTCAACCTCACGGCCCGTATTCTATCGGTGGATGGTCTTATGGCGGATTTGTGTCTTTCGAAATGGCTCGACAACTCAGAGAGCAAGGCGAAGAAGTCAACGATCTGTTCGTCCTAGATACTGTCGCTTTGAACACTGAGTCTCAAGGTCGTGCGAATGATGATGCCCTACTGCGATGGTTCTTCTGGGAACTATTGTGGCTCAATGAAGGTGCCACTCTGCCAGAGCAATTTGTGCCTGAACATATCACCACACTGCAAGAACGGTTTGAATACATCACCGAACACGCGATTTCAACAGGCGCTATTCCTCATGGAAGTTCCCGGGCCGTCGTTCAGCGTTTGTTCGAGGTTTACAGAACCAACTGGAAAGCAGCCACGGACTACGCAGTATATACCGCAGATGTAGACATGACTTTACTGCATGCCACTCGCCCATTACCGGAAGTATTGCGCTCCATGCATGATGCTATCCGCAGTGAATACCGTGACCCAAAAAATGGCTGGGAAAACAAAACTACCGGTGAACTGAATGTCATTGATGTTCCAGGCGATCACTTGGAAATCATGGAGGAACCTTACGTGGAAGAAGTCGCGAAAGTCATTTTGAGTGAAATGGAAAAATCGGCCAGCAAACTGGTAGCAAATGAACTGGAGGAAGCATGAACCGTCCATTAAAAGTCATCATTATCGGAGCCGGAATCGGCGGCCTCAGCACCGCAGTTGCGCTGCGCAGAATTGGCTGTAATGTGGAAGTTTACGAGCAGGCACCAGCTCTCAGAACTGCAGGTTCGGGCCTGTCCGTGATGTCAAATGCCTCAGTTGCCATGTCAACCTTAGGCATTAATCTGAATCTGGAGCACTTCGGTGCTCCCATCCGCCATTTTGAAATCAGAAGCACCCGGGATCGGTTGATCCGCAGGCTCCCTTTGCCTGAAATTTCTTCAGCCAATGGTGCGGACAGTGTCTGTATCTCCCGAAAAGCGTTGCAGCAGGCACTGCTGCAACAATTAGATGAACGATGTATCCACGTCGGTGCCCGAGTATCAGCAATCCATGAAGGTACTGACAGTGTCAGTATTTCCTTCGATGATGGCCGAACTGAGCAATGCGACCTGCTCGTTGGAGCAGATGGCATTTATTCTTTTGTCAGGGAATACATTCAAGGCCCTCAACCAGTAAGAACCGCAGATTATATTTGCTGGTTAGCGATTACCCGTTATCAGCATCCGCAAATTACACCGGGCTATGTTGGCCATTACTGGGGGGCTGGTAAGCGTATCGGTTTGATCGATGTTGGAGACGGCGAAGTATATTGGTGGGGAACCGCCAATATGAAAAATGAACAAGCAAGGAACTGGACCGGTAACACTGAAGATATCATGTCTTTTTATAATGGCTGGCCTGCAATTGTTGGAGATATCATTTCTCAAACGCCAGTTGAAGACATTATTTCCGTTGCAGCTCAGGACCGGCAATTTTCTGCAAACTGGGGAAAAGGTCGAATCACTCTGTTGGGAGATGCAGCCCACCCAATGCTGACCAGTCTGGGGCAAGGTGCAGGAATGGCCATTGAAGATGCCGCAGTGCTGGGCCATAGCCTCAGCATAAACTCAGATCCGGTTCAAGCACTACGGCAATATGAAGCACTTCGGATTCCGAGAGCTGAAATGTTGGTGAACGCCTCTCGAACACTGAGTGAAGTAGAACAAGATGACCGTTTTTTCCACTGCCTGAAAAGGGATCTTTCTTTGCAATTTGCGCCATCAGCCAGCTTAAAACGAAGTTTAGAAAACTCGCTGATTTTCAAAGCCGGCAGTATGGGTCAATTGAACTCAAATACACCAGAACAAACCCGGGGGTAATATGATAACGCATACTTTAAACCAAACGTTCGCTGATAAAATCGTCCTAGTTACTGGTGCATCAACCGGACTGGGTGCACAGGCTGCTGATTATTTAGCAAATAAGGGATTCATCGTATTTGCGGGAGTACGGGATACAGCCAAGGTTTCGCCATCACCATATACCAACATGCATTATGTAGAACTGGACGTCACTTGCGCTGAAAGTATTGAGTGCGCTGTTTCTCAAATTTCGTCTGTGCAAGGAGCTCGCCTCTGGGCTGTTGTCAATAACGCAGGAATCTGCGTTCCATCTCCATTAGAAATGCTACCGGTTGATAACCTTCGCAATCAGTTGGAAACGAATGTCGTCGGTCAATTACTCGTGACTCAGAAGGTGCTGCCTTTGCTACGGAAAACCCAAGGGCGAGTCATTAATATTACCTCTGGTTTAGGCAATCTTGCTTTACCTTACCTCGGTGCCTATTCAATTGCCCAATTCGCAAAAGAAGCTTTTAGTGATGCGCTTCGACGCGAACTTCATCATTCAGGTATTGATGTCATTATTGTGCAACCAGGTGCTATCAATACACCTATCTGGGATAAGTTTCAGGCCGTCGGTGAAGACATTGTCCAGCAAGCACCGAAACAACTTAAACTTATCTACAGTCGCTCATTCCACGAGTTTCTTGCGGCAAGCCCGGTACATGCTCAACAAAGCCCGACCACTGCCGAAGATTTTGCACATGTCATCTACAAAGCCTTAACGGATGAACACCCCCACACCCGTTATGCAGTTGGTGAGGATGCGACAAATTTCCGAATCAAAGCTCGGTCGCAAGAAGATCGTGAGCTTGATGAAGAATTATCAGCTGCAATGCCGAGACATCAAGAATTTCATGATGAACTGATGAACTGAGTTCGGGGAATACATGACTCAATCTCAAAGGAATGAAAAAGCTTACCGGGAGACCGGTAAGCTAAAAGAGGAAGTCGTAAATCAGTGGTGGCAAGCCCACCACTCACTTCTTCAAGACACGTTGGCAGCGATTGCCGACGGTATCCACTGGCAACCATTTTCAGATAATCTGGCAGACTACTTACCAGAACTAAAGGAACATGGCAGGCTCTCTTTTGAATCCATGCTGAACTCTCGTTTTCAGCTCCCCATGCATGAACACATCTCAGAATGGGTAACTGAAACACGCTCACCTTACGGACCTGCGCTGAACATTGCCTATCCGGTGATCCGTCCAGAAGTCGCGTGTACCTATGCATCTGAAACTTTATCCGTTTGGGGCAATATTCCCGTCAAGCAACGGGCAGCAATATTACTCGAAACAGTAGCCAGACTTCATCAGGCCAGTTTTATTTTCGCAGAGGCTGGAGTCCATACCAGTGGCCACAGTTATTTAATGGGATTTCATGCAAATGCACTCCATGCACAGTATCGAGCTATTGAATCTATTGCTCGCATGTTTCGAGAAATGGAACTACTGGAAACCAGTAATTGCTGGAAGATCAATATTGGTAACGAACCTGAGATGGGATTTCAACGAACCTTCATGACTCGTCCACTCGGACTCAGCCTAGTGATCTGCGGCAGGATTGTTCCCACTTGGAATGCTTACCCAGCAATCTTTGCTTCCTTGATGGCAGGCAACCCGGTTCTGGTAAAACCGCACCCGGATGCTATTTTACCACTTGCTCTGACCGTAAAGATTCTGCGAGAAGTTTTATCTGAAGTCGGTTTGCCCATTTCAATCATTACCCTGACACCGGACAGCCAGCAAGCCAAAATAGCTAAAGAGTTGGCAATGAACCCAGAGGTAAGAATTATTGATTACACCGGGCGAGAAAATATGGGGCAGTGGCTTGAAGTGAATGCCAGACATGCCCGGTTATTTCTTCAAAAAAGTGGAATTACTCCCGTAATTCTACATTCTTCAAACAATTACAAAGGCATGTTGCGCAATATTGCATTTGGTCTTTGCTCATATTCAGCCCAGTTATGTACTTCACCACGAGTACTCTGGATACCCTCAGACGGCATCCAGACACCTGAAGGAAAACATCCTCCTGAAACGTTTATTCAAGATCTTTCCGAGATGATGGATATCATTCTACAGCAAGCCGATACGCCTGGAGATATTCTCGGCGCACTTGTCATCCATGATGGCGAAACGGCACTGTCGAAAGCGAACAACGGTGAATTCGGCAGAGTTATACGTCAGGCACGTCGGATGTCACATCCGGTTTATCATCACGCACAGATATGGAGCCCAGCATTGATTTCGACAGAGCTTGCTCTGGAGCAAGCCAAGCTTCCTCCGGATGGCCCCATCACGCTCATCGCACTCGGAAAAACATTAGTTGAAGCAAACACAGGTATCCGCGCTCTCGCTTCCACGACAGGATGCCTGTCTGTTGGGCTCTACACATCTGATCCTTACATTGAGAAAAGTATGACTGACATGGCTGCAGATATTGGAGCGATTCTTTCTGTGAACTTTTCAGGGAGCTATTTCCTGAGTCAATCTGAAGTCTTCACTGATATTCATGGTGGTAGTGTAAATCCATCAGCAAATACCGGCTATGGGGAGCCAAGCTTTTATTCCTCACGATTCAGGCTGACAGAAACCCGGCGACAAACCTATTAGCATGCCCCGTAAATCTGACTTAAAACAGGGTCAGGCATCCTGTTTTTAACAATCATTTTTCCTACCCAACAATAGTAATTATAAGGAGTGTAAACGCGATGCCTCTCCCTCTTGAACTCACCAATACTGAGGCAATTTTTCTCTCAGCAAGCCATTCCAATGAGCCAGCCTTGGCACAATGCCTCATGGGGTTCTTTTTAAGTACAGGAATGAGAACTATCGAAATTTGTCAAATTCAAGTACAAGACATTATTGAAATTTCCGGCCAAATCCATGAGAAGATGATCGTCAGAGGCAATGCTGAGCGAGAAATTTACCTGACAAACCCAAAACTCAAAACACTTATTGTCAATTATGTAAATAATCGTCGTAAAGACGGCTATCATAGAAATTGTTTCCGCTGTTTTTCTCCTACTGCGCCCTTCTTCCTTCGTTCGAACGGCACCACTTTTCAACTATCTGCACGAAAGACGAGCCGTGGTCATATCAGCCTCAGTTGTCCGACATTGAATCAATTAATCAAAGTGATTCTTAAAGATGCAGGAATCCAATCTCCAAGTATTGATTCTGGCCGACGAACATTAGCACTCAAACTTAAATATCAGGTCGATAAAAAAGTCATTCACAATCTTTTAGGTAACAAAGATATTGCTACGACAAACCGCCTTCTCTCAAGTAAGCCGCTTAATATGAAGCAAATTTCGGAGATCACTCTCAGTTAAACTTTATTCCCATGAAATGATAAACATCAAGGTCCCGATTGATTGTTTTCCTCTGCTTCCTCTGGCGGGAAAGGATCACTGAATATAGGATTACTCAGGAAGCTGTCATCGGTCAGGGTTTCAAGGAAAGCCACCAGCGCTTCTTTGTCCGCCTGGCTTAATCCCATTCTGACGGGTCGTCCGGTGCGGTCTCTCAAATCGGGGCTGAGGTTAGCGTGGTTATTGATACCGCTGTTGTAGAACTCAATCACTGACATCAAATCAGGCAAGTGCCCATCGTGGAAGTAGGGGGCACCAACGGAGATATTGCGCAGGGATCCCGTTTTGAAGAATCCGGCCAGATTGCCGCCTACGCCCTGATCCGGGTCATTATTGCTGACTGAGCCATTGTTGTGATTTCTGTCCAGCACAAAGGCGGTGGTAGTGTGGCAATCAATGCAGTTCAGAGAATCAAACAAGTCCAGCCCTCTGAGTTCCTGAGCAGATAGCACAGGCGTTGGATCATTATTCAGTTCTGCCTGAACCGCCTGATCAAACCTGGACTCATAACTCACCATGGCCCGCATAAACTGGGACATCGCAAGGGCTATCCGCTGGCTGGTGATGGCTTCATCGCCGAAAGCCTCGGTAAACAACTGACCATAAAAACTGGTCTGCCCCAGCTTGGTTTCGAGATCAAACAAGTTCATGCCCATCTCTACCGGATCCTGAATCGGCATTACCGACTGTTCCTCAAGCGTTGCAGCCCGTTCATCCCAGAAGAAACGGCCGGGATCGTAATAGCGGGAATTGGTCAGCCCCATAGAATGGCGCCCTGTGTGCCCGCCATCAAACCCTGTGCTCAGTTGCGCCGGGTCGGTGAAACCATGCTCCTGTTGATGGCAGGAAGCACATGAGACAGTGTTATTGGCCGATAAACGGACATCATAAAACAGAATCCGACCCAGTTTCGCTACCGGATTGTTCAATTCGTTATCATTGGGCGTATTGTCTTCCGTCGCCACGCTGGTAAAGCGAATGTTATTAAATTCGGTACTGGACAAACTGGTGTAGTAACCAGGCTGGCCAGCCACATACGTTTCATAATCCGGGCTGGACTGGGTATCGGGTAATGGCAGTCCATCGATATCCACCCTGGGTTCCGGATCAGGATCACCATCGCCCGGAGACTGGCCATCGCCCGGGCCATCATCAGGACTGCCAGGTGTACCGTCGCCGCCTGAGTCACCGGGAGCCACAACAGAGGGTGAGTTATCCCCGCTTGTCGGTTCATCATCATCATTACATCCCGCGAGTGCTGTTATTGCCACAGCCAGCAAAAAGACATGTGAGTACTTCATGGTTACACCTCTGCCTAACCACTGCATTTGTTGTTATTCATCGAGGATCTGGCGGTGTAGGTCCCGCCTAATGAAAACAGTAGCAGTTGAGATGGCGGAAGGGTTTCTGAATAGTAAGACGCAAAGTCCCGTAGTTTTCGCGGTACTTGAAGTATTTTGCAGTCAGACATCACTTTTTTGACAATGCTGTCCAAGTGCTTTTCTTTCTCAGACGGGACAGGCAAGCCAATCCTGATCCTGGATGAAGCAACCACCCATCTTGGCGAAGAAATGGAACAGAAAATCCTGAATACCATCGCAGCCTGTGCCCCCCAACCAGATACAGCGGATTATTCACCACAATCCTCTCAACAACATCTGCGGTCTTCACCACCATTGGCTCATCGGCCAAGGTTCGCTACTGGAGGTTTCCAATGCATGATATTCAATTTCTCGTCACAGCGGTTCAAAACCGCTGAGTTCTGGCAGGCTGCCATGGCAACCACATAACTCAGAAGTCTAATAATTTAAGGCTATTTCTGCTCATATTTCACCCTTAAAACAGAACAAAACGGACAATCTTTCAAGTGTCCGTTTTACTGCATAACAGCCAGAAACCTTCATTCTTACAGTCACCCACAAGCAAGCAACCCTTCAAAATAATCACACAACTAAACATTACAACACTAAACATTTTTTTGACTTAGATCATTCGATGTGTCATTTTATTTTTAATTAATCGTTCAATTAAAAATATTGGTGACTGATCATGCCCAAAGTAGGAATGCCGGAAATCCGAAAACCACAACTGGTGGAAGCCACTATGGCAGCCATAGATGAAGTGGGGCTGGCAGGGGCCAGTGTGGCACTGATCAGCAGAAAAGCCGGTGTGTCACCGGGTATCATCAACCACTACTTTGGCGGTAAACACGGTCTGCTGGAAGAAACCATGCGTTCGGTACTGCGCCAGCTTTCGCATACTGTGATGGAACACCTGGCGAGCGTTGACAAGAAAGATGTCCCGGGCCGGATCAAAGCCATTGTCGCCGGTAATTTCGACAGCTATCAGGTCGACAACAAAGTCGTCAAAACCTGGCTGTCCTTCTGGGCGCAGGCCATGCACGACCCGCAACTTCACCGCCTGCAGCGGGTTAACGAAAAGCGCCTGCTGTCTCACCTTCGCCATGAATTAAAGCAAGTGCTGCCTGCTGACAAAGCCTTGTTTGTCGCCCAGGGCACAGCAGCATTGATTGACGGTATCTGGTTGCGGGGAGCATTAACACCGGGCGGTATCAGCCCGACTCAGGCGCAGTCCATTATTACCGATTACCTCGAAAAGCAACTGGCACCGTATCTTTAATCACAGTGTGCCAGCAAGCAGACACTCATCATTGTTCGGGACTGATGCAACCCCATCAGTCACGACTCAGGAGCAGAGAAACAGTATGACCAAGACATCCCTGTACATTCACGGCCAAGCCATTCAAGCCACTTCTGGTGAACACTTCACAACCCGAAATCCGGCCACCGGTGAAGTGATCGCTGAAATCGGCCAGGCCTCTGAAGCCGATATGGCGCGTGCAATTGAATCTGCCAAAGCTGGCTTTGCCAAGTGGTCTGCCATGAGTGGTGCCGAACGGGGTCGTATTCTGATGAAAGCGGTCGCGCTGCTGCGTGAACGTAACGACGAACTGGCGGCACTGGAAGTTCAGGACACAGGTAAACCGTTGCAGGAAGCGCTGGAAGTTGATATTGCGACAGGTGCCGATGTGATCGAATACTACGCCGGTCTGGCAGCCAGCTTAGCCGGACAGCAGCAGGATCTCGGTCACGGCCAGTTCTTCTATACCCGGCGCGAACCGCTGGGCATTTGTGCCGGTATCGGTGCCTGGAACTATCCCATCCAGATTGCTATGTGGAAGTCTGCCCCTGCGCTGGCGGCAGGTAACGCCATGATTTTCAAGCCGTCTGAAGAAACCCCGCTGACGGCACTCAAGCTGGCTGAAATCTATACCCTGGCCGGTGTCCCTGACGGTGTGTTCAACGTGGTTCAGGGTGATTATCGCGTCGGCCAGATGCTGTCACGCCACCCGGAAATCGCCAAAGTGTCCTTCACCGGTGAATGTGGCACGGGCAAAAAAGTCATGGCCGATGCCGCCGGCACCCTGAAAGACGTCACTATGGAACTGGGTGGTAAATCACCGCTGATCGTGTTTGACGATGCCCAACTGGATAACGCTGTGTCAGCCGCCATGATGGCGAACTTCTACACCCAGGGCGAAGTGTGTACGCACGGCACCCGAGTGTTTGTTCACGATGCGGTTTACGACGAGTTCCTGACTCGTCTGGCAGCGCGCACCGCCAAGCTGAAAATCGGCGACCCGAGCGATATCAATACCCAGATTGGCGCCCTGATTTCTGCTGATCATCTGGAAAAAGTGCTGGGCTTTATTGAAGCTGGCAAGCAGTCCGGCGCCCGCCTGCTGGCGGGGGGTGAACGCGTCACAGCAAATGGTCTGGACAAAGGTAACTTTGTTGCACCGACGATCTTCGCCGACTGCACCGACGACATGCCCCAGGTCAAAGAAGAAATTTTTGGCCCTGTAATGTCTGTGCTGCGTTTCAGTGATGAAGACGAAGTGATTCGCCGTGCCAACGATACAGATTATGGCCTGGCAGCCGGTATTTTTACCCAGAATCTGTCGCGCGCTCATCGTCTGATCGCTCGCATTGAAGCCGGTATCTGCTGGATCAACACCTGGGGCGGTTCTCCGGCAGAAATGCCGGTCGGCGGTTACAAGCACTCTGGTGTCGGGCGCGAAAACGGTCCGGACACCCTGAATCATTACACCCAGACCAAGAGTGTGCTGATTGAACTGGGTGATCTTGAATGCCCTTACCAGTAACCACGTATGTGGAAAAAACACGCCAAGCCAAAGTGAACAGACGTAAAGGGAACGCCATGAAGCAAGAATTTGATTACATCATTGTCGGTGCCGGTTCAGCAGGTTGTGTGCTGGCAGACCGCCTGACCGAAAGCGGCAAGCATCAGGTGCTGCTGCTGGAAGCCGGTGGCAGCGACAAGAGTATTTTTATTCAGATGCCAACGGCGCTGTCGTACCCGATGAACAGCGATAAATATGCCTGGCAGTTCGAGACTCAGCCGGAATTTGGCCTGGATGGCCGTCAGCTGCACTGCCCGCGCGGTAAAGTGCTGGGTGGCAGCTCATCGATCAACGGCATGGTGTATGTCCGTGGTCACGCCTGCGACTTCGACGAATGGGAAGCACACGGCGCGGCAGGCTGGAGCTACCGTGAGTGTCTGCCCTACTTCCGCCGTGCTGAAAAATGGAAAGACGGTGAAGATGCCTACCGCGGCGGAGACGGCCCGGTCGCCACCTGTAACGGTAATGATATGGCGCTCAATCCGTTGTATCAGGCCTTTATTGATGCCGGTCAGCAGGCAGGTTATCCGGCAACGGACGATTACAACGGTTATCAGCAGGAAGGTTTCGGCCCTATGCACATGACGGTGGATCAGGGGGTGCGGGCCTCTACCTCGAACGCTTACCTGCGCCGGGCAATGAAACGCGGCAATCTGACCGTACTGACGGGTGTGTTAAGCCGCAAAGTGGTACTGGAAGGCAAAACAGCCACCGGTATTGAGTTTGAACGCAGCGGTATGGTGCAAACAGCGACGGCGAGAAAAGAAGTGATTCTGTCGGCCGGTTCGGTCGGCTCACCGCAATTGCTGCAGCTGTCGGGCATTGGTCCGAAAGCCGTGCTGGAAGAGGCTGGTATTGAGGTGAAACACGACCTGCCGGGCGTGGGTGAAAACCTGCAGGATCACCTGGAAGTCTATTTCCAGTACGCATGTAAAGAGCCGGTGACCCTGAACAGCAAGCTGGGCCTGATCAGCAAAGGGATGATCGGCACCCGCTGGATCCTGTTCAAAGACGGACTGGGTGCCACCAACCACTTTGAGTCCTGCGCCTTCATCCGCTCGCGGGCCGGTCTGAAATGGCCCAATGTGCAGTACCACTTCCTGCCAGCCGCGATGCGTTACGACGGTCAGGCCGCTTTCGACGGTCACGGTTTTCAGGTCCATGTCGGCCCGAACAAGCCAGAGAGCCGCGGCCGGATCTGGGTGACATCGGCTGATCCGAAAGCCAAGCCGGGTATTGAGTTCAACTACATCAGTACCGAGCAGGACAAGCAAGACTGGCGCGATACTATCCGCCTGACCCGTGAAATTCTGACCCAACCGGCAATGTCGGCGTACCGAGGACAGGAGATCCAGCCTGGCGAAAATATCCAGAGTGATGAAGCCATTGATGCCTGGGTTCGTGAAAATGTCGAAAGTGCCTATCACCCGTCCTGCACCTGCAAAATGGGCAGCGATGAGGATGCCATGGCGGTATTGAACAGTGACTGCCAGGTGCGTGGCATCGACAGTTTGCGAGTGGTCGACTCCTCTGTCTTCCCAACTATTCCCAACGGCAACCTCAACGCGCCAACCATCATGGTGGCAGAAAAAGCCGCCGATAAGATTCTGGGCAAACCTGCCCTGCCCGCGGCGCATGTGCCGGTCTGGATTGCGGACAACTGGCAGGATCAGCAACGCAGCAAAGAACCTGAAGCTGCTGACGCGAACTAACGCTCAACGTTGAACAACAGCACCTTTTAGTGGTGGTGAAACCCACCACCACAGGGCCACTGCATGCCTGTTTTCAGTCAGCAGGCGGGCCTGCCACTCACGCCTCAGCCGAACACGAGGCTAAATAACAGCAACGAAATGGATAAAGGACACGTCATGACGACAATCAAGAAAACCATCAAGTACACTGCATTTGCGACACTTTTTGCTGCCGGTACCCAGCCTGTTATGGCTGCGCAGTGCGACACGGTGCGCTTCTCTGATGTGGGCTGGACCGACATCACTGCCACCACAGCCGTGACCAGCGAAGTACTGAAAGGTCTGGGTTACAGCACCAAAACACAGCTGCTGTCTGTACCTGTGACATATTCTTCCATGGCCAATGGTGACATAGATATCTTCCTCGGCAACTGGATGCCAACCATGGAAGGTGACATTGCCAAATACCGCGACAATGGCACCGTTGAAACTGTTCGCGCCAACCTCGAAGGCGCTAAATACACCCTGGCCGTGCCGAAATACGTTTACGATGCCGGCGTGCACAGCTTTGCCGATCTGGCGAAGTTCGAAGACAAATTCCGCGGCCGGATCTACGGCATTGAACCGGGTAACGACGGCAACCGCCTGATTCAGGACATGATCGACCAGAACGCCTTCGGACTGGAAGACTTCCGTCTGGTGGAATCCAGCGAAGCAGGCATGGTTTCTCAGGTCAAACGTGCCGTAAACCGTGATCAGTGGGTGGTTTTCCTGGGCTGGGCGCCGCACCCGATGAACAACAATTTCGAACTGAAATACCTGGACGGCGGGGATGATTTCTTCGGCCCTAACTACGGCGGCGCCAGCGTGTTTACCAATGTTCGCAAAGACTACCTGCAAACCTGTCCGAACGTTGGCCAGTTGCTGCAAAACCTGACATTCAGCCTGGAGATGGAAAACACCCTGATGGGTGACATTCTCAACGATCAGAAAAAACCAGCAGCTGCGGCGAAAGCCTGGCTGAAAGACAACCCGGCCGTGCTGGATAAATGGCTGAAAGACGTGACTGCTCTCGACGGCAGCAAGGGCACTGACGCCGTGAAGAATTACCTGAACATTTAATAATTTGCCGCAGGTGCTGAACCTTGCGCCTGCGGCCGCTTTTGTTGTACCCCTTTTAAGGAGTTAATGTGAATTTTATTACCGATCATAAGATCCCACTGGGCGAATGGATGGCAAATCTGGTCGACTGGCTGACTTTTAATGCGGCCGGCTTTTTCGACGCCATCTCCTACAGCCTGGAATCTCTGATCATGATGCTGGTGGATGTGTTTAAATGGATGCCGCCTGCCGCGCCGATTCTGATCACCGCGCTGCTGGCCTGGGCGCTGCACCGCAGTATTTCGCTGGTCGCTTTTGTGGTGGTCGCGCTCTTGTTGATCCTCAATCTGGGCTACTGGCAGGAAATGCTGGAAACCTTTGTACTGGTGCTGACCGCCACTTCAATTTCAGTGCTGGTTGGCGTGCCCATCGGCATTATGGCAGCGCACCGGCCGTGGCTTTATACCCTGATGCGGCCGATTCTTGATCTGATGCAGACTATCCCGACTTTTGTATATCTGATCCCAACCCTGGTGCTGTTCGGTCTGGGTGTGGTGCCGGGCTTAATTTCCACCATTATTTTTGCCATTGCTGCTCCGATTCGACTGACCTACCTGGGGATCAGCCGCGTACCGGAAGAACTGCTCGAAGCAGGTCAGGCCTTCGGTGCGACACGTTCCAAGCTGCTGTTCAAAGTAGAACTGCCGGCGGCAATGCCAAACATCATGGCGGGTATTACCCAATGTATCATGCTGTCTCTGTCTATGGTGGTGATTGCCGCGCTGGTGGGTGCCGATGGTCTGGGTAAACCCGTGATCCGCGCACTGAATACCGTGAACATTTCGCAGGGCTTTGAAGCAGGTCTGGCGATTGTACTGGTCGCTATTATTCTCGACCGCCTGTGTAAAACCCCGGCCAGCAAAAATCAGGAGGGCTGAACATGACTGCCATTCGAATTGAAAACTTAGACGTCATCTTCGGTAAAAATACCGAGCAGTCACTGGCACTGCTGGATCAGGGCAAAAGCCGTCAGGAAATTATTGATGAAACCGGCGATGTGGTCGGCGTGAATAACGTCAGTCTTAACGTACAGCAAGGCGAGATTTGTGTCCTGATGGGCCTGTCCGGCTCAGGTAAATCCAGTCTGCTACGGGCCATCAACGGCCTGAACCCGGTTTCGCGCGGTAAGCTGGAAGTACAGGACGGCGATGGCATGGTCGATCTGGCCAGCTGCGATGCCACTAGCCTGCGCCACATGCGAACCGAGCGTATTTCCATGGTGTTTCAGAAATTTGCCCTGATGCCCTGGTTATCTGTGCTGGATAACGCAGCATTTGGTCTGGAAATGCAGGGCATCAGTAAATCTGAACGCCGCCGCCGGGCGATGGAAAAACTGGAAATGGTAGGGCTGGCTGAATGGAAAGACAAGCTGCCGCACGAACTGTCAGGCGGGATGCAGCAACGTGTCGGCCTGGCCCGTGCCTTTACCATGGACAGCGATATTCTGCTGATGGACGAACCGTTTTCGGCGCTGGACCCGCTGATCCGCAGTCAGTTGCAAGACGAGTTGCTCGATCTGCAACGCAAACTGAATAAGACCATCGTCTTTGTCAGCCACGATCTGGATGAAGCGCTGAAAATCGGCAATAACATCGCGATCATGGAATCCGGTGAACTGATCCAGCACGGCAAGCCGGAAGAGATTGTTCTGAAGCCTAACACTCAGTATGTCAAAGATTTCGTCGCCCACACTAACCCGCTTAACGTACTGCGTGGCCGCTCGCTGATGACACCGACCAGCGCGCTGGAAAACCTGGAAGACATGCTGATCCTCAACCGTCACGAAGGCACCCGGCTCAATACCAATGATGATGGTGAAGTACTGGCGGCACGTCGTCAGGATCAGGATCTGGCGCTGCAAAGCTGGCACCAGGGCGATGACCTTGACAGCCTGACTCAGACGCACATAGTGACCACCAGCCCGGACATCTCAATGCGCGATGCGCTGGAAATCCGCTACCGTACCGGACAACCTGTGCTACTGACCGAGCAGAAAGAGGGTAACAAAAATAAATTGGTGGGCGTGCTGTCCGATCAGGACTTCTACCACGCCTTATTGGGGAAACACTTTGAGGCGAAATTGGCGTAATATCGGCTCAAGCCCTTTCAGTCAAAAGCACGCTGCGTAGCGTGCTTTTTCTTACTATTATTCTCCCCATCACTCCCTTTCCCTGCCAGCCATACCTTCGCAACTTCGTACACTAATACCTATCCAACTCAGGGCTAGCCACCAGCTTACTCCAAAATACTGACAGGCCTTCACCAGAACGGATTCTCTCCGCCCATACCGCACCGACAATCAAGCCAATGGCAGTGAAACTCATCACCACTGCCCCATTGACTTCCCCCAGCACCAAACAAACCGGCCCGGCGAGTAACAAACCAAACATCGCAGGGGTAACAGCGAGCATTATCCACATCGAAAGAGCAATCAGCCCAGAGACAGCTTTCAGCACAGTGACATCCTTATCCACAGGGTAATCCGCTTACCAGATAGTAAGATCCTAATCGCTAATGCACTATGTTGCACTTTTGATTGCCAGGAAATGTTATGAAATGTGATCCTGTACCAGAGGCAAGCGATTGCTTATAAAGTAATGATTTTTAAGTAATAAATTTTCATTAATTTGACATAATTTATAAAAACGACCAGATGATAATGATTTGGCGTCCTCAGCAAAAAGCAAAATGTTAACAGTTTGATAAAATATCAGCAGTTGCTTGCAAGGAGGCACTATGAAATCTCGTTATGATTATATTGTTGTCGGTGCCGGTTCTGCTGGCTGCGTACTGGCAAACCGCTTAACAGCCGATGGAAAATACTCAGTGCTGGTGCTGGAAGCCGGCCCATCGGATAAAACGCCCGTTGTCAGTACCCCTGGTGCCTTCGCGTATTTCATGTTTTCCAGGAAATATAACTGGGCCTACAACGCAACGTCCAATCCTGCACTGCGTAACGGACAACCGGTTTTCGTACCGCGAGGCAAAGTGCTGGGCGGCAGTTCTTCCGTGAACGCTATGCTCTATGTCCGTGGTCAAAAAGAGGATTACGACCATTGGTCTGCACTGGGCAATTCCGGCTGGGGCTTTGATGATCTGTTGCCTTACTTCAAGAAATCCGAATGCAATGAGCGCGGGGCCGATGCCTTTCATGGTGACAGTGGCCCGCTGCATGTCAGTGACCGTCAGGCCCAGTATCCGCTCACAGAGGCTTTTATTCAGGCCAGCCAGCAGGCCGGATTCAAATTCAATCCAGATTTCAACGGCGCTGCTCAGGAAGGCGTGGGTTATTACCAATGCACGATTAAAAATGGCCAGCGCTGCGGTGCTGCCCGTGGTTATCTGCACCCGGCCATGGAACGGAAAAACCTGACCGTACTGACGGAAGCCACAGTAAAAAAAGTCGTTATTGAAGATAAAAAGGCCATTGGTGTCAGCTTCGCCTATAAAGGGCAGGAGCTCACTTTCCATGCTGATCAGGAAGTTATCCTCAGTGGCGGTGCCATCAATTCACCACAGCTGCTGATGCTGTCGGGTATCGGCGACCAGGATCACCTCGCAGCGCATGGCATTGACTGCCAGCACCACTTACCGGGCGTCGGCGAAAACCTGCAAGAGCATGTCGATGCCTGCATACTGGTTAAAAGTAAGAAAAAAGACGGCTTCACCGCTTCACTCGGCGGCCTGTTGCGTATGACTCCCGATACACTGAAATATGTGCTGAAAAAGGAAGGCAAGCTGTCAAATTCCATCACTGAAGCGGGCGGATTTATCAAATCCCGGGAGGATTTGGATCGCCCTGATATCCAGCTGCATATGTTGCCGTTGCTGTTTGACGACAGCGGCCGCGATTTGAAACTGATGGCTCAGCATGGTTATTCCTGCCACGTCTGTGTACTGCGCCCGAAAAGCAGCGGGACGGTAAAACTCCGTTCGGCAGACCCTGCTATGGCACCAGACATTGATTTTAACTTTTTCGCCCATGAGGAAGATAAAAAAGTGCTGGTCGACGGCATTCGGCAGTTACGTAAGATTCTGGCGGCGCCGGCTTTCGATGGCTACCGGGCTGAAGAACTGAATCCGGGCATTGAAGCAGACACCGATGAGGCAATCTTTGACAAGATCAAACAGCACATAGGTTTGGTCTATCACCCGGTTGGCACCTGCAAAATGGGTCATGACGCGATGGCCGTAGTAGATACCGAACTCAAAGTGTATGGCGTGAAAGGCTTGCGCGTGGTGGACGCTTCTGTGATGCCAACCCTGATCAGCGGTAATACCAATGCGCCGACTATCGCGATTGCAGAAAAAGCCGCTGAGCTGATACTCAACAGACCAGCCAGCCACCAGCAGCAACATCACACAGACAGCATCACTGCTTAATGCGCAACACATCCGCATTTAAAAACCGGCTGCGAAACTCAGCCGGTTGTTCCTGCAGCGAGGCGATGAATACGCTACCGGATTTGCTCAGAGAGTTGATTGCGGTAGCGGCCCGGCGTTTCTTCCGAACGCAGAAAAAGCGGAAGGGAAAAAACTCACACTTAACTTTGTGTTCCCGGATCGTGATGAACGCTATCTGCTGGAGCTGGAAAACAGCCACCTGAACAACATCAAAGGCCAGCAAAGCGATAACGCCGATGTCACCATCACCATTAACCGCAGCGATATGGACAACATGCTGATTAAACAGCAAAGCTTCCAGCAACTATTGCAAGACGGTAAGGTCACAACCCAAGGCAATGTTCAGGCCTTTGGTCAGCTGATGGGCATGATGGACGAATTCCCGTTCTGGTTTAAGATTGCCACGCCTTAATCGCAGGCTACTCTGTGTTTCATTCTGCAAAGCCGCTGACATTCAGCGGCTTTTTTCATTTTCCGGTTCCATCCGGCTCAAGGCAGGTTAATCTGCCAGGACACCCCAAAACGATCCGTCACCCAGCCGAAACGCTGGCTGAAACCGTAATTATCGGCAGGCATCAGGGCATTACCTCCTTCGGTGAGCGAGGCGTAAACCCGCTCAAACTCGGTTGCCGATTCACAGTCAACAAAGACAGACATCGCAGGCGTAAACGTAAAATGGTGCGAAATGAACGAATCGATAGCGATGAATTCCCGGCCTGCAAGCACAAAACGGGCCTGCCTGACCATGCCTTTCGACTCGCCATCCGGGTAACGCTCAATGTGACGAATTTCAGATCCGGCAAACAGGCTGATATAGAAATTCATCGCCTCTTCGGCATCCCCTTCAAACATCAGATGAGTCAGAATTGCTTGCGGCACAATATTTCTCCCTGATTAGCCACCGGCCATCACAGCTGATGGCTCAGACGGTGTGATCTCTCTGACAACACGGCATGGGTTACCCACTGCAACGCTGTTATCCGGAATATCTCTGGTGACAACACTGCCGGCGCCAATCACACAGTTATGCCCAATACGCACGCCAGGCAAAACGGCCACATTGCCTCCCAGCCAGACATTGTCACCTATCCACACCGGCGCACCGTCTTCCCCATGCAGCCGTTCAACGGGATCGATAGGGTGAGAGGCTGCGGAAATCATGACATTAGGGCCAATAAACGCATTCTCACCGATAGTCACTTTGCAGACATCCAGTATGGTCAGGTTATGGTTCGAATAAAAATTAGCGCCCAGCACAATGTTATAACCATAGTCGCAGTAAAAAGACGGTTCCATATGGGCATCGCCGGAAAATTGTACCCTTTCTGCCAGAATCGCCATTCTGGCTTGCGAATCGCGCGGATCGGCCAGATTAAAACGGTGACACATGACTTTGGCTTCTTGACGGTCATTGACCAGCTCGGCATCTCTGCCACTGTATGCCAGACCCGCGAGCATCTTTTCTTTCTCTGTCATTGATTCAGACACTGTGTACTCCTTTATTTATTCACAGCTCAATGCCATACAGCACAAGCAACCCGCCGTCAGGCAAGGTTTCATGGTTCGTCTCGTAATGGAAACCCAACCTGGTCAGCAAATCAATGCATCTGCGGTTCTCTGAATCGGTTATAGCAACCAAGCGGGTCAAAGAGAGCTCATCGCGAGCAAAGCACAGTGTGCTCCGGGCGGCTTCAAAAGCATATCCCTTTCCCTCAAAACCGGGTAAATAGCCGTACCCTAAATCAATGTCTTCCAGAGAATCACGCTTGATCAGGCCGCAGATGCCAATAGGTGTATCATCGCTTTTCAATGCAACGCGCTGGAGTCCCAGCCCTTTTGTCTGGCACATACTGATAAGCGATGCTTCGAGATAATTCAGCGCATCCTCACGAGTATGGAGCTGTTTATCGCCGACAAAACGTTTAAAGCCCGGGGTGTTATACAGTTCAAAAATGAAATCGACATCTGCCGCCGTTAGCGGCCTGATCGTCAGACGTTCCGTGGTGATTGCTACCATGCTAGTTATTCCGATATTGATGTAACTATGAAGAGTCGGCTATCTGGCAAGGGTTCCAATGCCATCAAACAGCCAGTCAGACGTACTGGGGTCTCTGTTTAGCCGGCATTACCCGTCAGTGCTTTTCTTCTTCTCTCAGCGTCAGTACTTCATAACCGGTTTCTGTCACCAGTATTGTATGCTCCCATTGCGCCGACAGTTTTTTATCTTTCGTCACCACGGTCCAGCCGTCTTTCTTGGTTTTGGTTTTGTATGTGCCTTCATTGATCATGGGTTCAATGGTGAATGTCATGCCCGGCTGCAGTCGCAACCCGCGTCCTTTCAGCCCATGGTGTAGCACCTGGGGTTCTTCATGCATTTCCCGGCCTATGCCGTGGCCGCAATATTCCCGGACCACAGAATAACCATGACTTTCCGCATGTTTTTGAATCGCATAACCGATATCACCCAGTGTCGCCCCTGGCTTCACCTGCGCGATACCCTGCCACATGGCTTCGTAGGTTGCTTTTACCAGCCGGGACGCACGTGGCTGAACTTTACCTATGCAATACATTTTACTGGAATCGGCAATGAAGCCATTTTTCTCCAGTGTGATGTCGAGATTGATAATATCGCCATCTTTCAGCACACGGTTTTCATCCGGCATACCGTGACAGATAACTTCATTGATCGACGCATTCAGGACATACGGATAATCATACTGGCCTTTACTGGCTGGTCGGGCAGACAATGCGTCGGTAATAAAAGCGTCGACCTTATCGTTAATCGCCATGGTCGATACACCGGCAGCCACGAAGTTATCCAGCATCGAAAATACCGAGGCTAACAAACGGCCAGATTCCCGCATCAATTCAATTTCTTGCGCGGTTTTAATATTAATTTTGTTCACTCATTAATTCCTGTACTGATCCCGCGTCACTGAGTAACAGTTTGCGAATCAGTTCGTTATACGTCAGTGTCGGGTTCATTTCGGCCAGCAGACCCATCTTTATCCAAAACTCGGCCTGAGCATTAATGGAACGCGACATCGTGCTGCTGGCTTTGCGGATTTCCTCATGAAGTTCATCCGATATTTTTACAATCCCCATAGGGTGCCCTGAATGATATACATTGAATAAACGAAGTGTATACGAAACGTATATTCTCATCAATGTTATGCGATCATGATCCAAGTCGGACTTTTCATACACAGGGAATCTTTACTTTCTCATCCGTCCCCCATGATAATGTCGGCCTGATTGACCATTCGAGCAGCACTATGATTCAGGTTCCTATTACCCCCCGCCCCAACTGGAAAATGCTGGCAGATGAATTTGGATTTCGTTTTCATACCCTGGAAGGCGAACCGTATTGGGTCGAAGACCGCTACTTTCAGTTCAGTTTGCAGCAGATTGAAAGTGAACTGGAAGCACCTACCGCCGAACTCCATCAAATGAGCCTGGAAGCCGTCGATAAAGTCATCCGCGATGAAGCCTTACTGAAAAAGTTTCAGATCCCGGAAAACATGTGGGATCTGATCGCCAGCTCGTGGAAACAAAAAGCACCCAGTTTGTATGGGCGACTGGATTTTGCCTACGACGGCCGTCACCCGGCAAAACTGCTCGAATTTAACAGCGACACACCAACGTCACTTTACGAAGCCAGCTTTTGGCAATGGTTGTGGCTTGAAGATCAGGTCAATGCCGGCAAACTGCCAAGGCGCGCCGATCAGTACAATTTGATTCAGGAGCTGATGATTCAGCGCATGGCGGCATTAGGCAGCTATCAGCCGGGCCAAACACTGCATTTTGCCTGCTGCCGTGACAGCGTGGAAGACAGAGATACAGTGCAGTATCTTGAAGACTGCGCCAGAGAAGCCGGACTGAAAATCGCGTTTGTGTACGTTGAAGACATAGGTATCAATCAGGACGGTGAGTTTACCGATCTGGACGACAACCCCATTCGCTGGATGTTCAAGCTCTATCCGTGGGAGTTCATGTTCCGGGAAGAGTATGCCGCGTATCTGCACACCGCCAATGTCAACTGGCTGGAACCTATGTGGAAAAGCATCAGTTCAAATAAGGCCATTCTGCCGCTGATGTGGGAAATGTTTCCTCACCACCCGAACCTGTTGCCCGCCTACTTTTCTGATGATCCCAAAGCCGCAAGCCTGACGGATTTTGTGAAAAAACCGATTTTCAGTCGCGAAGGTGCCAACATCAGCGTGCATCGTGCCGGTGAAATACTGCAACATGAGCCGGGGCCGTACGGCGACGAAGGCTATATAGTCCAGCAATATACCCATTTACCCCGTTTTGGTAACAACCATATGCTCATCGGCAGCTGGTTAATCAATGACGAACCCGCCGGACTGACGATCCGGGAAGATACAGGTTACATCACCAAAGATACCTCGATGTTTATTCCTCATATCATTCTGGATTAAAAAAGTTGTCATATTGTACGGCGGTTGAACCCGCCGTTTTGTTCAAACCAGTCACTTCAGACGACAAAACAACCAGGCTTGAAACCACTCCTTCTCGCGACATCTATTCAGACTTGATATTAATCTTGAAAGAGATGAATTTCCTGATCCTTTTCAGGAAGACACATTGCACAATAAACAGACTGAAAGGTTACTTTATCGCAATAACACTGATTTAATATCAACCAATTGAATATATATAGATCAATGGCTTGTGTTAAATAAAATTTGCATAGATACTAGCTCGCTTGAAATGCTTACCAAAATGTTTCGCGCTCTGGTCTGCTTGCACACCATTCAGGAATGGGTCGAAAGGCATAATGCGCCTTATGCCTTCAAGGCTGGTCAGTCGCTCTTTTTAAAATAAAAACGAGTAAGGAAAATATCGTGAAAATAAAGCTGTTATCAGCCCTTTCTTTGGTCACATTAATGGGTTGTGGGGGTTCTTCGACAGAAAACCTGGGAAATGTAAGTGATAGTTTGACAAAAACTGCCGAAGGTTATTCGAAGGAGATTACAGATTGGTTTGATATCGAAATTGGACTTTACCACCCACTTCAAGAGCCGATTCATCAATCAAACATAGAAATGACTTTTGATGTCAATCAAAATGGCCTTTTTGATGATGGAGATATTCGAATTATCGCAGGGAATGCATCTGGTAGTTTTACAGATATCATCAGTTCATGGGCTTATAGCGCTGATTATTTAGTTCAGTTAAACAGCAGCAATACCATGATCACATTCCGCGAAATGAGCGGGGTCATTATTGGTTCATCCAATACAAATTATGTCAGTAAACTCGGTGGTGTGAAAACGCACCAACATTTAGTGAACGATCAATTAACCGAGTAGAAAATCATCTTACGCACGAATAGAAGCCTGTCCGGTTCGTTGCCACAATTAGATCAACTCATGCAGCAACTGAGATTGATTGATGCCAATACACCGATGAATGTGGCACTCACCGATGGTCTGACTGACGCGAGCAGTGACTATGTCCCTGAGCCTGGTATCTTTACTCAGCAACCTATCCTTTCTTTACAGGATAATCAAAACGATTACACCGGCAACAATCAATGGGTTGATATTAAGTCTGTCCATTTTAGTTCGAGCACTGCTGAATAAACCTTATCCCTGAAGTATCAGCACTGCTGGTTTGATGGCTTTTCAATGTGAATTAATAAGTTAATCTTTCCGTCTCCGTGGATTCTTCACGTACGCCGCTAGCCTTGGCTAACGGCGTCGTTTCACAGCTTTAAAAACGCATCAACCCGGCAGAACGACAATACCGAGAGGCTCCAGCAATTGCTCTTGCTGCCAATCGCAGATTTTCACACCCGTTAAATCGACTGTTCGGGGATCGAGACCATCAAGTTCTGAATAGCTAAGATCTGCACCCTGGAAAGAAAATTGTACCCAGCAGTCTTCAGAGAAAACACTTCTGCATAAGTCCGACCCTTTCAAAGATGCCCCCCGTAAGTTCGTCCCATACCATTTATTTTCAAATAGATCGCATTTCTCAAGGCACTGACTTTCAAAATTGGCATAGCTTAAATTACAGCCGGTAATAAAAGCAGAGCAAAAATACATCTGATGACTGATTTGATTCACAAAACTCGCCTGAATAAAATTGGCACCTTTCAAATCACTATCCCGCAATTCAATACCAAAGCAATTTGCACCTTTAAAGTTTGCTAAAGCTAACTGACAGTTTTTAAAACTCGCATCACGCAAATCGCAATAGTCAAAATGACAGCCTTCGATAGCCCCCGGCTCAATAAACTTACAGTTTTCAAAAACTGCATCCCTTAAATTTGCTCGGCTAAAGTCACAACGGTAAAACTGACAGCGTTTGAATACAGCTTCTGATAAATCCTGGCGGGAAAAACTAACCTGATTAAATAGTTCATTCTCTTTATACATCATCGCCTCCACTAATTTGATTCAGAGTCTAGCATTTAGAATGTTTGAGAGTAAGAAAAACAAACCATTAAAAAACAATAATTTAAAACACCCTTATTTTGCCATTTTAAGGCACCAAACCAGCTTGTAGTGAAGCGCAAATCCAACTCATCGACACCGCGGGCAAAGAAAAAAGTTTACCTGCGTAGGAGGGCGCAGGGAGATGATTTTCCCTGGGTAGATGTATCAAACTGTGCTGCAAGAAATCGTTAACAGCACAGATGAATTCAACCTGATAGAATTACTTATTAAAACTGTACTGCCGCTTCACTTCCACAACCTGCACAGTGTAGGAGGCGTACCACTTTTCACGGCCAAATTGCTGGGCCAGTGAATGCTGGCTGTCTTTGTGCCAGTTTTGGATATCCTCTTCGGCGTTCCAGTAGGAAATCGCAATTTCCTGATCCCCTTCTGTCACAGCGATAAAGTCCAGGCACCCATATTTTTCAAATGCCAGATCCCGCATCACTTTGACCATCTCGGTATACTGGCTGTCCTGCTCACCTGTTGTCGCCTTGAAAATCACTGCAAACATTTATCTCTCCTTTGCTTTTCATCTGAACATTCGTGTCCGAACCTTCTGAGGTGCCGATACGGGCCACAGCCCGGAAGTCGGTATATCATTACGACAGAAGCTGGGCATCAAAAGTAGCTGGTACGATTCTGGAGCCCTGCTTTTCGACGATTTCCATAATGCCTAAATGGATTTCCTGGGCGGCCACCTGATAAACCGGCAGGCTTTTGGTGCCAATATACGCAAATACATTGATTTCTAATCCGTGCGCACCAAAACCTCGAAACGTCACACGCAGGGGCTTTTTATCGACTTTTTCATGATTTTCCAGCAGCAGTTTTATTTCATCAATAATCTGCTTTAATTGCGTGGTCGATGTGCTGTAATCCAGACGAATATCCGATTTAAACCGGATCTTTTCCCGCATCGAAATATTTTCAATTTCCATTTCCGATAGCTTGGCATTCGGCACATGGATAACGGTTCTGTCTATGGTTCTGATGCGGGTACAACGCAGGCCAATTTCTTCTACCGTGCCCCGGATCCCACCGAAATTGCACAAATTACCCACTTTTACCGGTGCCGCAGAATAGAGCATCATGGTACCAATGAAGTTTTCCAGTGTTTGTTTGGAAGCCAAAGCCAGGGCAACACCACCCACGCCCATTCCGGCCAGCAAGGCTGTCGCATTGAAACCCTGGTATTCCATCCAGGACAACACAGCAAAGATCAGCAAAATGATACGGATAAATGTCAGGAAGGGACGAACCATGGCCGCCCCTTGTTTATTGCCGTTGTTAATTAAACGCTCACGAAGAATGTACTGAAAAAGCCCAATCGCAGACCAGCCAAGCCACAGGCTGGCACCCAACAGAAGATACCCATTATTGAGCAAGGCTCTGGCATTGGCCGTCAGTGTCGCATTCGACAGCAACAGATGATCCAGACCCAGTGCGGTAAAAAACAGCAAAGGCTTGGCGATTAAACCTGCCAAATCGTCTTTCATCTTGATGTCTGTTTTCCGGACCAACCAGGCTGTAATCAGACAGACTGGCGTCACGATCGCAAATGAGGCTAACAAACAGGTAAAAAGAAACGTCATTTCCCAGAGGCTGAGTTTGAACAGATAGCCGTCCGGCACATTCTGGATGAACCATTCTGTCAGCGGGCTGTAGCCCAGTTCTTCATACAAACTCGGGACCA
The DNA here is from genome assembly GCF_030547675.1 of Photobacterium sp. 2_MG-2023. Classification (NCBI taxonomy): domain Bacteria; kingdom Pseudomonadati; phylum Pseudomonadota; class Gammaproteobacteria; order Vibrionales; family Vibrionaceae; genus Photobacterium; species Photobacterium sp. 2_MG-2023. The sequence continues at coordinate 91,275 of NZ_JAUOQQ010000009.1, forward strand.
GTGCGACTGTGGCATTGGAGATCTTCCAGATTTTGCCCAGCTTTTTGCTTGGAACTTGCTGCAACAGGAGTGACACTTCCGTGTTTTTAACATTAATATTGCCGAACGACTCCCGATAGTCAGGCAACAGATCATCCAGATCCCCTGCCGGGGTATCATCAATGTCCTGAAGATTAATCCACAGATTCCGCTCAATGATGGCATGCAGTTTTCTGGCGTAGTCTTCTCCATTTCTGGCGCTCATTCCTTTAGGCATGTAACGCAAGTCCAGGTATTTCGCCGCTTTCGTGTAGTCCTGCTCGTAAATCGCTTCCAGAAAACCTTTCAGCGCACCTCTGGGAGTATCGCGGTTCAGGGAATCTTTGTAATCATAGGCCGCATTCACCGCTTGCCCTGCTGCTGTGGTTGCCGGGTCTGCCGGATTGCCCAGCAGTATATTGGGGGCCGCTGTTGCAATGAGCGACACAAAAAAGCAGCAAAGCAGAAAGGTTCTGAACAAGGTTTGCATCATCTGATGTCCGTCTGAATATCCAAAGCTGATGCGATTTTATAAGCGACTGCTTTCAGAGGCCAGACATTGTTATGCACTAACTGCACTGACTCTCAAAGGCACAGAATACAAGTGAGTTCGCCGCATCACCATCACGCTGGCTGGGTACTATTCTGACAACGTCTGCTGAGCCTTCAGCGCCACATCGGCCACTTTTTCGATGAGATCCGACTGGTTGCTGACAATGTCGGCCACTGACATCCAGCAACAGTCACTGGCGTCATCACCCGGCTGCAGCTCTCCTGCCACATAGCGGCAAAGTACAGGCACCAGAATAAAGTGATGGTGACAGTTGTCACCATCGAATTCATTGACTTCAACCACTTCCAATAGTTGTTCTGCTACCGCTAACACACTGGTTTCTTCTTTCAATTCCCGCACAGCCGCATCACGCAGGGTTTCACCCGGCCAGACGGAGCCGCCGGGAAAGCCCCAGCCATCTTTCTGCGGTTCATTTTTGCGTTGAACCAGAATGAGTTGATCGTCTTTGTAGGTGACAGCGAGAACCGCCACTTTAGGTGATGAAAACGTGCTGTGCGGATGGGGCATACCGGGCTTCCGAATTCTGTTTCAGGAAGCCCATGATATCGCATGTTTTACGCAGAAAGTACCTGCCGGGCCATAGCCGTTAGCGCAGAGCGGCAGGTTAAGGAGTACGAATCATTCAGTTCAGAGGCTTGATGGGCGCCGTTTTAAGATCGTCATCAAGCTGATCATTAATCTTGATGTAATCTTCACCTTTAACGTCATAGATAGACTGTTTCTGAGTTACCGCATTTTCGCCGGTCCAGAACTCGATAGGGTTTAGCACCATGTAATCTGCCACTGTGGTCACAGCATAAACCGGCGCCATCGCAATGGTCAGACCGCCACGTGCATAACGGTTATCCACCACATCCATATTGAATTTCATGGTTGCATTGGTTGCTGCCATCTGGCCCGCACACCCCGTTAATAAAGTCACCAGAGAGACCGCTACAAAAGCCATTTTTTTCATTGTTCAATACCCGTAAATAAAACAGGGTTTAATTGTAATCATACCCTTCTCGATTTAAACCAGCAGCTTGTTAAATCTGATACTAATTCAGGATACATTCAGGTAAAAAACATCGTTCAATTACATTAGCAAATAATTGCCATAATCAGATTTGGCCGGCTGAATGTATGTTGAGAGAGTGCCTTTATTCTTTATCGAAACTGTCCACAATAATCGCTCCCATAGAAGCGGGCATGGCAATGATCAATGCACGTTTAACAGCAACGACCCAATTATCGATGAGTGGGAACTGGTTAAGCGAAAACAGGATCAGGCAAACCACCAGATAAGTGATCAGATAGGCCCCAAGTACCCTGACCAGAAAAACAGGCACGCGTTTACGGATATTCTGACCAAACATGGACTGGTAAGCGTATAGCCCCATAAAAACCAAGGTGAGCACAACAAGGACAGACAAATTCAGCAGTGGAAGAGATTCACTCAGTTGCCAGGCTTCTTCAGAAAAGGAAATGGGGACGCCCAGGGCAAAGGCGCCGATCACAATCTGGCCCAAATCTTCAGCGTTGAATTTCCAGTCCATTGACCACTCCGGTTCTGTTTATTTTGCTTTTGACTATCCCTCCCCCTTTTCAAGGGGGAGGTTAGGAGGGGGTTACAAGGCATAATCATCAAACCCGTGCCCGCTTCACGAACCCCACCCTGACCCTCCCCTTGCCAAGGGGAGGGAATCTTCGTGGTTCAGCCCAGCAAAAACAGGCTGCCAAGACCGAGAAAGGTAAAAAAGCCCACCACATCTGTGACTGTAGTGAGTATGACAGACCCGGACAGGGCAGGATCAATCTCGTATTTATCCAGGATCACCGGAATAACAACACCGGCAATTGCTGCAACCACAATATTAATGGTGATAGCAGCGGCTATCACTCCACCAATCCCCACACTGCTGAACCAGACAGCCGCCACAATGGCGATAACGACCGCCCAGAGCACGCCGTTCAGGCAGGCGACCAGCAACTCTTTTTTGGCCAGCGACCACACGTTACCAAAAGTGATTTGCCCCATCGCCAGACCGCGGATAATCAGGGTTAAGGTCTGGCTGCCGGCAATGCCCCCCATTGACGCCACCACAGGCATCAGGACCGCCAGTGCCACCACCTGGCTGAGCGTGGCTTCGAACAACCCGATAGTCCAGGACGCCAGAAATGCAGTAAGCAGGTTAATGCCCAGCCACAAAGCACGACGTTTTGCACTGAGCCAGACGGGGGCAAACAGGTCGGTGTCTTCATTCAGACCCGCCCGTGCCATCAGTCTGGCTTCATAGGTTTCCCGGGTAATCTCCATCGCCAGCCGGAGCGTAGCGCGCCCGACAAAGCGGCCGGATTCATCTACCACCGCCATCGCCGCCTGGTCCGAGTGTTCAAGACGTTCTGAAGCATCATAAACGTCCATTTCCGCTTTCAGGGGAGAGGCAATATCATCTTCCAGGCTGTCCACTCTGGCCTGGCCATCGGCCGCCAGCAGGACAGGTAATGACACCTCGCCTTTATACAACCCTTTTTTGTCAACAACATAAACGCGATCCAGCATAGGATGATCGGCACGTCGCACCGCACGCAAGGCTTCGAAAACACGGGTATTCGGCGTTAACATCACCAGGCTGTGATCCACATAGCGGCCAATCTGTTCTTCGTCATACTGCTGGCTCTGTTCATACCAGGACTTCTGATCCTGGCTCATCTTCGCCAGCGCAAAATCCACCAGCTTATCTGACAGACTCTGCGACAGTTCGATCAGATCTTCAGCATCCAGCCCGTGCAGCATAGCCCGCAAATCCGGCATGCTGAGATTGTCGATCAGCACACCCCGCGCATCGGATCGCATGGCAACCAGGACTTCTACCCGCTCTTCCGGCGCAACGGTCTGCCAGAGAGCCAGACGCTCATCAAGAGGCAAAGATTCCAGCAATAAACCCAGCTCAGACGTTTCCAGCACTTCCGAGGCTTCTGAGAATACCCTTTCCTGCTCTTCGTCATGAACCCGGTTAAGATCTTCAACCCACTGACTAAGTTCCTGTTGTGGCAGAAGATCTTTCACCGCTGCTTTGTCTTGTTCTTCATTCATAGTTTTTCTTACATTGGTTACTGCTGCATTGGCTGCTGCGTGCTTGCCTGTGGTGTATCAACTGCCTCAGGCTGCTCATTGTCCGGCTTAGGGTTTACCACCAGCTGAGTCAGCTTAATCACTGGTTTTTGCAAAATGATGTTATTGGGATAAGTGACCAGGCTGCCATCTGTGCGCTCAATAATCACATGAAACATGGTGATATCATTGATCACCCCACTGATATCATCGTCTTTATCCACTACTTTGACCCGATCGCCAATACGGTACGGAAACACAAAAAAGATCAACACACTCGCCGTCACGTTGCTCAGCATGGACCATTGCGCGAACAGGGCGACACCCAGCACGGCAAAGGCCGAAGAGAAAAACAGTGAAATGTCACTGTATCCCAGCCCCAGGCTGATCACCGCCACACTGAACAACACGAAAAACACCACGGACGATAAAACACGAGAGATAAACCGCACTCTGGCTTCACTCACCATCTTGGTCTTACCCAGCCTGGTCAGCCACAAGTTGATGACACGTTTTGCAATCGCGTAAACAATCAGAAAAGCCAGAATAATAAACAGGTTATAAGCCAACCGACTTTGTAGAACGGCTTCTATCATTAAATAAATTTCATCCTTCTGAACAAAATAATCTCAAACACGGTAACCACTATTAAAGCGATACAAAACAGCCAGAATGCCGTGGATGAATCCACACCAGGCATGCCGCCAATATTAACGCCCAGCAAGCCGGTAAGAAAACTGATAGGCAGGAAAATAATAGAGATCATCGAAATAAGATACGTGTTTCGGTTTACCTTCTCAGACTGCATCTGGCCCAGGTGCTGATTGATGACCTGGATCTGGTCGATATAAAAGTTAATCGACTCGTTAATCCGTACCACAAGATCACGGCAGTTCAGCAAGGGCATACGCAACGATTCCAAACTCGCCATTTCCGAATGCAGCAAATCATCCAGTGCATAGCGCTGGGGAGTCAGAAAGCGGCGAATTTTCAGCAAGCGTTTGTTCAGGTGAGCCAGTGACTGGCTATCAGCTTCATCCTGATGCTCTGCGTAATATTCAATATCTTCTTCAATCGGGTCGAGAAAGGTTTCAATATTCCGGTTCAGTTTATCAACAATGGTTGCCAGCATGGCCAACAAGCTCGGCGGACTGTTGCCTTCTTCACACTGACGCCGCGCCTCAGCAATTGCCCGTGACGGGTATTTACGGGTAGAGATCAGGCAACCTTTAAAATAGAGAAACCGGATACTTAGCATGTCGTCCGGGTTATTCCCTTCATTCAGATTAATGCCTCGCAGTATCAGAAGGAAAGTCTCCTCCCCCAACAGCTCGAAGCGCGGACGTGTATCATCCGCCAGTAAAGCTGAAGTCAGTGACGGTGGCACGCCCACTTTGGACAACCAGTGCTTCAGCCCGGTGGCATCACGCTGGCAGTGATACCAGCAGTCTTTCTCCAGCGTCTCGCAATCTTCAAGCGTCAGTTGACGCGGTGTATCCCCTAACTGCCAACCATCAATAAACCAATCTGTAGCGGTTTCCGAATTGACCATAAGGTGCGCCTCCCGTGCGCAAAAATAAGAGTGGTTAGCTCAACATCCCATCAGGTGATATCAACTTCATCGCTGACTTCATCAAGAAACGATTCAATTTGTTGCTCGACTTCTGAACTTGCCCCTTTATTGAAATAAGCAAGGTGAAAAACCGCGTCCCCTTCATTGACCAACGGCAGCATTTGCTGGCCGATAACGATGCCGTCTCTGGGTGCAGCCATAGTGTCTTCACCATGGCCGAGCGGGGCACTGATATAGGCAAGCACCTGCCCTTTGGTTACCCGCTCACCGAGTGCCACCACACAGCGCACTATTCCGTTCTGCTCAGCCCTCACCCAGCTGCTGGAGCGGGCGATAAAAGGCGACGCCTGCTCTTTTTTCCGGCTTACCCGGCGTATCATTCCCAGCATCCGCATGACACTCACTATCCCTTTCACCGCCGCAGCAATCACAAGCGGCTCAAACCGCAACGCTTCCCCGCCTTCGTAGGTGATAACCGGGATACCTGCCGCATCCGCTACCGCCCGTAGTGAGCCATCACGAATAGCGGCATCCAGAATCACAGGGGTGCCGAAAGCATGCGCCATTTCGGCACTTGCTTCATCGTCAAGATTTGCCCGCACCTGGGGCAGATTCCCTCTGTGAATCGCCCCTGTATGCAAGTCAATAATATGCGTACACTTTTTAACGACGTGTTCACTGAACTGGTAGGCCATACGGGCGGCCGTTGATCCACGTTCAGAGCCGGGAAAACACCGGTTGAGATCGCGTCGGTCAGGTAAATAGCGTGATTTATGAATAAATCCGAACACATTAACAACGGGAACAGCCACTAAAGTACCGTGCAATTTCAACGGATCCACTTTATTCAGCAGTTGCCTGACCGCTTCCACACCATTGAGCTCATCACCATGAATAGCAGCGCTGACCAGCAATACGGGCCCCTGATAGCGCCCGTTCACCACATGAACCGGAATGTGCAGAGGTGAATGGGTATATAGCTGAGCAGCTTCTAAATCTATGGTGGCTGATTGTCCTGGCGGCACTTCGGTGCCAATAAATTCGATGACTTTGTTTAATCTAGCCTTTGCCACTGGTGCGCGTCCTCTGCGGTTTTGCGGTTGATTCTATGTATTTGATTATCATACCCGCGATATCCTTACCAGTCGCTTGTTCAATCCCTTCCAAACCTGGGGAGGAGTTCACTTCCATCACCAGCGGCCCGCGCTGAGAACGCAGCAAATCCACACCGGCTACGCGCAGCCCCATCACCTTAGCGGCAAGCACTGCCGTCTTACGTTCTTCCGGAGTAATCCTGATCAATGACGCCGAACCGCCCCGGTGTAAATTCGATCTGAACTCCCCTTCAGCGCCCTGGCGCTTCATCGCGGCGATCACTTTATCGCCGATCACGAAACAGCGGATATCCGCGCCGCCGGCTTCTTTGATGTATTCCTGCACCATAATGTTCGCTTTCAGGCCCAGAAAAGCTTCAATCACACTTTCTGCCGCCTTGCGGGTTTCGGCCAGTACCACACCTATCCCTTGCGTCCCTTCCAGCAGTTTGATCACCACAGGTGCGCCGCCCACCATTTCAAGCAAATCGCCAATGTCGTCCGGTTTACTGGCAAAGCCGGTTATAGGCATCCCGACCCCTTTGCGCGACAGCAATTGCAGTGAACGTAATTTATCCCGGGAGCGGGTAATCGCCACAGATTCATTGACCGGAAAAACGCCCATCATTTCAAACTGGCGCAATACCGCACAGCCATAGAAAGTGACCGAGGCGCCGATGCGCGGAATAATCGCATCCAAACCAGATAAATCCTGACCTTTGGAATGGATGGAAGGCTGGTCGGAATTGATGTTCATGTAGCAGCGTAACGCATCGATAACCTGTGCCTCGTGCCCACGCTCACGGCAGGCTTCAATCAGACGACGGGTTGAGTACAGCTTTGAATTACGGGAAAGGATACCAATTTTCATTGTCACTCCAAAAAATGCATAAACAGGTATTGCACGTCAGAATGGAACAACCGGGACAACAACTTAGAGTGCCAACCGGTACACTAGCATGCTGCTCAAAAACTCGAAAAACACTCATGACTGAGTGCCTGCTTCTATAGTCTCAGTGTAGTCAATCAGATAGCGTTCAGCGTTCTCCGCCTGAGGGTTGCAATTGTGAGGCAAATTGCACACAAGACTTAACTTATACTGCTCTTATCGCAAGTAAATTTAATCCTGACTTTATCTGATGACTGTATCTATCTCATGACTAAATTTATCCCATGACTATAGTGACAGATTGGTTATATTGCACAACAGCTTAGCGGTATACGATAGCAATCAGGCACGATAAAAAACGGATTATCCGGCACCCGGAGAAATGAATGATATGCTTTCAGTATCCGGCAGTAACAGGCACTCTCGTCATTGGCTTGTCTATTTGGCACACAGCCTTCGCAGCGCCGCCAAGTCCGCAGGATTTCGGGCCGCTGAAAACCTATGCCCAATCGCCCCTCCAGTCCAACAGCCTGAGCCCGCAGCTCAGGAGCGGCTTTGCGTTACCCGAAGAGTCACTGGAATTTTACGCCACGGCGGCCACGGCCAGTATCTGGGCAGAAACCCCTGAGTACCGGGCCGACTACTATCAGTCGACGTTCAGCACCGGATTAATGTGGCAAGTCACAGCCGGCTGGCAACTGGAGCTGGACGCCAGCTGGCGAATTGCTCTGGACAGCCACTTAGATAACCTGACGTTTGGTTTTCATAACCTGTTCGGCATAAGCCTGAACGGCCGTGAGGATGTGCCCAGGCACAGCTTTGATATTTCTATCCCTGAATACGGGGTAGAGTATTCAGATTTCAAAGGCGAAACGCTGACACGAACACTGACCCTGTACAGCGGCTGGCAGATACTGGATCGCCCAAGGGAAGCGCTGTCTATCGGCGCCTCCCTGTATTACAACTATGTAGACTCCGGCCCGTTCCATAACCATAACCTGGAGCAGGCCTTACAGCTTAACTACAGCTATCACCTGGACCGCCATCGCTTTCACGCCATGTTTGGCGGAGTTTATCGCCATAATCCGGCGGCACTTATTCCTTATAACACGCTGACCTATGCTGCAGCTGCAGGCTGGCAGTATCAGTTCAATGGCCCTCACAGAGTGTTGCTGGAATACCATTTTTACGAAGGTGTGTCAGAAGCCACCTCGGCCCTGTCACAAGCCTCAAACGAGATTCTGGCAGGATACCGCTACCATTTTCCCACCAGCGTGCTGGAGCTGGTCCTCACTGAAAATGTATTCAATATGGATAACAGCCCGGATGTGGCGATTACTCTTGGCTATCGGCAACGCTGGTGATCACCTCAAAGCGCTCAAGCAAGTAATCAATAAACAGACGAAGCCGGTTCGGTATCAAATCCCGCTGCGGGTAAACAAAGCTGATCGGCACAACCGGCGACACCCAGCCTGGCAGTATCTGTATCAGTTCACCACGGTCAATGTGTTCCCGACAGATAAACTCCGGCAACAAGGCAATACCCAGTCCGTCCAGGCAGGCAGACATTGCCGAGGTGATAGTGTTTACCCTGAAACGGTACGGCAGTTCAATCTGTACCTGATGTCCGTCTTTTTCCAGCGCCCAATTCGGTATCTTCACGGCATTATAGATTTTGATCTGATGGTGAGGCGCAGCCAAATCCGCCGGCGACTCAATGTTTCCGTTCAACGCGAGATAGTCAGGGCTGGCAACCAGGATCCGCCGCGACGAATGAAACGGTCTTGCCACCATACCGGAATCGTTAATGTCGCCCACCTGCACATACAGATCGACCCCTTCAGCAATCAGATCAACTTCCCGGTTGCTTAACTCAAGGTGCAGGCTGACATGCGGGTACTGTTTCAAAAATGCGTTGATACTCTTACCGAACACTTTCTGCCCGACCTCGACTGGCATCACCACATTCAGCCTGCCTCTGATCAAATCCTGATTTGCCGTGACTTCAAGCTCAGCCTGGTTCGCAATTTCAACCACCTGACGGCACGACTGATAAAACGCTTCCCCTTCATGGGTCAGCACCAGATTGCGGGTGCTGCGGGTCAGCAGGCGTACCGCCAAATCTTTCTCCAGATCCGCAATTTTCCTGCTGATCGTCGACTTAGTCATATCCATTGCCTCAGCGGCCTGCGTAAAACTCCCGCACTCAACCACCTGAGCGAACATCACCATTGCATTTAAATCCATTCCACCATCCATTCATCAGAAAGCAACCTGCACGAAAACCACAAGCAACACCACCATTAGTGAAAAATCCGCAACAGTGTTTTCGATTTTTCCTATCTAATAAACCAATTCATAATTTTTTACAATTCATGCCCAAACATAAATCACAACAATACGAATTCTCATGACCGAGCAAGCTTCTAAAACATCTACACGCCTTCCTCTTATTGCAACGCTGACGCTGGGTCTTATCGCCGTGTCGGTGGGAAGCTACTGGTACGGCTACGGCCGCTATTTTGAAACCACAGACAATGCCTATTTACAGGGTGAGATCACCAACATCAGCCCCAAAGTGGCCGGCTATATCCAGGCAACCTATGTCAGCGATAACGACAGAGTCGAAGCAGGGCAACTGCTGGCCACCATTGACGATCGTGACTATCAGGCCGCGCTGGAAAAGGCCAAGGCCAACCTGGTTGTGACACAAGCTGCAGTCGCCCACCTTAATGCCCAGTTTGCGCTGCAGAAAACCGTGATTCGCCAGTCGGCCAGCCAGGTCAGCTCGGCGCAGGCAGAGCTGGAACGTGCAACGCAGCAAGACAGCCGCGCCCGTTCCCTGCTGGCAAAAAACTATTCGTCTCAGGATGAAGTCGACGATGCCAGCTCACACCTGAAAGTCAGTGCTGCCGAACTAGAAGCCGCAAAGGCCAGCCTGCAGGCGGCAAAAGATCAGCTTCTGGTCCTGAACAGCCAGAAAGGTCAGGCGGAAGCTTCGATACAGGAAGCCATGGTGCAGGTCAAACAGGCGGAGCTCGATCTCAGTTACACCCGTATTTATGCCCCGGTTGACGGCATTGTCGGCAAACGCAGCCTGAGAATCGGACTGTATGTCCAGCCGGGCATGCCGCTGCTCAGTCTGGTGCCTACCCGGGAAGTCTGGATTGAAGCCAATTTTAAAGAAACTCAGCTTGCCAGTATTCATCAGGGACAACATGTGGAATTTGAGCTGGATGCCTATCCGGGCCAGACTCTGGACGGTGTTGTCGACAGCTTTTCGCCCGCCACCGGGGCAAAGTTTGCGTTACTGCCGCCCGAGAATGCCACAGGCAACTTCACCAAAATTGTTCAGCGGGTGCCGGTCAAAATTGTGATCCCACACCCTGAGCAGCTCGCCGGTCAGCTACTGCCGGGCCTGTCTGTGGTTGCGACCATAGATACCCGCTCACAGTCAGCGCAGGGAACTGAAACACTGGCAAGTGTTGAGGTCGCTCATGAGTGAACAGGCCCTGCCTCAGACAAATCCAGCCCTTGATCAGCGCTCCGAGAATGACGTCCCGCTCCGGCACTGGATTGCCCTGCTGGGCGGAATGCTGGGCGCGTTTATGGCGATCCTTGATATTCAGATCACCAACTCATCCCTGAAAGATATTCAGGGCGCGCTGTCCGCCACCCTGGATGAAAGTTCGTGGATTTCCACCTCGTATCTGGTGGCAGAAATGATCGCGATTCCCCTGAGCGGATGGTTATCAACGGCATTGGGGGCTCGACGCTACCTGATTGGCACAACGGTGATTTTCACTGTGTCCTCGCTGCTGTGCTCCATCGCCTGGAGTATGAGCTCAATGATTGCCTTTCGCGCCATGCAGGGCTTCAGTGGCGGCGCGCTGATTCCGATGGCATTTTCACTGGTGGTCCAGCTGTTACCGGTTCATAAACGGGCCATAGGTATGGCGATGTTCGGCGTCACGGCCACTTTCGCGCCGTCTATCGGCCCGACTCTGGGTGGCTGGCTGACAGAGCATCTGTCGTGGCATTACATTTTTTACATCAACCTGCCTCCGGCTTTACTGATGCTGGCCATGCTTCGCTATGGTCTGGATGATCAGCCAATGAATATCAGCAGCCTGAAAAATGCCGACTGGGCTGGCATCGCGACCATGGCGGTCGGCTTAGGCTGTCTGGAAGTCATGCTGGAAGAAGGAAACCGGGAAGAGTGGTTCAGTTCGCACTTTATCATAGGGCTAACCGTTATCGCCGTTCTGAGCTTAGTGGCGTTCGTTATCAATGAACTGCGGCATCCCAGACCCCTGGTGAACCTGAGGTTGCTCACTAATCCGCACTTTGCAATGTCAGGGCTGGCTTATCTGATCCTGGGCATGGCACTGCTGGGTTCCATTTTTGTTCTGCCCATGTATCTGACGCAGATCCATCAGTACAACGCGCTGGAGATCGGGAAAGTACTGATGTGGATGGGGTTTCCTCAATTATTGCTTTTCCCTCTGATCCCCAAACTGACGCAAGTTGTTAAGCCCAAGTTTCTGGTGGCATTTGGTTTCATCATGTTCGGCATCAGCTGTTATGTGAATACCCATATGAATCAGGATTTTGGCGGACAGCAGATGATACTGTCGATGTTACTGAGAGCCATTGGCAGCCCCTTTATCATTGTGCCGCTGTCGCTGGTCGCGATGCAGACCATACAAAAGCACCAGACACCGGATGCCTCGACCATCACCAATGTGTTACGTAACCTGGGCGGCGCTTTCAGCATCGCACTGATAGCCACCATGCTGGACAACAAAGCGCGGGAACATCTGGCTCACATCAAGGCAAGCTTACCCAGCGTCAGTAATGACGCGTGGCATCAACTGGCACAGCAAGCCGGGCATTATCTGCAACAGGGTACAGATCCAACAACCGCGATGCTGAAAGCCAAAGCCAGCCTGGCACAAAGCATGCAAACCGACGCCTACATCATGGCGTATAACGATGTGTTCATGATGATGACAGGCTTCCTGGTCTTTGCCGCCATTTTGGTGCTGTCTTTACCGGATGCAGAGCCGGTTAAGGGTTGATCCATTAAAGCTGAGACAACATGTTGGTATCATGTGCGCCTTGTCAATTTGTTCACTGACAGGGCGCTTTTCAATGAAGAAAACGATTAACTGCATTGCTCAGCATCATCACGATGCGGTGAGGTTTGTGCTTCTAATTCAATAACGTCTTCTGGTGGGAAAAACCTAACTGCCCCCGAGAATAAATCTATTTTCTCAGAAGGTATTTTCCCATAGGGATGAAATTCATTAAGTTTATTAATGATGAATTCTTTCCTTTTTCATAAAATATACTCGTTGCAAAAAAGTCATACTCAATTAATTCAATTTCACTCTCTTCTGTTTCATTAAAACTGCAATACCTATGATGAATCAAAAAATAATCTCTTGGCTCGTCATAATCATTGTGTTCCCGTAAGAAAAAAATATCTTCATGCTTACTGACCCGCTGCGACAGCCAGGGCGAGAGCACGAGTTAATAAATTGTAAAATCACTACTTAAATAGCATGTGTGGAGCTATAAGAAGAGTGATTTTTAGCCATCTACCACAGGTTCTAAACATATGAGTTGTTCAATAATTGTTCGGATGTTTCGAGAGAATTTATTAGTGAGCAAAAAGTGAGCATACGTGCTCTCACCCTGCTGCGACAGCATATACTTGTCTAAGTTCGTTCCACTCAATACCAGCCAGGTCACCCCCAGTCCCGCAAAACCCGCTAACGCCGACGGACCAATGATAAACACCGCCGCCAGTGAGCCAACAGCGGCAACAGCGGCAACAGCCAGCAACTGTCTTAGAATAACGTTTCCTGTTTTTGATGAATGAACATGATCTTCAGTAATCAGACCATACCGGCTTAAGATGTAATGATACCGAAACAATGGAAACATTGTTATTCTTCCAATGGTGAGATTTGCAAATACTGCAGCACCTGACATCATCCACGTGAGAGGATGCGTTATAGTCTCAACTACATCAAATGATGATACGAATAGATTAATCATAAACATTAATAAAACAAACAATACCGTTGTACAAGCAATATAATATTTTCGCCGACTTGGATAAGCTTGATCAGAAGTTATAACTTCCCACTCAATCTTATCCGGATCAGACTTTATCTTGTTATACAGTTCCTGGACTTCTTCTTCTGTTGGCACCTGAACTTTCGTTAATGGCCTGCTAACCAGGGTGAGAGCACGTATGCTCACTTTTTGCCCACTAATAAATTCTCTCGAAACATCCGAACAATTATTGAACAACTCATATGTTTAGAACCTGTGGTAGATGGCTAAAAATCACTCTTCTTATAGCTCCACACATGCTATTTAAGTAGTGATTTTACAATTTATTAACTCGTGCTCTCGCCCTGGCCTGCTAACCTGTTCCATTTCTCTTTAACCTTCTATGAAAATACGACTCTCTGGTACAGAAACGGGCAACTGTTCCCTGTTCATACAAGGCTTTTGCTTCATCGTAGGTGTATTGGTGGTCATCCCAGAACATGGAATGCCGGGGTGGGTAAGGAAACTTGGGATCTGCCATACTGACGCTCGTCTTGATTGAATGCTGTTTAATTCAGGGATTCCAGCAATTTTCGCGCCAATAACCAGCGCTTTATAAATCAGTATGTTACCGGATTGGCAAGACCAGACTTGCCAAGAAGTTGGAAAATTTTCTCGTTTTTTGAACCAGACATGCAGTTCATTGAATAAAAAGCCGCGCAAAGACAACATAAGGGGCGAGCACCGCCCCATTTACATTGTAAATTACGCCTTGATACTTAATCCTTCATGCTCAAGCAGCCAGCGTTTTTTATCCAGCCCGCCAGCATAGCCGGTCAGGGTGCCGGAGCGGCCGATAATCCGGTGGCAAGGCACCACGATAGGGATTGGATTCTTGCCATTTGCGGCGCCCACGGCCCGGACGGCTTTAGGCCGGGCGATTTGCAGCGCAACATCTGAATAAGAGCAGGTGACACCAAAAGGCACATCCGTGAGTGCCTGCCAGACCTCGCGCTGAAAAGCGGTGCCCGGCATGGAAAGAGGTAAGTCAAAGTGCTTGCGCTGACCGGCGAAATACTCGTTCAGTTGCTGCACACCCAACTCGGTGACGGCGTTACTGACATCGTCAGGGGCGGGCTGTGCATCGAACTCAATGGTCGTGATGGCCTGATGATCGGCGACCACGGCCAGCCAGCCAATCGGTGTATCAATCCGTTGCCGGAATCGCTGGATAGTGCGCGTCGTGGTTGAGGTCATAACAAACTCCATAAATACAAAGTGAGGTAACTGCGCCAGGGGGCGGCGGCGGTTTCATCAACCGGATTATCCAGTGCCGCCAGCGCTTTCTTCACACCTAAATCACCTGAAAGAAAGATATCCGGGTCGCTGTGACCCCGCATACGCATGTAATGTACCGTCCAGGGGCCAATCCCGGGCAGCGCCAGCATTTCTTTCTCAGGGGCATCCATACCGAGCGGGTGTGTCTGGGCAAAACCGGCCAGATTTTTCAGGGTTTCCCTGCGTTTCTGTGGCATACCAAGTTGTTGTAAATCCATCTCAAGCACCTGAGCTGGCGTGGGGAAATACTTGAGATCCTCGCCGCTGTCCGGATTCAGCGCGACCAGTTTTTCCACCAGGTTCCGCGCCGCTTTCACCGATACCTGTTGCCCCAATACCGCACGCATACCGGCTTCAAACGGACTCCAGATACCGGGTAGGCGTATTCCTGCATCCGGTTGTGAGGCAGGCATGGACAGGGTCGCCTGACAAATCGCGTTTGCGATACGCTCACTGTCTGCATCCAGGTCCAGGCAGCGACGGATGTTTCGGATCACAGGTATCAGCCCACTGAGGTTATCAATCTGAATATCTACATCGAAACAGCATTTTTCAGGGCAGTGAGTTGCAGTAAAGTGTCCCTGATAATGTCTAGTCGCATCACCTGTACGCGAATAAAAAGTGCGGCCGTAGCTGTTTTCTGTTTGCCACTCCAGCCCTGGAATAAGCCGGGCGGCATAAAAGCCCTGCACTTGTCGCCAGTCATAAGGCGGCCGGTAGGCCAGTTGCAGACGAATGCCCTGCCCCGCCCCTTGTTCGGCTCTACCCTGTTTACGCAATTGGGAAGGTGAAAGCGAAAACTGCTTCTGAAAACAGTCGTTGAACCGGCGCACGCTGTGAAAACCACTGGCAAACGCCACTTCTGTGACGGGCAACCGGGTTTCATGCAGGAGTTTTTTTGCCATCAGGCATTGCTGATACAGGCTGTAAGCTTTGGGAGAAAGCCCTGTGGCCTGAGTCACCAACTGACGCAGATAACGGTCGGTCACGCCCAGGCGAGCCGCAAGATGCTCGGTGGACTGAGACATCAATGCCCCTTCATCCAGCAGTGACAAAGCACGCTGCACTGTCGCCCCGGTTCCCAGCCATGCCGGGGAACCAGGAGCACTGTCCGGACGGCAGCGCAGGCAAGGGCGGTAGCCAGCCTGAGCCGCTTCAATGGCGGTGCGGTAGTATTCCACATTCACTTCTTTTGGTGCAGGCGCCGGGCATACCGAACGGCAGTATATGCCGGTGGTTTTCACCGCAGTAAAAAACAGCCCGTCATAACGGGGATCTTTGGCCAGTCTGGCCTGCTGACACTGGGTTGGCGATAAACTCATACACTCAGCCTGTATTACGCAGACGCAATTTCGTAAATCACGCCACTCTTCATCCATGCGCTAAGTGTACGCCTCTGGCCGGGCAAAACTAGCCAGAATCGGAACTCAATAGGAAGGTAAAACGAGATCAGCTCAGCCTGACCGCTGTGCCGTACACCAGAATCTCAGATGCCCCTTGCATGATAGTGCTGGTTGTAAAGCGCATATTCACAATGGCATCCGCTCCCATATGTTCAGCCTCAGCGATGGCTCTGTGCATGGCTTCTTCACGGGCTTCCACCAGCATTTGAGTATAACCACGGATTTCCCCACCAAAAATGGATTTGAAGCCCGCCATAATATCGCGGCCGACATGCTTGGATTGCACTACGCTGCCACTGACAGTCCCCAGTACTTCTTTAATGGGACGATGTGCCACATCCGGTGTTGTTACACATAACATAGAAAGCCCTCAATCGGCGGGGCAGAATATTCTGCCCCATTATTGTTATTTCACAGAAATTAATTTAAGAGCAATAAGTTACCGCTGTTCACTCAGGTATTCCAGAAAACGTTGCCAGGATTTTTTATCGGCGTCTTCACGGTAACGTTCCGATCCGAAAACAGTGAAAGCATGAGGTGCTCCGCTGTAAACTATCATCTCATTGTCAATGCCTGCGCCTTCGAGCGTTTTATTCAAATTGACAAAATCCTCCATAGTCACCGAGGTGTCGGCCGCGCCATGGAACACCAGTACATTGCCTTTCGTCTGGCTGTAATTCTGGCCTTCCGGTGTATCGAGGCCACCGTGGAAACTGACAAAGCCTTTCATGTCTGCCCCGGAGCGGGCCAGCTCTAATACTGCGGCGCCACCGAAACAATATCCCATTGCCACCGCATTTGCGGTATTGCCGCCAATCTGCCTGGCTTGTGCCATCGCCCCTTGCATCAGACTGCGCATTTTATCGCGGTTCTGATATAGCTCGCCGGTCAGCTTCCTCCGGTCTTCCACTTTCTCCGGACGAACACCGGCACCAAACAAGTCAGCCGCGAACACCGCATACCCTTTATCTGCCAGCATCTGCGCCCGTTTAACTTCATAATCGGTCAGGCCATCCCAATCATGAATCATCAATACCAGCGGCGCATCTTTGGCCGGTGAAATGTAGTAACCCTCGTACTCAGCGCCATCTACTTTATAACGCACTGCTTTGCCTTCATCGGCAACCACAACCGGTGCCATCAGTGCACCTGCCAGTATCGCTGCGGTTCCCAGCACTGCCGTTACTTTCATGCGATTATCCTCATCTTGTTGAAAAACGACTGATTACAAGTGTAGGACAAGTATAAAAACCCGCTAATCGATACACTTAGAGAACCGGAAAAGCCAATATTACGCTTACCCTCAATACCCTCACTCAACCGATGAAATAATCGCCGACTACGGCACCCGTCATCCCCAAAGTTACCCACTGTTTTTGTGGATAAACTTTTTTCTTCTTTCCAAAACAGTCGTTTAAAAAATGCAAATGCCTTTTACGTCAAAATTATGAATCTTTTTTTGCCGGAGAATGTCCTGATCTAGCGCGCCGCGATGCGTGAAAAACGAAACCGCCTGAAATGAAAAGGCACAAACTCATCCAACACATCAAATCACACCTAAAATTATTAACATCGATGCCTGCATCCTCATACACAAGGAGATATCAATGAAACCCTCACTCTTCCTTCCCACCAAATATTTACTACCTGTGCTCTTTTCAATTTTGAGTATCTTTTTCACTGCAGCGAGCCAGGCAGAAACCCCGTTTCTTTCCTGTATCGGGACAGCAGAGACTAGTTACAGTCCAGGCTTACTAATGACACCACAAGAAGTTCAACTATCCTGGATTGATCGTTACAGTACCTGTTTGCCTAACAGCCATAACATCACATCAGGTATCACGGTAGGTTCTGCAATCAGCGAGGCATCTTGCCTGACCTTAATTGGTGAAGAGACAGCAGGCTCTCAGAGAATTGACTGGGATAATGGCCAATACAGCATCATGAGCTGGTCCAGTGATGATGTCATCATCACCACGACTTTGAGTACGCAAACCTACACTGTCAATGCGACTGTCACAGAGGGGCTTTTTCTTGGTAGCCGAGTCATAGAAGAAATCATTCTGACTACGCCGAACCTGCTGCAATGTCTGATTGAGCCTGGCGTTACTGAAACCGGCGGGCCTCTGGTTCTGATGATCCAATCTGCACTGTAATGCTGAATACTAATTAAGGATGGTTTGTCGCATGAACCATCCTTCCAACACGCTTCTTTGCAGATGGTGTAAAGCTGTCTGACAACTTTTCCTTTCTGCTTTTTCGGTGTTTACAACCGCGAACAGTCGAGTAACTGCCACTCTACGACAAATATCACTCTTTTTTGTGAAAACAGGACTAATCTTTATCTAAATTCACGACACAACAAGGAGTTGGACATGGGCAGTTATGAGCTGAAAAAAGCAAAAAATGATCAGATTTATTTTGTACTGAAGGCGGCGAATGGCGAGGTTATCCTCAAAAGTGAAATGTATACCACCAAGGCGGCAGCCAATAACGGGATCAAGTCTGTTCAGACGAATTCTCCCAATGCTGAGCAGTACGAACTAAAAGAAGCCGCAAACGGTCAATTCCACTTCAATCTCAAGGCCAAAAACCACCAGGTTATTGGCAGCAGTGAGATGTACAAATCCAAGTCCGGTGCTGACAACGGTATAAAGTCGGTACAGAAGAATGGGCCAAGCGACAAGATCAAAGATCTCACTGTCTGAACCCCGAAGATCTGGGACTTCACTCCGTCATCTCCATTGGCGGGTGCGAATGGAGATGACCCTTTTCATGGCTTTGGCACGACACTTTTTCATTTTTTTCTGTTCGCCCGCGCCTGCTGCCACCAGCATCGTGACATTTCAAGAACTGCGATTTCTCGCCTATAGTGCGCATGGCCCGCGCGACTCATTGTGATCTTGTTTGAAGACAAGTGAAAACAGGGATTTGATGGCAATTTCCAGCCATAACGCGCAAAAGAAAAGCCGCACGTTGCGTGCGGCTTGTGTACTCTTTTACTACCTTCAGTCTACCTACTCAGCACACTGAGGGCCTTTCTTAACGCGGGCTTCGCCACTCATTACGTTGAGTATGCCGTACTCGATAATCGTCATTCATTTCAATCGAGCATTCTGGTTATTTGGCGAAGAAGTACTAATTGTCTTGTGTTGTTGCATTCCAAATTGTAACACTAAGTTTTCACCGTCTTAGTGTCTTGGTGCTTTAGCGGTTGCGTCCTCTGAAGCCGGAAACAACCAAGAAGCAGGAACATGAGAGTATCGAAGAACAGCTTAATCCTCCAGAAGCTAGAGCATGAAACTCTCTCACTTCACACGCTTCACTATTACTATGGGATCAAATCCTGTATTTCGCAACTTTTGCAGCAATTTTCGGATAAATTTTCCTGACAAGTATCCGCTTTTCACAGGCAGCCCAAACGACTGGCAAACCGCTCAATAACAGTCAGCAAGCAGCATCCTTTTTTCACTATATAGTGTAGAATCCTCCGCTTAACTTCAGGGTCAACACCTGCTAGCAGGACAGAAAAAGAGGAGAAATTGTGGCACTCGGCAAAGCATTTATTCAGGTCCCCACCGCCCAGGCAGCTCTGGCGTTAGCCATTACAGGCACCGGGCTTGCCTGGTCACTGTTTTATCCTGAATTTGGTATCCAAGTCCGCTCTGTTTGTGCGCTGATCGGCGCCTGCCTGCTCATTCCTGTGGTGATGAAATACCTGCTCAATCCCAAGCTGTTCTTTTCAGATTTGCACCATCCGCTGTACGGCAGCCTGATGGCGCCTATGTCGATGACAATGCTGGTGCTGGCCGATTATCTGGCAGGTGTTCACCCTGCCAGCGCCCGTATTCTGTGGTATCCGGCACTGGTATTGCACCTCACCATGATGATGTTGTTTTTCAGTTTTCAGATTAATAAATTCCGCATGATACATTTGTATCCGAGCTGGTTCCTTTATCCCGTTGGCGCTATCAGTGGCACGCTGGCAGGCTCACAACTCGGTCACGCTGAATTTTCCATTTTTATGACCAATGTCTGTGTGGCAATTTACTTCTTTATGCTACCCGTGGTGCTGTACCGCTTGTGCTTTGCCGGTCGCCTGCCCCGGGTCGCTCGCCCCACTCTGACCATTATGGCCGCCCCGGTGAACCTGTCGCTGACGGCGTACCTGACGAATCTGGCAAGCCCCGATCCTATTCTTACCGGTGCGCTGGCAGGCATTGGCATCACGATGACGATCTTTGTCTACCTGTGCTATATCGACATCCTCAAATACAGGTTCCAGCCTTCTATGGCAGCGATTACCTTTCCTTCGGTGATCAGCGCCGTGGCTATGCACCGACTGACAGAGTGGCTGCCGGATGATCATGCGTTGTCAAAATACCTCAACCTGGCAGGCGTGATCGAAATCAGCGTCGCGACCCTGCTGATGTGCTGGGTTGGTGCTAACTATGCGCTGTATTACTGGAATTCCTATTTCAGAGAGCCATCAAAAGCCAGCCACTAAACGCGTAAAGGCCCATAATGGGCCTTGTTTTTAAACGTAAGCTGCTGTTTTAACTTGACTAAAACTAGTGTGCGTCCACATTGTGGCCACGGGTTTTAATATGACTGCTTTTGGATTAGGCCCTGGGGATCGTCACTCCCCAAGCAAAAAATCGTTTAGGTAATCCCTTAAAGTCCTCGCTGCTTTCAGCGTGTCAGGAACAGCTTCGGGATTGAGGATTGGCGTTACCACGACTTACGACGGGAAGGTGCAAGCCACTTGTTTGAGAGGGGCTACAGTATTGAGGATATGGCACAGGTGACAGCACCGAAACCTGAACGTTTCTGGGTCTTATTGCAGAAAAGCTCTGTCTCTCGAAGACTATTGCGAAGCAAATTCACTGACGCTGAGCGGGACTGATAGCTCCAGCTGCCAGCGCTTTGGGCAGCCGGACGGTAAAGCGGCTGCCTTTGCCCGGCGCTGAATCCAGTGTGATATGTCCCTGCAAGGTCTTAACCATAGCCGCTACGAACGGCAAACCCAGACCGTAGCCGGGCTGATGACGGCTCGCTTCCACCCGGTACAGACGCTGAAAAATCAGACTCTGATGCGCTGGTGCAATCCCGATCCCCTGATCCCGGACACTGAACCACACCTCATCATCCTCTTCGCCGCACAGCAGAGTGATTTCACCGCCGGGCTGGCTGTATTTCAGACTGTTATCCAGCAAGTTAACGGCGATTTGTGTCAGGCGTTTAGGATCGGACTGCAGTAGCACTGGCTGAAGGGCCGACGCATTCAGCGTCATACCGGCATCTTCGGCCACTTCCTCATACCATGCGGCGACTTCGGTCAGTAACGATGCCAGATTAACCGACGCCAACTGGCAGGGATGACGGCCGACCTGCTCATCATGAATACGCATCAGGGTAGTGAGCATCTGACTGGCTTTTTGTGCTGATTCCGCACAGTCTGATAACGCGGCGGCCAGTTTATGTTGTGACTGCTCACTCTCCTGTTTGCCGCTGTGTTCGCTGAGCGCGGCTTCTGTGGTCAGTATGATACGGGATAGCGGTGTTCTGACATCATGAGCAATCGCATCCACGGTATTATCCATTCCCCGGACGGCCTCCTTCAGACGATTCATCACCTGCTGCACGCTCCGGCTGAGCTGCCCGAACTGCCCTTTGGCTTCAGGAGGCGGCAGATCAGTATCCAGCATGGCATCCAAAGAGCCGTTGCTGATCTGATCCACGCTTTTGGCCAGATTATGCAAAGGCAAGAGTGTGCGGCTCAGTAACTGCCAGACCACCAGTGACATCACAGCAACCATAACAGCCAGCGCCACAATCAGCCAACTGCCCTGCCTGAGTAACTGACTGCGCCGCGGGCCACCATCCATCACCAGCCAGTAGCGGGCCGGTTTACCGCTGAGTTCAAGAGTAAGATAAGGGGCATCACTGAATAAGTGATACCACAAACGATTCGCTAACCGGTAGGCCGAGGGGCCGTCTGGCAATACTGTCAGCTCTGCGCCGCTGACCCATTCAAGCTGACCCGTAATCGTCTCTTTTGATACACTGACGGCGTTTTCAATCAGTCGGTTGGGATTACTGACCACCACGTGCTCGAATTTAGTATCTGACTCAAAAGTGAGGATGCGCTGGTATTCCTGCCCGTACGATTCGAGCAGCTTCCTTTCCTGATAATCCAGCTGACAAGTCAGCACCAGCGCCATCACAGTCACTATCAGCAAAAAGCAGACCAACAATGTCAGCAAAAAACGGCGGAACAGTGCACGCTGGGCACCACGTGTAGCCTGTTCAGCCCTGATGTCTGAGCACATAACCCACTCCGCGAATTGTGTGCAGCAGCGGCGTCGCATAGCCTTTGTCGATTTTTCTGCGCAGACGGCAGATAAGTACATCCACCACATTGGTCTGCGGGTCAAACTGAAAGCCCCAGACCTGCTCCAGAATCACGGTTTTTGATAGCACCCGCCCCGGCTGGGTCATCAGCAATTTCAGCAAAGAAAACTCCCTGGGTTTCAATGCAATCAGCACGCCGTCCCGCCGGGCTTCCCGCGACAATAAGTCCAGCGTCAGCCCCTGATAACTGAGGACATCCGTACCTGAAGCCGCGCTCTGACGCCTGAGCAAAGTCTGACAGCGAGCCGCCAGCTCGGCAAACGCGAATGGCTTGACCAGATAATCATCGGCACCGGACTGTAACCCCAGCACCCGTTCATCGACCGAATGACGGGCACTGAGAATAAGCACCGGAGTTGAATGCCCTTCGCCCCGTAATTGCCGCAAAATCGCCATGCCATCCATGACGGGCAGCATCAAATCAAGAATGATCAAATCATAACTTTCCTGGCTGGCAAGCTGATACCCCAGCTTGCCATCGGCGCACACTGTGACCTGAAAATCCAGTTCTTCCAGCCCCTGCCGTACAAACTCACGAATAGAGGGTTCGTCTTCTATCACCAAGATATGCATGCTTATTCCTGAGTGCGCCCGTGTTAGCCAAACCACAGATAATACCATGACGGATCATGGCCTGATGATTACAGTTTGGTAATCTTCGGGCAAGTCTGCGGCAATTGAGACCCAGTAAAGTAGCGTCATTCCCCCATCCCATCAAAGGATATGACATGAAAACTCTCGCACCTCAGCTTTGCCTGGCATTCTCTGTCTTCGCCGCGTCTGCATCCGCAGCAACCACAGTTGCCGAGACCCAGCTTGAGTCCGGCACCGCTTTTGAACTGGCACAAGCCGCTGTTGCGCAGTGCGCCAAAGATAACTATGCCGTCACTGCCACTGTGGTTGACCGCTCAGGCCGGGTATTGGCACAACTGCGCCAGAATAATGCCGGACCGCACACCCTGGACAGCTCGCGCAAGAAAGCCTTCACTGCGGTCAGCATGAAGCAACCGACGGCGAACCTGATGACGCTGGTGAACGATAAGCCGCTGATGGCACCGCTGAAAGACATGGATGACAATTTACTGTTCCTGGCTGGCGGCCTGCCCGTTAATATCAATAATCAGGTCGTCGCGGCCATTGGAGTAGGTGGCGCGCCTGGTGGTCACCTGGATGTAGCCTGCGCCGAAGCGGCGATCAAAGCTGTACTCAAATAATCACAGTAAAAAGCCCTGCCGATAACGATTTACCTCTGACAATAACCGGTTCATCTGGCCGGTTATTGTCACTTTTATCTGTAACGAGACCAGAAATGCTAATTTATGAAGCCACCACCACACGGCCATTCAGCGGCTGCACAGGACGGTTATTGCTGTGCTTCATGATTTTCATCAGCTCGGTTATCTGACTGGCCGATAGTGACTGAGGCGCTTTCATCACCAGCCAGCGCACCCCTTCCGAGCAGGGCGGTGTGGTCAGCGAGCCGCTGAAGCGATAATAATCCTGTTGTGCGGGAAGAAGCTGGCTGGCATCGACTGGCTGTTTCAGCGCCGCCGTTGCCCCAACCTGTGCCGGAATGTGCGGCCAGATCGAAGCCAGTGCGTGATTGGCGTTGCCTTCTTTAAACATCACTGCAATCACAGCCAGGCTGCCGTTTTTATCAGCATGGACAAAATGCCCTTCCAACGGAAAAGACTCACCCCGGATCAGATTTTCACTGGGGGTGTGAAAGTGAAACTGCTTCAGCTCAAACGGCTCGCCATCAAGCGTGATATAGCTGCCGGTCTGATAATTGACCTGCACTGTGTGACCATCGTTGATTACACTGGCACCAGAAGGCTGGTAACTGATTACCAGCGGCGCTAGGGCGCCTGCAACGGCAGCGGTTACATCAATCGGGGACTGATTTTTGCCAGTGGCACAGACCTTAAATTCAGGATCCAGTGTCGACCAATGCTTGGGGCCATCGTGCCCGCTATAGCTCCAGTGTGGATTCTCAGCTGCGAGAACCGAACCGGCCTGAAGTGCTGCAATCAAACATGACATAGTTAAAACAAGGTGCTTTTTCATTTTCTCTCCAAACTTTCATCAAAAAAACAAACGTCAGACGATGAACCACGGCCGACATGTCCGGTGTCAGCCAGATAACGTTCAACCACCCTCAAAGGCGGTACATGATAAAAGCGAAGAAAAAAACACATTGTCATAAAAGCGTCATGATACATCTATTTTCATATCTGCATCGACAAACCTGATTGCAATAACTTTTGTTACATGAAAATGTGAACAGTTTGTCTCATTTCATCTAATCAGTGGATTGAAAATCGCCCTCAAGCCAGGCTAGTCCACCAGCTCGATGCCCAAGCTTTCCAGCAGATGTAACGCTTCAAAACGGGAGAATTTGGCACCTTCAACCTGATTGTCGAGCACGTGAATGTTGTAGTGGGTGGATTCAGTGAAATCGACCCGTCGTAAATCGGAACGCATAAACAGGCTGTGGGTAAAATCGCAGAAGGTCATGACAGAGTCTTTATAGTCGCCTTCCCTGAAGTCGACATCGTGCAGCTTGCAATCGTCCAGCCTGAGCTCATTCAATGTCAGGCCGAAAAAGGAAGCGTCATTGATAATGCATTTTCGGAACCGCAATTCATGATCGATATTAAACGAGGGCCAGTTGGCCTGTGTCCAGTCGATACCTACCAGTTTGCATTCCAGAAAACTAACGTCGAAAAAACGTGTGTGCGGGATCTTCAGCAAACTCAGGTTACATTGATGAAACTGGCAATTGATGAACTTACAGTTTTTGAATACGGCTTCGGTAAAATTACAGTCGTTGAATTCGCAGTCTTCAAATTCAACGTCTGCAAACTCATATAAAGAAAGCGACAGCTTATCGAAGGTTTGGTTGTAGTATTGCTCATCATTGTCGATGTGTTTCACGGTATATCCTTGGTTATCGTTATACTTCTTCATCTGGCAGAAAATGCGGATTCCACACCACTTCCCACACATGCTGGTCCGGATCCTGAAAATAGCCGGCGTAGCCGCCCCAGAAAGTATCCTGCGCGGTTTTGATCACAGTGGCACCGGCAGATTCAGCTTGTTTCATGACACTGTCGACCTCTGCTTTCGAACCGACATTGTGCCCCAGCGTAAACCCTGTGGGTGAAGACTCTGACTTAAGCAAGCCGGTATCCTGTGCGATACTGCTGCGCGGCCAGAGCGCCAGCCTGAGCCCCGACTGCAAATCGAAAAAGGCTACCGCACCGCGCTCGAATTCCTGGCCGACAATGCCGTCTGTGTGCAGCCCCATGCCGTCCCGGTAAAAGCGCACCGCTTTCTCAAGCTCATCCACACCGAGTGTCAGGACACTGATTCGGGGTTTCATACTCTGTGCTCCTTATTTGACTCTGCGGTTAACTTCCGTGTTCTTATACAATAAAGCCGCACATAGCGGCCAAGTAATGTTTTACTGAGATTATTTTTGCATCACATGAATCAAAGTAGCGCCGCAGGGATCAATGGATGGTCACCTTCATACTTCAAACCATACCGCCGGGCCAGTTTGATCATGCCCACAGCCTCCAGGCTGGCATAAGCAAACGCCAAATCACGGTTTTCACCTCTCGACTCAGTCTCATAGTCTTTCAGGAACAGCTTTAGCGCTTCGTCAAATGTCTCCTGCTGGCGCTGCAGCACTGACCAGAGCGTCAGGTTAATCGTGTAGGTCCTTCTTCGCCAGCCTGCACCCTTAATCGGGTGACTCTTGCTATGGTCCAGTGCCGTCTTGAGAATCGACGCGCTTAAGCTGTCCTCTCCCCGAGATAGCATCACCTGCAGAGCCCTGATGGTTTGCACCATTTCCATAAGCTCCTGATCTTTTTCATAACGTTCAGCAAGTTGAACAAAGGGGATCAACTCGGCATTGATTTCATCGTTGTCGAGTGCCGCCATGGCCAGAAGAAGACTGTTTGTCTGAGGAATACCGATCGTGCCGCTTTTCTCAGGCGGTACAGCCTGGTCGCGATGCTCGCAGGTCTCATCGTAGGCCATCCTGTAAGGGAGTGCGAGGTACCGGATGGATTCTGTCAGCGCCTCTTCCGCTTGCGGTCGTTCGCCAAGCATGGCGTGACCGAGGGCCATATCGCGATAATACAGGCCCCTAGCCCGAAAAAACCTTTCCAATGTCAGATTATGTTTCTCGCGAAACCCTTCCTTGAGACGCCGTTTCTGGCTCTCGATGTCATAGTGTGCGTCGTCTATCCATTCCTGGATTTGTTCCGCTGTCGGCTGCTTCATAAATTAACCCACTAAAATAGTTTACTGATCACTGATTTGGCTTCAGCAAATCCCTCGATCACGAATTCATCCAACGTATGGAGAATATTACCATCGACATCCTGCTCGTATACGCGGACTTTACCCGTAGAAACATCTGTGTTCACAAGGATATGACGTTTCTCTCCGTTCAATGAGTAGATGTCACGCCATAACCCAATTTCATCTTCCCGGTAGGGTCCACCCTGCCGATTGCTGTCCAGTCCTATTTTATGACGCTTCTGACGCATCTGCTGGCCACGATACATATTCTTGTCAGCTGAACCTTGCTTCATGCCCTGGGTGTTTAAGGAGACAGTCCGGCTCGATCCGGTTGTTCCCTTGCTCTCTATCTCAACCAGGGCGCAATTCTTGTCCAGGCCAATACAGTCCGGTCCATGATATCGATTGACAAAATCCGGATGAGTGGCGATCTCCAATCGGTGCTTGGCATGCTCCATTCCGAGCTGTCCCAGTGCTTCAGGTATACTCCGTGCGTCGCGCAGAGCAGCTTCCAGCAAATCAGACAGTATCTGAGGGTCTTTTGCGAGCTTGAAGATGCCCTTATAACCCCCAGCAGCTGCACTGACAATGGGAACCATCGCCTGATAGCTCTCGTAACGCTTGAGCGTCTCAGCCCCCTGCAGTTCCAGCTCCCCTTCAATGGCATACATTTCTTGGCCATTATCAATATATGCCTGAGATAACTCTTCCGGACTCAATATTTTCCCAGTTTCCGTGCTGGTGGCAACAATAACACCTTCATCGGCCAGGTGTTCGCCTAATTGGGCAGCCTGGTGCCTGACAAAATCGTTTACGAACTGCTTACCGGCGCCAACGGCACGCGAGGCGACCTCAGATACCGCCTCGTACATATTTGTATCTGGATCGAAGGGAGCGTAATTCGCCTTAACGTGCCGGGTTGGCCGTGCAGTTCTCTGCAAAGACCTAATTCGACTGGAAAATCCGAAAGGTAAATGCGATTTCAGATTACCTGAAGCATCATACAAGTCGCCTCTGTCCCCCAGCACAAGCAGATCGCCACTCTGAATTTTGCGGAGAATGTCATCGCGTGATTGTCCGTCTTGCAGCGGCAGCCCATCGACACCTTTAACATTAATACCGAATTCGCCCCGAATGTGCCACATCGCAATGTCTGGGCTGAGAACCCGATGTAAGTCACTCAGCGACAACCTGTGTGATTCAATTAACTCATAGCGCATACTCATCGCCTCTTCTATTACTGCCCATGACGGCAGCAACACCTAACAGGGATAAAAACCACGTAGAAACAAGACATTAAAATAGCACTTTGATGAAATATCAGACAGATGACAAAATGACAGTGAAGGCTGTGGATTCACCGGATAGCACTGACACTTTGACGGTTTTTCAGGCAGCATGACTCAAATCACAGTAAGAATATGAATCGTGCAGAAGTTATAAAGCGTAAACTCTCAAGCGCCCGAAATTTTAACAAGCTCCTATGTGACACATTTTCCCGACAACCATGACGTCTAACGTAAACAAGAGCCTTGTATTTCTGGACTATTTCATTGTGTCATGCTGCGTTTTCAACACTGATTTCAGACAAAAAAGCCCGCTCCGGCACAGACCAGAGCGGGCAAAACAGCTCAAGTGAGCCTTCCCCAAAAAATCAGATGATGCGTTGCTGGGATTGCGCGTCGAAAAACACCGCTTTTGACAGATCGATGTGGAAAGGCATGGTTTCGCCGACCTTAGCCTCATAGTCCGGTGAAATGCGGCACGCCACTTCCTGACCGTTCATGGTGACCATGGCAATGGTGTCCGGGCCTGTCGGTTCCAGCACATCCACCGTCAGCGGCAGCGTGGTACAGCCCTCGCCTTCCACCAGCTGCTCAGTGATGTTTTCCGGACGCAGGCCAATCACAATCGACTGGCCATCGCGTTCACGCAGCGCGGCGGGCAGGGCAAGCAGGTGCGGCTCTCCCGCCACTGTCACGCTGGCAACCGGCTTGTCCTGGGCATCGTGCTCCACTTTGGCCTGAATAAAATTCATTGACGGCGAGCCCATAAAACCGGCGACAAACATGTTATTGGGCTGGTTGTAAATTTCTTTGGGGGTGCCCAGTTGCTGCAGTTCGCCATCTTTCATCACCGCAATGCGATCGGCCAGGGTCATGGCTTCTATCTGATCATGGGTCACATACACTATGGTGGTGCCCAGTTGCTGATGCAGACGTTTGATCTGGGTGCGCATTTCAACCCGCAGCTTGGCGTCCAGGTTCGACAACGGCTCATCGAACAGATACAGCTTAGGCTGACGCGCCAGTGCCCGCCCCATCGCCACACGCTGGCGCTGGCCGCCTGACAGTTGCGCCGGTTTGCGATCCAGCAGGTGATCAATCTGCAGCATAGCGGCAACCCGATCCACTTCCTGCGCAATTCTGGCTTTGTCCAGCTTGCGGATTTTGAGACCAAAAGCGATGTTGTCCCGCACCGTCATATTGGGATACAGGGCATAAGACTGGAACACCATGGCGATATCACGATCTTTCGGTTCCACCTGGGCGACATCGACACCATCAATCAGAATCTCGCCGGAGGAGATATTTTCCAGCCCGGCAATGGTATTCATCAGGGTGGATTTGCCGCAGCCGGAAGGGCCAACCAGGATCAGGAATTCACCGGAATCAATGCTGATATCAATCCCCTTCAGGGTCTCAATCTCGGCGTTGCGGTACGTTTTACGAATCTGTTTTAAAGCGAGTGTAGCCATGCTTGTTATCCTTTCACTGATCCCGCGGTCAGACCGCGGACAAAATACTTCCCTGCCAGCACGTACACCAGAAGCGTTGGCAATGCGGCAATAATGGCGGCGGCCATGTCGACGTTGTACTCTTTCACCCCGGTGCTGGTATTGACCAGGTTATTGAGCGCCACCGTGATCGGCTGGGTTTCCGCCCCCGAATACACCACGCCGAACAGGAAATCGTTCCAGATGGCGGTGAACTGCCAGATCACTGTCACCATGAAGATAGGCGTCGACAGCGGCAGCAGAATACGGAAGAAAATAGTAAAGAAACCGGCTCCGTCCAGCTTGGCGGCTTTAACCAGCTCATCGGGTACGCCAACGTAAAAGTTACGGAAAAACAGTGTGGTAAACGCCAGACCGTAAATCACGTGAACCGTCACCAGACCGGCTGTGGTGTTGGCCAGCCCCAGCATGCCCAGCAAGGCAGCCATGGGTAACAAAATGACCTGAAACGGAATAAAGCAGCCGAACAGCAGCAAGCTGAAAAACAGCTGAGAGCCGCGAAAACGCCACTTGCTGATCACATAGCCATTAAAGGCCCCCAGCAGAGTCGAAATCGCCACCGCCGGGATCACCATCTGGAAAGAATTCCAGAAATAGCCTTTGATACCGTCGCAGCTCACGCCGGTACAGGCGCCGGACCAGGCTTTATGCCAGGCATAGCCCACCCACTCCTGCGGCAAGGACATCAGATTGCCGCTTTTAATATCGGGCAGGGTTTTGAACGAGGTAATGACCATCACAAACAGCGGCATCAGGTACACGACACAGAAAAAGAGCAGTCCGCTGTAAATCGCCATCCGGCCCAGAGTGAAATGCTTATTCATGATTTCTTCTCCCGCAATTCGGAATAGAGATAAGGCACCAGAATCGCCAGAACGCCCGCCAGCATCATGATGGCACTGGCTGCACCCAGACCCACCTGTCCGCGGGTAAAGGAATGCGCGTACATAAAGAGTGCAGGCAAATCGGACGAATAGCCCGGACCACCCGCGGTCAGCGCGGTGACCAGATCGAAGCTCTTAATGGCAATGTGCGAGGTGATAATCACCGCACTGAAAAAGACCGGACGCAGGCATGGCAGGACAATTTTCCAGTAAATCGTCGGCATGCTGGCCCCGTCGATCTGGGCGGCTTTGATGATCGAAGAATCGATCCCGCGCAGGCCCGCCAGGAACATGGCCATCACAAACCCCGACGACTGCCACACCGCAGCGATCACCAGGGTGTATACCGACATGTCCTGATCCACCAGCCAGTTAAATTCAAAGCCGGTAAATCCCCAGTCGTGCATCAGTTTTTCGATCCCCAGACCCGGGTTGAGAATCCACTTCCAGGCCGTACCGGTGACAATGAAGGACAGCGCCATGGGATAGAGATAAATGGTCCGGATTGCGCCTTCCTGGCGGATATTCTGATCCAGCAAAATCGCCAGACCGACCCCCAGTACAATCGCAATCAGCATAAACATCAGGCCAAAAATGCCAAGGTTGGTCACCGAGGTGATCCAACGGTCGTTGTCCATCAGCTTCTCGTATTGCATCAGCCCGGCAAAATTAAAGCTGGGCAGAAAGCGTGAGTTGGTCAGCGACAGATAAAAGGTCCAAAACATAAAGCCATAAATACACACCACAGTGACCAGCATGGTCGGGGCCAGCACGATTTTCGGCAGCCACTTCTGTAATCTGTCCGCCAGGCTGGGCCGGGCCGCTTTCTGTTTGGTGAGCGACAAGGTTTGCTCCATAGTGCGTCCTTGATTCTGGTTTCGTCTCAATATCACCTCTCAGGCACACGCATGCCCGGGCATGAATCGTCGGATTCATTCACCGCAGAGGTAAAAAGCATAGGTGATTCGGCGGACTGAACTTCAGCCCGCCGACAGGGTTACATGGCTGCTTTGACTGCACGAGCCAGCTGTTGCGCGGCTTGTTTCGGATCGGCAGATGTATCGTTGAAGAAGTTGGTCACCACATCATAGACCGCACCCTGCACATAGCTGGTGGTGGCCAGACCGTGGGCCATACTTGGCACCAGATCGCCCGTTTGCGCCGAGGCTTTGAAGGTGGCCATTGAATCCAGCGCACACTTGTCGAACTTGTCCATGTTCATGTCCAGTCGCACCGGGATCGAGCCTTTATTGAGGTTAAACACTTCCTGGAAGTCTTTATTCAAAATGGTTTTGGCCAGATGTTTCTGGGCCTCTTCGTTGTCTTTGTTGCTCAGTTTGAAGAAGGCAAAGCTGTCAATGTTGAAGGTAAACTGGTTTGCTGTGCCCGGCGCGGGTGCGCAGATGTAATCTTTGCCCGGCTGTTTACCGGCCGCCGCAAATTCACCTTTCGCCCAGTCACCCATAATCTGCATGGCAGCCTCGCCATTGATCACCATGGAGGTGGCGATATTCCAGTCACGACCCGGCGAGTTCTCGTCGATGTAGTCATGCATCCGCTGGAAGGTCGCGAAGGTTTCGACCATTTTCGGACCGGACAGCACGTCCATATCCAGATCAACAAACGCCTTGTTATAGTCTTGCGAACCTAAAACATCCAGCGCAATCGCTTCAAACAGCGTTGCGTCCTGCCAGGGCTGACCGCCGTGCGCCAGAGGCACAAAACCTGCAGCTTTGATCTTCTCGGCCGCGGCAAAAAACTCGTCCATGTTGGCAGGCACTGTCGCACCAGCTTTCTTGAACACTTCAGGGTTGGCCCACAGCCAGTTCACACGGTGCACATTCACCGGCACAGCCACGTAGTCGCCGTTATACTTCATGACTTTGGTCACCACGGCTGGCAGCACCTTGTCCCATTGACCAGCTTCTGCCACATCATCCAGCGAGGTCAGAAAACCCAGATCGCCCCACTCCTGAATATCGTGACCTTTGATTTGCGCCGCAGACGGCGGATTGCCCGACACGGCACGGGTTTTCAGTACTGTCATCGCACTCTCACCGCCGCCACCAGCCACAGCGAAGTCTTTCCAGCTGTCGCCCTGCTGTTCCAGCATTTGTTTCAGCACAGCGGCCGATTTGGCCTCACCGCCAGACGTCCACCAGTGCAGTACTTCCACTTCACCGGCATTCGCCACGGAACTGGCTGCCGCGAATGTCATAGCGATCAGCGATTTTTTCAGAGTAAAGGTACGTTGCTTTGTCATTATTATGCTCTTCCTTGTTTATAAGGGTGATGACTGGCGTGTAGGGTACAGATCGCCAGTTGGTTAGAGTCTACCCAAGCAAGAAAAGCGCACTGTAACAAAAGGAAACCCGAACGTAACACACGCGTAACATTTGGGTGTGTTTTGTTTTTTATCAGTGAGTTAGGATGTTAAATAGATGATAAAAAGTGTGATGTCAGTAAGGGGGATTGCCCTGTGCAGGGCTGGCGGGAATTCATACAGCGAGTGCGATTTTTAAGGCTGGGTGAGTATGTCGCGCTTGAGTTCGGTGCTTCTCTCGGCATGGTGTGATGCGCGCCAGACACTCTTTGTTGGGCCAAAGAGTGCCCAGAAAAGCCCTTTTGTTCTTTGGTGTGGGCCGGGACGGTTGTAGGCGCTCCCGGCGCCGACAACCTAAAAATTCGTCCTGAATTTTTCCCTGATTTTGTACCATCAATGTACATTCTCAAACCGTCATTCCCGCGACAGGCGGGAATCCACACAGCGAGTGCGATTTTTAAGGCTGGGTGAGTATGTCGCGCTGAGATCGGTGCATCTCTCGGCATGGTGTGACGCGCGCCAGACACTCTTTGTGGGGCCAAAGAGTGCCCAGAAAAGCCCTTTGGGTTCTTTGATGTGGCCCGGGACGGTTGTAGTCGCTCCTGGCGCCGACAACCTAAAAATTCGTCCTGAATTTTTCCATGAGGTTGGGGGAAGTTTACAATTTCTCTTTGTATTTTCAGGTTGATACCTTAGTATTTCCTAACTCTCGAAAATGACAATAAAGCTATGAAACTACAAGACTCTATTCAAGTGCACTACGACGGTAACGGTGAAGATATAAAGTCTCACCTCATGCCATCGCTATTGGTCGCAAGCAGTGTAAAAGCTTTTGATGCGTTATGCACAGAAGCTTTCAAAGAAGCTAATAGGGTCTATAACTGTAAGGTTGAGACTGGTACTTACATCGAGGGAGGCTTTGATAAAGGGTCATTAAAGTGGCTCCAAAAGTTAGTGACATCTCAGAATGAAGCTCAGATTGAGACTGATGGATGCTCAATTCAGTTACGTGTTACTCAGGCCATATCCAAAGCAGTTCATATATTACTCCGTATTGATACGAGTATTCCTGAAATCGTAATCAAGGAAGGCAAGGACGGATTTGAAGTAGAACTTGGTGATAAAAACATCGTAGCTGATGAGCTGGTGTGCTCTCTCATTACAAATTCCAAGGTTCGAAAAGCCATTAGTGAGTTAGCAAAGCCATTAGCTCTTGAGGGAATCGACAAGTTAACCATACAAAGCTGTACATCATCGTTTTCTGACATTGAAGTAAATAAAGATGCAGCGGTTAACTTAACGCAGAAGCGCGAACATTTCTATGTGGTTGAGGACGGGAATTTTACAGGCTTCTATCGCGTAGAAGACTTGTCCTACAATCCTCAAAAAGCATGGAAATTCATATCGATCGAGAAGCCAAGTGACACTTTCAATGGAACTATCGATGATGAGCAGTTTTGGTCTAGTGTAGCTGCAAACGAAGAACGATTTGCACGTGATGATGTAATGAAGCTCTCGGTTTCTTGGAAAAAATGCAGAAAAAGCCTGACTGCACGAGCTAGTACGACCTATGTTGTAACGAGCATAGAACACTATGAAGGGGAGCAGATGGAACAATGCAAGATGTTCTGATTTATCTGGGAGTATACTCGTTAATAGTACTGCTCTTTATCCTTAAACCACTTTTTTCTTATTTGTTATCCCTAAAGGGGATAAGAATTAAGTTCGTCTCCAAAGACGGGGAAACAAAAAGCAAGACTGTGTACTTGCGTCAGGACGACCCGCTATATCTACAGTTAAAGAAAGAGAAGGGGCTCTGACTTGGCTAGTAGAAAACCTCCAATCACAAAAAGCGATCTAATACTGGGTGCACCGTTTACTGGTTTTTTAACTTTCATTCTACTCACTTGGTCAGCTGGACTTGGGGATGATTCTCCTTGGAAGCCGTATATTACTGATGCTACGGTTTCTGCGATTGCGACTATGGCAACCGTAGTATTTACTAAATTGGTGTCCTCCGCGCGATTTTTAGGTTCACTGTTTTTTAATTGGGTCGCTTGGAGGCTTCAGGTACGAGCCTGCAATGCTGTTTTGAGTTGCCCCTTGCAGTCAGAAAAATCAATAAGTATAGCTCAAAAGAAACTTGATGATTTGACTGCGGACTATGTTCAGCGAGTCAGTGAAAGATCATAGTGAACCATTAAAAGAATAGGGGCACACTCTAATTGAAATGACTCTCGACCAAACATACCGTCAACTTCACTTTGCCTAAATTCAAGAAGACAACTTCGAGCCTCGACTCTAATGTGAAATTGGCCAAAATCAGATTATCCCACTTCCCTCAGGGAAAAATTCAGGACGAATTTTTAGGTTGTCGGCGCAGGGAGCGCCTACAACCGACCCGGACAACATTAGCGCAAACCACTCCCGTTAAAATTGTAGTTGCAAAAACGGGGCGGACCATACATTTGTGCCAGCAAAGAGTCACTGGCGCGCATCGCACCATGCCAAGAGAACCACCAGACTCAAGCGCGACATACCTCAGCCGTACCAAAATCCACCAGCTACAACACACCAAAAAGCAAAAAGAAACCCACTCCCTCAGGGAAAAATTCAGGACGAATTTTTAGGTTGTCGGCGCCGGGAGCGCCTACAACCGGCCCGGACCACACCAAAGAACAACAAGGCATTTCTGGGTACTCTTTTTGCCTCAAAAGAGTACCTGGCGCGCATCGCACCATGCCAAAAGAACCACCAGACTCAAGCGCGACATACCTCCCCCGTACCAAAATCCCCAGCCGTACCTTTGTGCACCCTAGCCCTGACGCAGTCTTAACTCCTTCCCCCGCCACTCCCGAAACAACGCATGACGCCGCCTCGGATACCTCTGATCCATCATCAAAGCATCCGCAACCCACTCCGTGCGGAAGTGGCGAAAATCCTGCCGCTGTTCGCACCAGGCGGCGAGTATCCTGCCCTGGGCGAAATAGCCGATCGCAAACGGCCAGATCACCCGGTTACTCTCTTTCCCATCGGCGGCGCGATAACGGATGGCGAGTTTTCTTTCCAGCCGGATGGCCTTTCTGAACAGGGTGAGATCTTCAGTGGCAAGCTCAGCCGGCGAGCCGACGCGCAGCGGCACCTCATTGGCGCCCTGCACCAGATCGGCGGGGAGCACGGCGGTGACTTTCGCCAGCGCGGAGTCGGCGGCGCTGGCCATCGGCACATCGCCAAAGGCCGAGACCCAGCGGACGCCCAGCATGATGGCGCTGATTTCAGCTTCAGTGAGCATTAACGGTGGCAGGAAAAATCCGGGCTTCAGCACATAGCCCATGCCGGGTTCGCCGTCGATCTGCGCCCCCTGGGCCTGCAGTGTGGCGATATCCCGGTACAGGGTGCGAATGCTGATGTTCAACTCGTCGGCCAGCCGCTGTCCGCTGACAGGCTGACGGTGCTGACGAAGAATCTGGAGTAGCTGGAGTAATCGTTCGGTACGCATATGCAAAAGGATACTGCCACTTTCTGACAGTGTCACGCGCTAATCTCAGCGCTGTACACACAGACGATTAACTCACAGAGGAAAGAGAGAATGACACCTAACCTGTTGCTGCTGTATGTGAAAAACCCGGAAACAAGCGCAGATTTCTATAGCCGCCTGCTTGGCCGTGAGCCTGTGGCGGCGCACCCGACTTACGTAGCGTATGAGTTTGAAAACGGTTTTAATCTGAGCTTGTGGTCGGAACAGGCGCGCAATTTTGTTTCCGGCGGTGAGGGCCACCGCAGTGAATTCGCGTTTATGGTGCCGGATGACGAGCAGGTCAGGGCGCTGTATGACCAATGGCAGAATGCCGGTGTCGTGATTGAGCAGCCTTTGCATGACGCGGTATTCGGCCTGACTTTTGTGGCACTGGATCCTGACGGGCACAGAATCCGGGTCTGCACACCGGATGAGTAACAGGGAATAAGCCCTTGACCAACAGGCGCATCTGCTTGCGCCTGTTGTTATTTGTTGCGATGTCAGTGACGGTTGCGCGTATCAGTCAAAATCGCTGTACAGGCGGGGCACTGAAGGCGGGTAATCGATCGGTTGCCAGCGATCATTGAAGGTAAATCGGGTATACAGCATAAAATGGTTTGGCTCGTAAAAATCAGAGCGCTGCAAGTCCACGGCGACCCCGACATACCAGCGACTGCTGACCCGCTTTTCCAGTGCGCCTTCCAGTGAATAACCAAAACCGCCACCTTTATCTGATTCACCGTCCGACTGATAGGGCGCATCTTCTCGCGACCAGGAATTGGACACAGAAGCGCTGACCAGATAAGACCAGCTGCTGTTGTAGCGGCCATAATAATTCACCGGCAGCGACAGCGACACATAGCGCTGCGGGCTGTAATAGCCGCCGCTGCCCAGTGTGTACTCGCTCAGGTTTTTATCGTAGTCAAAATACAGCAGATTGGTGCCGATACTTAAACGCTGATCATCGGTGGCAATCAGTTTGTAATACCCGCCGCCCAGCAGGGCCAGCCGGGTGTTGTCGGCCACCTTTTCGCCGGTGATCAGATGATGTTGCACACTGCTCCAGAACCCGTACGGGCCGCCAATGTCCCAGCTGGCATTGAGTTTGACACCTGTGCTGACCACACCGCCCCAGAGTGTCCCGGCTGGGTCAACCTTGGTTGTCACCGGGGGATCATCATCAACCGGAGCAGATCCCGGCACACTCATCCCGGCATACGACAGCACGCTGCTGGTTTCCGGCCGGCGTGACAAGGTGCCGGACACACCGAAATCGCCGATGTCCCCTTCAAGCGTGACGCCGCCCACCCAGGTTGACTGGGCAAAACCCAGCGGTGTGGTGCCGATATCGGCCTGCCAGTTGTCCGCCTGCCAGCCGATGCCAAAGGCCAGCCCGGTGTCACGGGCGCGCAGCACCTCGTACTGCGCATTGGAATCGTCAAACTTGTCGTAATAGTCCAGATCGCCGGAGTCGAGTGAGACATAATCGGCCCGCATGATCAGATGGCCGTCCCATTGTTCGAGTGGGATCCGCGCTTCGATCGGCACCTGACTGGCCTTGTTTTCCCCGTCACGGGCGCTGTAATCCCAGCCGATGATGAGGTGGCCGTCGCTGCGATCGCGCAGACGGTCGATGTCAGCTTTAACATTACGGGTCAGCCAGTAATCCTCAGCCTCTTGATACAGTATCCGTAAATCGGGTGGTTGGGCCTGCACCACCTGTCCATCCGCGCTTTTTTCGCTGCGATCCGCATTCAGTGCCTGATAACCTCGCTGCTCGGCCAGCGCCCACTGCTGATTATCCATCGCCAGGGCCATGCTGTTACGGTAATCCATCGCATCCGCGTCTGGCCGCTGGCTCAGTAAGCGGTTCAGTTCACGGGCTTTGTCATCTTCGCCCTGACGGTTCATCACAGGGGCGGCGGCCATTAATTGTCTGGCCGTCAGCAGGGAGCGGCTGGCATAAAGCTGCTCAGACACCGGCTGATAGACAGCCCCATCGCCCAGTGCGGCACTGGTTTGTAACACGCCGAGCCGGGCATCGGTGCGGTAAGGCTCGGGGACGGGTTTAGCGTCGCTGAGCACATTCTGATAAAGCGCCTGCGCCCGGCGAAACTGCCGCTGTTCAGTCAGGATCGCCGCTTCTGCCAGCAAGCGCCGGGTATTGAGGGTATCCAGTTCGGTACGCGATACGGCGTCCTGCTCCCCGTTGACACGCGCCTGTCCCTGCTGCGCCAGCCACAGATCAAAGGCGCTGAAGTGCGCCAGCTCAATCATCAGCTCACCATAGCCAAGCCGGGCGTTTTCCGGCCAGTTGTCACTCGGGGTTAACTGGCGGTAGATTTTCTCAGCCTGCTGGCGTTCACCTAAACCGGACCAGCTCATGGCCAGCCGCGCCAGCACGGCTGGCTGACTGGCATATTGCTGCGCCAGCGCATGCAGCTGCTGGCGCACGGCATCCGGGTTGGCCTGATAGCGGGCAGGCAGATCAGCCAGTGACTGATCAAGGCGCAGCCGCAGCAAATTACCCTGCATGGCCTCACTGCGTCGGGCAGCAGGCACACGAGACAGCACGGCAATGGCCTCATCGTCCCGACCGGCCTGACTCAGGTATAAGGCGTAGGCGAACTGCATCTCCGGATCGCGGCTGCCGGCGGCCCATTGCTGCATCAGAGCGTCAGCCCGGTTGCGCTGCCCGGCAGCGACTAAAGCATCGGCAATATCGCGACGCTGCCAGGGGGAGGAAGGATCCAGTTGGAGTAATTGTTTGGCAAATTGCTCTGCAGCCTGAGTGTCATTCTCAGCCAGCGCGCTGCTCAGCTGTTGCACCACTAACTGGGTTTTCATCTCCAGTAAGGTGCCGCGAATTTGCCGCCGCTGGGCCGGGGGCAACTGCTCTGCAAAGGTAATCGCCGCCGCCAGCCCCTGGCTTTCCAGTGTCAGATTCACCAGGCCGCGTACGATCTGCGCATTACCGGGATCACGCTGCAAAGCTTGCCGGTAAGCCTGTTCAGCATCAGCAAATTTCTGCTGCTGCTGATACAGTTCTGCCAGTTTGAGGTAGGCATAGGGTTCAGCGGCATTCACTGGCATGGCTTTCTGATACGCGCGCGCTGCCTGATTCAGTTGGCCTTTTTGTCTCAGCGCATCACCTTCATCCAGATACGCCCAGTAAGAAGAGGCTTCCACCAGCGACTGCCACTTACTGACATTGTCGGGATCATCGTCGAGCTGCTGCGCCTGTCGGAAGTAATCCAGTGCTGTACCCTGCTGCCCCTGGCGCAGGTACACCATGCCGAGGCCGCCCAGAATGTCAGGATCGTCCGGGCGCGTGGTTAAAGCGTATTCCAGTTGTTTTTTGGCTTGCGGGTATGTCCCTTGCTCTATCAGCGCCAGCCCCTGTAGTTTGGCCAGATAGGTGGGATCTTTGCGCAGCGTCTGCTCAGTTTCCCAGCGAGCCTGCGCATTGCGGTTGGCGCGATTGATAGCGGTATCAGACGGAAAATAGCTGGCGACAATGGCGTACTGTTCGGCCACTTCTGCCGATATCGGCTGCTGATCCAGCGCGCGCAACCAGGCATTGGCGGCCACTGTGCCGATATCCGAACGCAGTGCCAGCTGGCGGTAAGTCGCCAGAATCCAGGGATCGGCAGCATCGCGACGGCGAATATGGTTTGCCAGCGCCAGCTGAAAGGAAGGCACGCCGGGATACGCGGCATTGAGCTGCTCCAGCCCCTGCTTCACGCTTTCCCAGCGTTCACTGAGACTGCTTTCAGCCTGCAGGTATTCCAGCTGCAACTCGGCCGAGGGCATCCCATTGGGGAACAGCGCATCATAGGCTTTCAACGCTTGCTCATAACGACCGGCGCGCACCAGTAATCTGGCTTGCTGCAAGTCGGCTTTTTTGCGGCCGTTAATGGCAATCAGATCATTCAGCGCCTTGAGCTGCACCGACTGCGGCGAGCTGGCTCTTAACTGACTTCGGACTTCCTGCGCCTGCTGAAGCTGGTTTTGTTTGATCAGCAGCCGTGCCTGGTAATACAGCCCGTCCGGGTGCTGGCTGTCAATCGCCAGTAATCGCTCCAGCGCACTCTCAACGATATCATCGCGACCTAACGCCGTGGCCAGCTCAATCTGATTAACCAGAAACGCCTCCGAACTGTTATCTGATGGCACGGCGGAAAATGTGGTCACCGCGTCTGCCGGCTGATAGACCTGCTCAAGCTGCTGCGGTGTCAGGGGTGTTGCCGGCACAATACCGGCGTAAGCGGACAGGCTGATTGACCCGGCGCTGAGACCCAGTGCAATCAGAATACTTGCGTTTAGCGAAACAGTTACTGACATCCCTTTTCCCATGCTGGCTCCAGTTCACCCTGTACGCCGAAGCGATAACGTTGCTGGTGCCAGCCTTCGCCAAACAGCGCCAGCACATTGTCGTAATAATGATCGTCCTGGTTTCTGATGAGGTGCTTGGCTGCCCGCCCGGCCTGAGCCTGCAACAGCTCGGTTTCACCTGACGCGGCCAGCAAGGGCAGCATGGCGGCAGAAAATCCGGCACTGCCCTGCTCCTGATACTGGCCCGACTGAGTGTTCACCGTGCGTGGCGGGGCCGACAAAGCCGCAGTAGCCGCCACCATGGGCTGCATTGCCTTCACCAGTGTCGTTTTATCTTTCGAATCTTCGCTGAGCATGCCTGCCCATAAATAGGTACGAATGGCGTTATAGCTGCCCACCGGCCCGGTTTGCTGATCTGCGCTATAACGGCCATTGGCCAGCGTGGCCCAGTCCGGACTGAAACCTGCAGGCATAGTGCCCAGAATCATGGCAAGGCTGGTGCGGTACAGCGACGTCCAGCGGTATTGCGGGTAAAGGTGTGCCATCCGGGCAATCAGTTGCAGCGGCAGGTAACTCGGATTGACCCGATACTGACCGTTCTCCAGCTCAAAACCCAACGAACCCGGCAGCAGCACAGTGCCCAGGCCGTCGATATCCACGGTTTCTTCACGCAATATCCGGCTGGCCATCAAATGGCCCAGCGACTGGTAGTAATGGTTATTCCAGAGGCGGCCCGCTTCTGCCAGCGTGTACGCAATCCAGAGATCTGAATCTGAGGCCGGATTATCATCCAGCACGCCCCAGCGTCCCGATGGCTGTTTTCCCCACAGCCAGGCCGGCAAGCGCGCCGTCAGATCGCCTTCTGCCAGCTGGCTTTGCGTCCAGTCCAGCATGGCGGCAAAGGCCGGTTTGTCATTGGCTATCAGGGCAAAGAACAAGCCGTACGACTGACCTTCGGATGTGGTGATCCGGCGCTCGTCACTGCCATCGATCACACGGCCATCGTTCAGGTAAGCCGATTTAAACTCTTGCCATTGCGGCCATTCACAGCGGTTTGCCAGGCTGTGGGAACTGAACAGCAGACTCAGCACAATTATCAGGCTTTTCATGCCTCTTCCCCGCTGCGTGCCAGTCTTCTGGCGGCAATTTTCCGCAGCACCCGCCACAGGAAGACAGTGACAATCACCACCAGCAACACCGCCAGGCTGGCGACAAGCACAGGGTGATTGGAGAAGTGATACCAGATCAATTTCAGCACCGGCAACTGGCCGACAAAATAATGCTGGCCGACGTTATAACTGGCCACTTCCTGATCACGCAGGATCACCACAGAGCCTGACATGTGCTCCACTTTCCCCGAATCAATGATGGCATTATCCACCAGGCTGAATGCCTGCGGACTGGCAGCCATGATCGCAACCAGACTGCGCTTCTTGGTGAACGGAGATTCCACGCCTGTGATGGCGGCAAACTTGCCGCTGGCATTGACCGACACCAGATCGACAGCCTCCGGATTGTCAGACGCCCTGCCCAGCCAGTTCATGCCTGATAAGGTTTCGTTGCGGCCCGGCAGGCGGATCTGGCGCAACCCGGACTGCAGAACCAGATTCACCTGATCCGGTTCGCCAATCGCCTGAGTGAGTTCCTGTGCCACACCTATGCTCAGGATATCCTTGCCTTTCAGCGTCGCACTGTCCCACTGGTCTGTCACCGTGACCTTGATAGCCGGGTAACCGACATCCGCACCCAACCGGCCCATGACATTCAAAAAGGTTTGCAGCGCTTCAACTGACGAAGAGGCGGGCAGAACCACTGCCGTGTCCGACAAGTCTGCCATGCGGGTAAACGGGAACCCGGAGGTTGCAAAGGAGCGCAGGTTCGGCATCTGGATATAATGCGGGAAGCCACTGAAATCAATGGTCGAGTCGCCGTCAACCACGGCATACTGTTTGCTCGGCTGAGTGATCTGGCAATTCCCCTCCGTGACAGAGGCAAAGCCGAATTCGAAATCGATGAAATTTTTACTGCCCACTTTAAACGCCGGAATCCGTACCCGGTCACTGCCGCCCAGCAAACCGTCATCCAGTAATGGCACCCGGACACGCTTGGATTCACCACCCTGACCGGCTGTTGTCAGGTTGAACGCTTCGACAAACTCATCGTTGATCCCCAGAGTCAGCCGAGAGCCAGAGTTATCTTTCATTGGCGGCGAATAACGGTAGTGCAGATCCATAGCAATACCGCGGCTCTGCCAGGTGAACAAATCCGGCGGCAGCTGAAAACTCAACCGTACCGGTGGCGGGGTGCGGCCTTCCACCTGCAACTGACTGCGCTGTTCCACCAGCTCGGTGAACGCCACGGGCCTTGAGGTATCAACCCAGTTGGGCGCGTCATAAGGGACGCGCTGTTTGACCTGAAGCACCTGATTGATCTTCGCCATTGGCCCGGTTAACAACTGGGTACCCAGTGCCAGCCCCTGAACCGCGGTATTGAGATCCTGACTGTCGCGCCCCTGCACCAGCAGCAGCTTTACATAAGGGTTGGTCGGATGGGTGATCACCTGTAAATACGGCCCGTCGGCATCCGGGAAGTCACGCAGAAAATCGGGTTTATTGTCATTAGTGACAAACACCACAGCATGCTGCTCTGGCAGTTGATCGAACAAGAGCGAAAATTGCGCTCCCCGCCACCCCGACAGCGCACCAAAATGAGACGCCAACACGCCCGCCGCTTTTATCTCCGCCAGATCATAGTCAGCCCCCATAATGACCGGCAGGGTTAACCTGCCAAAATCACGGGGATCAAAAAATGGCGCCGGCAATACACTCAAATCGCTTTCAAGCCGGGTTTTCTGCACAAACAGTTCGACCCGGCTGCTCTGGCTGATCTCCGCCCAGATACTGGCATCATTGGGGTTAGAGCAGGTTTTATGGGTGTTACCAATCAGCTCAAACCGGATCTGGTTATAGTTACTGAAATAACGTGAGTCCAGCGGCATAGACACGCTGCTTTTTTTGCCCTGCTGGCCATCTGTGACCGGCACGACCCCCATCAGCTCATTGTTGAGGTACACCTTGATGTGAGACACCAGTGCCAGCAGCGCCGGGGATGACGTGACATCAAAATGCAGGTTGGCTTTGGCTATCACCTCATCCAGACGCGATCCAAAACCGACATTGGCGTTGGCTTCACTGCCGTAAATACCGATAGAGCCATTAAAGCCCAATTGTGAGAAGGGCAGATCTCGCTGGATAATAGGCGAGTGAATATGTGAAGGTGTCGTGACTCCCGCTGAATCGGTGTTAACTGCCGTGGCCTGCGCACTGGCCATTGCCGCCGTACCCAGACTGCTGAGTATGGCAACCGTTGTTTTTATTGTTTTATTGATTTTCATTTTTTAAGCCC
This sequence comes from Photobacterium sp. 2_MG-2023, assembly GCF_030547675.1. Taxonomy (NCBI): domain Bacteria; kingdom Pseudomonadati; phylum Pseudomonadota; class Gammaproteobacteria; order Vibrionales; family Vibrionaceae; genus Photobacterium; species Photobacterium sp. 2_MG-2023. Next base: position 135,316 of record NZ_JAUOQQ010000009.1, read on the forward strand.
TGTTGGGGACATTACGTGGTCTCAGTGACCAAATCAGGCCACCAAAGAGTGAAACACCCTGTGCCAGCGCAGCAACTGGTGCCGGGCTGTGCTGAATAAGGCGGCGGTATCCGTTCCAGCCGACCTGCAGCACAGATTTCATACTCGACATGGGCTTATCAGACTGATAAGACTGCTGCCACTTCGCCCAGATGTCTGCTCTGGCAAATGTACATTGCACGTACTGAATTTGCTGCTGCGTGCTGAGCTCACTGAGCTGCAGCCCCAGCATACCTTTGCCGCTAAAGGCGATGGTTGCCGGAAATACATAGGATTGCAGACCGCGACTCAGCACCACCTCCAGTATCTGATTCACCTGAACATCCAGACGCTCACTGTCCTGCTCACCCAGCTGGACTCGCAAGCCACTGAGCGAGAAATCTTTCATTTCAGCCTGCAGCAGGTGTCCGGATCTGAGTCTCACCGCCACCGGCATAGAAACGTCAACCCGGTGATCACGGCGTATTTGCTTGGCTTCAACAGCCACCGCCACTGCCGCGCCGAGGATCAGCAGGTTGTAGAGGGTCCAGACAATATTCACCAGCACAGTGGCCACTTCGTTCTCCGGCCCCCATCCCAACCGGTACAGGCCCATGCCGAGCCCAACCACATTCAGCAATACCAGCACCAGATAGGGCCGGGAAATCACCCAGTCATAATGGGATTCTTTAACCAGCCCGCCCTTGGCGGTGACATTGAATTGCCCTTTATGCGGGGCAAACAGTGCCACTGTGGTCGGGCGCGCGATATACCAGGCCAGAACGGTTTCATACACTTCGCCCCAGAATGAATAGCGAAATTCCCCCTGCATCCGCGAGTTGGTCATGCTGGCATGCACCATGTGCGGTAACACGTACAGAATGATCGCCAGCGCCGGTGCATAAATAATGAAGCTGTGCAGCAATAAGAACGCCAGTGGCGCGGTCAGGAAAATGATCCTGGGAATGCCCGACAAAAAATGCAGCATGGCATTGGCATAACACAGCCGCTGGGACAGCTTGAGTCCTTTGCCGGTCAGCGGATTATCCACCCGGAAAATCTGCGCCATGCCCCTGGCCCAGCGGATTCGCTGGCCGACATGCGCCGACAGGGTTTCCGTTGCCAGACCGGCTGAAATCGGTTGTTTCAGATACGCCGAGTGATAGCCCAGACGGTGCATCCGCAGTGAGGTATGCGCGTCTTCAGTGACTGTCTCCACCGCTATGCCACCGACTTCTTCCAGTGGCCCTCGGCGCAGAACGGCGCATGAGCCGCAAAAGAAAGTGGCATCCCACAGATCGTTACCGTCCTGAATCAGGCCGTAAAACAAGTTGCCTTCGTTGGGCACATCGCGAAAATTGGCCAGATTACGCTCAAACGGATCCGGCGAGAAAAAGTGGTGTGGTGTCTGAATCAACGCCAGTTTCGGATCTTTCAGGAACAGGCCCATTGTCAGCTGAAAAAAGGCTCTGGCCGGAATGTGGTCACAGTCAAAGATGGCCACAAATTCTCCCTGTGAGCGCTGCAGGGCATAGTTAATGTTGCCCGCTTTGGCGTGCTCGTTCGTTGGCCGTCGCAGATAATGCACGCCAACTTCCTGGGCAAAATCGCGAAAACTGTCTCGCTTACCATCATCCAGAATATAAATATTCAGCTTATCCTTTGGCCAGTCGACGCCCAGAGAGGCGTACACAGTGGCACGCACAACGTCCAGATCTTCATTATAAGTCGGTATCATTATGTCAATTGTAGGCCAAACTTTTGGCTCTGGTGGCAGTGCAACCGGTTTTCTGTTCAGCGGCCAGATATTCTGAAAGTAGCCTAAAATCAGCACGATCCAAGAGTAAGTTTCTGCCAGTAACAGTAAAACGCCCAGTATGAACGCCAGTGGATCGTCCCAGTTCAGCGTGGAAGAATAGCGCCACCACAGATAGCGGCACGAAGCTGTGACCGACAGGATGATCAACAGCAAGGTCGGAAAATGGCCTGACATTCGCCGGCACATCATGGCCAGCGCCCACAACAACAGAACAAACACCATCTGGGCTTCCAACCCGAACGGCACGGTAAAACAGATCATGGCAAGTGAGACCACTGCTATCAGCAGCAGAACATTGATCATCCGCCCGGTTTTGGTTTCTTTCAATACCGCTTTAAGATCTTCCGTGTCGGCGTCGGTCGCTTTTTTTTCCAGCCATTCAATAAGGCTGGCAATGCGCCCCAAGGGTAAATAGAAAATGCCTTTCACACGGCGGATCAGCTGTTTGGTGCCCGCCTGCAGCTGGGCTTTAAGATGGCCCGGCGATTGCGGCCTAACACAGAGCAGCCACAGGCTCTGCAGCGCAAAACGCACAGGATCCAGCAACGAAGGGGAAGCAAAATTGATGTGCGGATAGTAAATCAGAGGTAAACGCCATGCAGGCACGCCGGCAATCTGCGGCTTGAGGCACACAAACGCAAAGGTAAACCACAACCCGAGTATGAGATTTCCTGTGCGGGAAGCAGGCGTATTGCGCTCGCGCTCATAAGCAAGCTTTTGCACTTTGAACTGCTCAATAACCCAGGATTTAAAAATCAGATTTAAGGTGTTGAACATAGACTCAGGAAACACACTGGATGGCTGACAATTGCGACACGCACCAAAAGGCGAGTGACTGATAATCTTTTGCCGCCTGGCTGGTTGGGGCAAACTGCTGCACTGTGGTCAGATTTGCCACACTGTCCATCAGAGCGATGTCCCGGTGTAACAATACCGGTGACATTTCAGCGCCAAGCTCTCTTTTCATCACCAGCATGAAATCGCGGCTGATCTCGGTTTCAGGCTGATACTGATTGAGCACATAGCGCACTTTGGCTGAGACAGGCGCATCGTTAAAAACAGCCTGGGTTTCGAAAACATCTTGCAGCACGCTGTAACAGGCGGCATCAGGGGTTAGCACCACCAAAACGGTATCAAAAAAATAGCCAAAGGCTTCATCCTCCAGTAACGCCAGATCCGACGATCCCAAATGAATCAGTTGCCAGTGATCCTGATTGCCACCCACCTCAAACCGCCCGAGCGCTTCAAGGATCTCAGCCAGGTAAGGGCCGCGGTTAGCCTCAAACTGTCTGGCGTTATGCAATGGCAGTTGGCCAAAAGGCAAAAAAGTCACACCATTGGGACTTTCAAAGCCCGCTGACTGCCAATCGGTATTCGCACACATGTGACTGGCCCACCCCTCAACGCTGGAAATAGGCAATCCGAGGTGTAAACGCAGCAAATTAGCATCAACAGCATCAACCACCAGCACATTTTTCTGTACTTGCACTAGTGCCTGTGCCAGATTTGCCGTGACTGTTGTCGCCCCGGCGCCGCCACGCAAGCTGAGAATCCCGATCCTTTTCATACCATATCGGCCTGGCTGCTGTTTTCAGTTCTGGCTTGCTTTGTCCCGTGAGGTGATTTTTTACTTTTTAATATCAACCACTTATTTTTTACTTTTGAATAGGTCTCGCTTTCATTTAATTCGACATAATCATGATTAGTCATGTTATAAGACGCATAAATTGCATCAACATCTTTCGCAGGCATTACCACAATAATTCACCACTACTTAATAGAATTTATCAATGCCATTAATACAAACTATATTTAAGTACATAATTTTCAAAGAAACAAACAGGCACTAACGTTTATTACATTATCGCCTGTTCATTATTAACATTTGGTCCACAAAAAAATCATGTCCCTATTTATTAGATTTAATACTTGCAGCTATAAACGCTAATGACTGTGACCGGAAAACAACGATAATATTACAGTTAATTATGTATGCCTTTCGGTTCATAATCAAATCTCATCATCAGTACATTGGCCACATGTAAAACGAACAGTTCTTTATAGGTTTCAGTCGGTGCAAAGATAAACCAGATGAATGATTCGACATTTTGAGTAAATTCTATATGATCTTATTATATTAGTAACATCTTTTTCTGTCGTGTTCTTACTGTGATGGTGCCTCTGCAAGCTTAAAGAAGCGGGAAAAGTGCCGATAGCGAGCAACTGGTATTTTATATGTCTACAAATCCAGACTTTACACACTTTGTCGAAATAAACAATTTTCCGTCTGTTTATGTCAATCTTTTTGCCCAAAAAACTCTGGCCATTAATTATCTGACATCAATTATTAAACATAATAAAAACAATAGCTTCACTTGCTTTACAAACAAAGATAATTTTTACTCCGGCCTGAGCGAACAAGACGGTAGTCAAATTTCAGCGGCGTTACAGGAAAAGTGTAAGAAAATCTTATTTCTGAATCGGAATAAAAGCCAAAATGGTATCCATTTTCATTTGCTGCTCGATGATATCATCAAGTTAAAAGCCACGAAAAAATCGCTCGCCGTCCTTTTTGTACCGGATATATTTTTCGCCAATATTAATAAAGATAATCTCACTATTGTTTTAAAAAAACTTAACGATCACGCAACCAGCAATGATCTGACTATTCAACTTCTGGTGTACGGCTCTATAACCTCCACCTCACTGAAACCGGCGTTACTGGCACTGAACCACCACCTGGCGGGGCTGGCTTCCATGAGTATGATCAGTGACGATAAATACAGCTACCAGGTACATTTCTGGGCGAAATCCGATGGTGTTCAATCCGATAAAACATTCGTTGTGCAGAAAACGGCCCATGGCGTGCTGGCTGCCGTGCCGGTGTCAACACCCAATATTGCGGCACTCAGCAGCCAGGATGACACGGCGCTGATTGTGATGAGTCATGCCGTTGTGGATGACGATATCCCGCTTCCTGCGCACGTCCAGCTGGCGGCGAACAATGCAGAGATCATCAGTGATTTAACAACCCCACCTTCAGCGACATTGATCTTGTCCTGCCAGTCGCCGGAGGAGATCCGTCAGTTGGCTGTCGACTGCCTGCATTTACGGCAAAAAGCCGGGCCGCGGCTCAAGATCATCATCAGAGAAGTCAGGCAGTGCCTGCGCTATGCCGATGAAACCTTCCTGCTGAGTGCCGGCGTGAACCTGATTGTACCTTATCACCTGCCCTTTTTAAGGATGATGAGCCAGGTTGATGCGATACAAGGGCAACGCATGACACGCCTGCTGCCAGACAATACTGAAGAGCTGCTGTTAAACGACCCGAACTATAATGCCAGGGGATACTTGGACAATCAGACTTTTATCCAATATTGCCATACTGTGATGCAGCAATTTACCTCGCCTCAGCTGGACGTGGTGTTGGTTAAACTCAAGCTGCTGCCAGGAATGCAACCGGATGAGTGTCTGCGGCTGTGCCATATCCGGCGTGATGGCGATGTGATTACCGCCTGCCACCATGCGTTATATGTTCTGTTCAGCGCCATTCGCCAAACGGATATCCATACGGCACTCAATAATATTTTTGATGCGCCGGTGCGGGATCTCTTCCAGACCGTTCGCGTCATCAGTGCGCATCATGATCTGGAAAAAGAGCTGGAAGTGGTCGGCAAAGAGGCACTGACGGTGTGTGCCGACATAAAAAAAATCACCACTGAACCGGCTATTTTTGCAGAAAACAATAGCACCGAGGATAAGATGACGGCCCTTTTTGCCGCACCCAAACGCATTCGATTAAAAGGTGAATCATGAACATTGATGATTTTCTGCTCACTGCAGGGTTAAGCCTGTTAACAGGCATGGTACTGGGTTATTACCTGCGCCACCTGATCACACTGGGCAAGCGTTTCCATCGCAAGTATTTCGGGCGTTCCCGCTACTTTGAACAAGACTGAATTTTATTACTAAGCAGAGACTATGACGATTACACTCTCTTCTCATTCATCACAGCAGGTTAAAGGACTGGGGTGGTGGAATGTTTATTTCATTGCAAAGTTCGCCCTGTATCTGCAGGGCACGATTGATTTCCATCCGCTGGAAAACATAGCGCTGGCTCTCTTTTTATTATTGCCGCTGCGTTCTCGCCTGCTGGCAGCCATCAAGATCGTCATTGCAGTACCTGCCGCGGCCTGGTTGCTGCACTATGATTCTTTTCTGCCGCCTTTAGACCGCCTGTGGGCGCAAATGAACCAACTGATGCATTTCGAATGGGGTTATCTGTTCGAATTGGCAGGCCGGTTTTTCTCTTTCCAGGCGCTGCTGGGCCTTTTTGCCGTTGGCATAGGTTATTACCTGCTCAATCGCTTTTTACGTGTATCGGTACTGGTCATGGCGGCGATGCTGTTTTTCAGTCTGCCATCCGGCCAGATAACGCCTGTGATTGCAGATCAGGGCACGGTTGAGAACAATACCCCGATCACCCGGCCTGCCGGCAATGCCAATACCAATGCCAATGCCAATGCCAATGCAGCCAACGTGCCGGCGGGGACGGATGATGCCTCCCTGAACCAGTACGTGACTGAATTTTTTTCCCGTGAATCAAAACGACAAGTCCTGCTGGATGACAACGCCGTTAATGCAGCGCCCTTCGATCTCTTATTCCTGAGTATCTGCTCAGTCGCCTGGGACGATATCAATATCGCCGGGCTGGACGATCATCCTTTGTTTAAAGAATTCGATATCCTTTTTGATCAGTTCAATGCGGCAACCTCCTACAGCGGGCCAGCCGTGATCCGTCTGCTACGAGCCAGTTGCGGGCAGGAAAGCCACAGCCAGCTCTTTGCGGGTGCACCGTCTGAGCAGTGCTATCTGTTCGAAAACCTGAAGCAGTTGGGTTTTGAAGAAAATCTGGTGATGAACCACGACGGGATCTTCGACAACTTCCTTGAGTTGATTAAAACCGAAGGTAATGTGGTGGCTGATCTGATGCCACAAACGGGTTTTAGCCCGTACCAGAAGTCTTTTGACGGTGCACCGATTTACCGCGATAAAGACGTATTGAATCACTGGTGGCAGCAGCGCCAGCAAGCAGGCAGCGACAAAGTTGTGGCACTCTATAACACCATTTCCTTGCATGACGGTAACCGGATCATTCACGGTAACCAATCCACCGGGCTGGTGAGCTACAAATTGCGGTTGAAAAACCTGCTCGACGATCTGTACGCTTTCTTCCAGTCGCTGGAACAATCGGGCCGCAATATCGTGGTGGTACTGGTGCCAGAACATGGTGCAGGTATGAAAGGCGATCGGATGCAGATAACCGGGATGCGGGAAATTCCGTCGCCTTCAATTGTACATACCCCTGTTGGCTTAAGAGTTTTTGGCAAGAACATCGTCCGTACCGGCGAGACAGCGCGTGTGGCATCACCGTCCAGCTATCTGGCGTTATCTCAGCTCATTGCCAATGTTTTAGAGCAAAACCCGTACCTGAGTGGCAGCGTCGACCCTGCCTCACTGATCAGTAACCTGCCAGTCACACCTGTGGTGGCTCAAAACGAAGGCTCTACTGTCATCAGGGTTCAGGGAAAAAACTACGTCACACTGGATGGCAGCAGCTGGTCTGAATACCCGTCGAAATAACCGACGGTACGCAATGGCACTGCCACGCCCCAACCGGGACGTGGCAGTTACAACGGCAGATTGAACGACAACAGCGTGATTTTCAGTCATTTGCATAAAAAATAAATTAGAAAAGATATTATTATTTATCTTAACCATGCAAACTACCTCTCTTATACGCTTTCAGCATCAAGCTTAAATTCATATGAAAAAAAATATATTCACAAAACTTCTCGCCGTCCCTGTCACACTGTGTGTATTTATGTTCATACTTTTCTGGAATCAAATGTCTGGAAATAAAGACACACTTAATGCAATGAACTCAATCTATCTTGATCGTGTCATTCCTTTGCAACAATTAAAAACAATTTCTGATGCCTTTGCGGTTGATATTGTTGATGCATTCAACAAGTGGAATATCGGTACACTCTCACAGCAAGAACTGGAATTTTCCGTATTAAAAGCAAAAGACGTAGTTGCAGATACCTGGGAAAGCTATTACTCAACCCAGTTAACTGCCGATGAAAAAGCCATATCAAAAACACTGACAGCTGAAATCAATGCTATAAAGAAAGATCTTGTTACACTTTTACAAGAGGCAAGAAACCAGCCTGATGCTAAACATCAAATCGTCCACAGAGTCTACAACCGTATAGAGCCTCTCTCTGATAAAATAGACAACTTAATTAACATTCAGATAACGGCTTCTGGACAGGTTTACCAAACAAGTAAAAGAAAGTATGAGGCAGATATTCAGCTGGGAATCTTACTGCTTATCGCTGCCTGTATTACCGGGTTCATTTTTTCATTCTGGATCATACGTAAGGAATTACGTGTACTGCCTGAAATTACTGACAGTATTCAAAAAATGTCTGATGGCGACTTCACTCCACGTAAAATGACGAAAGCCAATAACGAACTTGATTTGATATCGTCGTCCTTGTCTACACTTCAGCAAAGTATTTTCAGTATCATCCAGTCTTCAGAGCGAATTCAGGAGCAGTTAGCCGTAAACCAAACGCAAATATCGACAGTGATACACAGCAACTCAGAGAATGCCCAGCGCGAATTATCTGAAATAGAGCAAGTCGCAGCCGCTGCCACAGAACTGTCTTCAACCGCATCTGATGTTGCTCACAACGCGCACTCGGCGGAAACTGCAGCGACTGAAGCTATCACCATCATCAACGCCAGCTCAAGTACACTACAACGCTCCGATTCTATTGCTGAAAGTGTCAGTGTATCCATGAAAGAGTCCGCACGAATAATCAACGAATTAAGAGAGCATTCAGAAAAGATAAGCTCAGTGGTGGATGTGATTAACAGCATATCAGAGCAGACCAACCTACTGGCGCTCAATGCCGCTATAGAAGCAGCCCGGGCCGGCGAACAAGGCCGGGGGTTCGCGGTTGTTGCCGATGAAGTCCGAGCACTTGCAGCCAAAACACAAAAGTCGACCATAGATATTCAAACAATCATCAGCCAGCTTCAGGAACAATCCAAACTTGCAGATGAACACATGAAACTCAACACAGACATGGTTTCAGAGTCTCAGGTTATTACTCAGGCCTTGTCCGATGCGTTCAAAACGATTTCAGAGCAGGTTGGACAAATTTCAGACGTCAATGCTTTAGTCGCTACCGCCTCGGAAGAGCAATCTTCTGTCACGAATGATATCTCTCACAGGCTGGAAGAAATCAGCCAGATCGTGCAGAAAAACTCTGAGAATGCCAGCCAGACGACACTGGCAAATAATGATATTTCGACATTAACCCAACGCCTCAGAAAAGAAATGGCTTTTTTTAAAGTCAGTTAATATACATATCAGGCCCAGCACCGGGCCTGATCTATTAATAAATAAATTACTTACTTGCCATACTTAAAGTGGCTGACATCTTGGGCATGGCGGTTTCGGCGTACCCGGCACTCTCACATAACCTAAAGACATACCATCGGTATACTTTCCGTCAGACAAAGTAACGCTGACACTATTTATACCTGGATTAGCTGGCGTAACACTGATCGTTGTATTGCCCTGCAATGCACTCAGGCTCACAGATGTCGAGGCAGTCTGGCCATATAAATCATCCCGAACACGAATAATCAAGCGGGCATTCACGCTGGTGTCCTTCGCTGCTGTTGAATATTTATCAATCAGGTACTGTATATTGGCCTGCACTTTGCCCGAAGCGTGGGTCGCACTTCCACTCACAATTCTTGGTTTTTTCTGTACCCAGACACCTTCAGCTGAACACATACCGCCAGCTCGGTTTATCCAAACCAGGCCGTAACCGTAAGTACGTGAAAACTTCATATTAAGATAGGAATTGGCATCGAGGTTTGATTTATCTTTGCCGACATAGCCGAACTCTGAATTGTTGAAATGCACGTTAGCATAGCGGTCAAATAAATTGCCTTTGGCACGGAATACTTCATCCTGAACCACATGCTTTGGCACTTCCACCCGCAAATAGTCAAACGAGTTGAAAAGGTTAATCAGCGACTCAAAAAAGTTGGCATATTCTTCCTGATTATAATCAGTTTGATCTGGGTTAGAAGGATCCGGGTAGGTTTGTGGATCATTATAAATATTGTAGCCACTCTCGACAGCACCCCTCACATCCTCTGATTTAAAATCATAAGATTTTACTCGTCCGTACTCACAGCCAGAGGGTAAATCAAAGTTACGAGCCTGAGCACTCACTGAAGTTACAGAGAGCGCTAAAGCAGCAAAAGTAAGACAGAATTTCAACTTCATTGTCATCATCCTTGTGATCGTTCTGAATGGGAGTTTCATAACCCCATGATATGCACACAAACACACGTGCAACATCGCGATTGAACAGAATCAGAAATGATTAGGCAAGAAGAAACGCATAATAACGGGAAATTATGAATAAATTTAATATACTGATCACATATGCATTTAATTAAATATAAGATTAGCTAAAGTGACAATGTCCCTCATGTATGGAGTCAAGATTTCAGTTTCATATGCATCACCCGCCCGTACTCCAGCCGAAATCTTCTTGCCTTCGATGTGTTTTTATCGTGGCAGTCTTGCCTTTGATATGATTCTTATCATGACCACCCGGTAATTTCCCCAACCGGGGTGTGGACTTCACACGTACATTATGCAAGCATAGTAAACAATAAGCATATCATTTATGGTTTTTATGGATCTGAAGAGGGTTAATCGAAAGTATTCTTCAGCACGCGAACGGGGATTCATCCTATTCTGTGCATGCTTCGTAAGTACTGATTATTGGGGGAGACCATAAATTTTATAAAAAGATAAATACATGGATGCCAGACACAAGAGAATGAAGGTTAAGCTTCATGGATACGAATAGAGAAAAACTGACTTCTCTTTATATGCACAGTTGATGCAAACATACAGAGCAAACTCAAGATTACATTGACAAAAACAATACAAATCAAATAGTTAGGTTATTCATGAACAAATTAAACTGGGACGATTTAAAATTTTTCCTCACGTTATATGAAACAAATACAGTCAGTGTGGCAGCCAATCGGTTAAATGTGAACTATGCAACAGTATCAAGAAGAATTGACCGGTTAGAGAATGCTCTAAAACTAAAACTCTTTGACAGAACACAGGATGGGTTCATTTCTACGATTGAAGGGCGATTGCTTTACGATAAATCCATCACTATGAGAGACAAAATCAACAGCCTCGAAGAAGAGCTCTCGCCTGAATCAAAGTTCAATCAAAATACTAAAATATCAATGGTTCCATTTTTAGCAGAACATTTCGTCATAGAAAATTTGCATAGCTTGCACCAGAGGTTTCCCGAATTAAGGTTTGAAATTGACACTTCGAGTCGAAATGTCAACATATCTAAACAGGAAGCTGATATCGCTTTACGGATGGAGTTGCCAGAAAAAGGCGAGTCCATTTGTAAAAAACTGGGTGAGATAGAATATGTGCTCTATGGTAACGAGTATTGGCTGGACAAACTCGTAAAAAATGAAAACGTCAATATAATTACATACTCTAATCTGTATAGTCATCTGCCAGAATGTAAGTATCTCATCGAAAAATTTGGAACAAAATCAATACGAATTCAATCTGACTCTGTTTCAGCTCAAAAAAGAGCATCTGAAAGCGGTTATGGTATCTCGTTAATCCCAAGAATTGTACTTCGAAATGACTCCTATCCATTTATCAGGCCTTCGGAAGAAATATACCGTGAAATATGGATGCTAACCTCTAAGAAAACATCATATTCCACGCCTAAAAAACTTGTTATGGACGAGTTAGTCAGGATATTCAGAAATGCATTTTCGAAATAATAATAAAGCGACAACCATAATTATGATTGTCGCTTTATTTCACCTTACTGGTTAAACAAATAATTGATTAACTTTTTGACAGCTGTACCTTAAACGAACTTGGGACATGTTTATCTTTCTTTGTAGTTGACCAACGCGTATAGACATTATTCATTAGAAGTACTGCAATTGTTATGGCTGCCCCGACAATTTCAGAATGACTGATAGTCTCACCTCTTGCCATACCAATAGCAAAGGCTGTAATTGGCACTAAGTTAATGAACAGAACACCATTTATTGGTCCTAACGTGCTGATTCCATAGTTCCAGGAAAATACAGCGATCACACCTGCAAACGTGATAAGGTACAGCAGCTCCCATTTGACAGAGAATATCTGCTCCAAGCTTGGTGCATGTGTAATGCTTAACGAATTCGTAATTAAAGCAATAATTAAGATAGTAAACGCTCCAAGTATAGAAGATAACGCTGTATACCTGAGCACAGAGAACCCTTCAACGTAACTCGCTCCTAACGTGTACGTAACCCAACAGAAAGCACCTGAAAGTATCACAAGTGACGGTAATAAATTACCTCCTGAAAAAGCGCTCATATCACCTTTAGTTATCACGAGTACCACACCAAACAAAGCGAACACGATTGATATCAAGGTAAATTTAGCGGGCCTTACTTTTTTCAGTGTCCACATCATGATTGCAGAAATTAAAGGCATCAGTGCCATGATAATCGCACCATGCTGCGCTTTGGTATAGGCGAGCCCCGCAAATGCCAGAATGCTAAAGCCTGCGAATCCAAACGAACCAAACAACCATAATTTGAAAACGCTTCGGCCCGGCAATAATGAATGAATACCTTCTTTCATAAATAACATTAAAACCAATATCATAGAAGCCGCACCATAGCGGATCAAACTGATATGAACTGCATCCATGGATTGTAAAGCATTTTTTGCAATCGGAAACATCCCTCCCCAAGACATTGCAGTACCCATCAGGCATAGAATTGCAATAATATATTGAGTTAAGCTTATTCTGTTTTTATGCTCTGGATTTGATTTATCATCTGACACATTTTTATCTTGATTCAAAACCAAGTTTTTCAACTCTTCATTTCGCACTTTCCCTGAAGGTGAGTAAGGAATTGAATCAACACGACCGACGCCTTCCAGTTTAACTTTCATTTTCTTGCAGATATATTTAATATTTCGAATAAGCTCAAAATCATCCACAACAAAGTCACTATTGGTAACAAACCCGCAGTGGACTGTATTCTTATTTGAAGGGATCATTGCGACATCTTTTATGCCTGGCAAATGTCTGACTTCATTCTCTAACTCATAAATATTTAAAGCACTTTCACCCTGAGCTCTGTTCCTCAAGTAGACATTACCACTGGAATCCATTTCACCGGTTTCAGCAGTGATCAAATATTTCGTATCACCAATAACAACAAATTCGGAATCTTGATTACCGTAGCTATCCATGTTCATATAACTGGCAATCGCTATACGGCCAACTTCATGGGCAGGAAGCACATTTCCATCCTTACCTATAACAAGAATGTTATTGCCGTCATATGCCCTGCCAACACTCGTAGGGTTAGTGATTAAGTCGCTAGGTTCAGCTAAAGCATTCACACCGGTTTCGGTCGTTCCATAGTATTCATGTATGACAGGACCTAGAGAGTTGATAGCCTGAAGCTTAGCCTGAGGATGAAAATGCTTACCTCCAACGATGACAAATTTTAAATTATTCTCTTTCGCAGAATATCCGCCATCCACATAGTGTCTCACAACCTCATTTAACAAAGGAGGCGTCATCGCACTGGTTGAAATCCATTCGCTTTTGAGAAGTTGAGCCATGTGTTCAGTATCATGTGGTTTGGCAACAATAACTGTCGCACCAAGCTGCATGAACAATCTGGACCACCCACTACCGGCTGCATGATATAAAGGCATTGCAAGCAAATGCCTGTCTTCTGATGAGAAACCATAGCGAGCAGTGAAAAATGAAAACCTTCGTCCATCAAATGACTTGTTTCGAATTACAGATTTAGGAACTCCAGACGTTCCCGATGTAAAAGAAATACTTTTAAAAGGTCTATGCTGCAGCTGAAGGCTATCAATAGTCTTGTCTGACTCACATGCCAATTCATCATAACAAATGCTATTTCTTACATTATTATCGATATCAATAATAGTTACCTGATTCGATAATCCCTGTATGTTTATGTTATTTTCAATACAATACGATGAGGAAACAACCAGGATTTTACACCCCGTAGCCTTCAGCATTGGTTCTAGCTTACTGGAATCCTGAGTATAATCGATACCTGTACATGGTATTTTTAACGTGGCAGCTGCAGACATCAAATAAATGAGTTCTATGCAATTAGGAGAAATGTAACACATTGATATCTCTGAATTATAGTCAACTTTACTTGCTAAATTCAAGGTGATTTCATTGACATCCTTATAAAATTCATTCCAAGTAATTTTTCTTTTTTCATAGATCAATGCGTTCTTGTCACCACGAGCTGATGCTATCTCTTTAATTTTCCCTAGTGGTATCATCTTAATTTCCTTCAACAACTAAAAGTGAAATATTATTTATCAATGAGCTATTTATTTTATCTAAGTCAAACTTACAAACCGTTTGCCCTGGTGTTAAAACCGGAGTTCCTGGAGGATATAAAATAAAAAATGATGATGAGACATCACCTTCTCTTATATTCATCTTATTTGTATTTGCTTTTATTTTCTTTTCCAGACACTCTAATCCAAGTGATAAATAATCGACCAACTCATCAGTTACGCCACAATGAAAGTTTAATAAAAATGATTTTTCATTGTATCGACTAATGTAAACACCTTGATTATTAAATAAATACTCTCTTATTTTTTCACCATTTAATAATGGGGAACTGCAAGTAATCCAAATCTTTGTGGGATCATTGACAAAGAATTCACTGTTCACTTCTAGCTCTTCAACCTTGAAATGATTAAGATTTTTCACTACAAAATTTTTTAATTTATCAATCAAGAAAAGTGTTCTTTCAGTGTACTGATGTCCATAGTTTTTAGCATGTACTACAGCCAGTTCAGTACTGGCCAGGATTGGATAACTTGGTGAGGTTGTATGGTTTCTATAATGACTGCTAATCATTTTATCAAGGCAATGATCTGAACCATAAACATTGATTAAGCTTGCTTGTCTAAATGAAAATAGTGACTTATGTATAGAGTGTACTACGATGAAGTTTTTATCATACTTCTGTGAAAGGCGTTTTGAGTTATAAATACCACTCTTTTCTTTCATATAGGGATCAAATGCTGACCAAGCTCCCCACGCTTCATCAATAATGATATTTTCTAATCTTGTCGCAATCTGGCAAACTTGATCAAGAAACCTACTCAAATCAAAACATACACCGTCATATGACTGACTATTAATTATTAATGTTTTGTAAGGGTTGTTCAGTTCTTCAGCATTTTTTAATTCGTCTAATATTTTCTCAGCGTTCCCTCTGTAAATACTTGACTCATTATTGCATAAAATATCTTCTACGAAATTCACATCAATATTAGAGGATTTCAAAGTAAAATGGATTGATTGATGTACCCCTTTCTGACATATCACTTTATCATCATTCTTACATAATGCTTCAATGACAATGTTGTTTGCTATCGTTGAACCACAAGTTACAAATAAAGACAGATCTGAACCATATATATCAGAAATAATATTTGAGGATTCATCAATCACCCTGGAAGGGTCTGACAAACTGTCAAAAAAAGGTCCTGTTATTGACAACTCTAAATGCTTTATCTTTTCAAAAGCACTCAAAAAACCTTCTTCAAGTATTACATTTTTAATATTGCCCACATTTTGAATTGGCAGAGCATGAAAACTTCCATTCATCCTCTTCTTTGAACTTGCTAGCGATTCATATATTGGCAATCGAATCTTATCAACCATATAACCTCCTGTTAATTACAATTCAATTTAAAATATTCTTATCACTATAACTATGAGAATTTTTGCACATAGGTCGTGCGCCAACAGTTGGAATGGAATTGTAGTGGTAACGAATTGCTACAAGAATTTTTGCTCATCACGCATGCAAAATTGTTCGTTAACTATTCCGATAAATTTTCTTAGACTAGGCTTGAATTTAAAAAAGGAGTCTACAATGAGTCATTTAAATACTTTACGGAAAATATCAGGCTTATCCGATAGCACGCTTGATTGGAACAATATGGTTCTTCTATATATAGACTTTCAAAATGAGTATGCTGACGGAAAGTTGAAGTTAGGTGAAAATGGTACACTTGCACTGGATAAAGCAAAAATGCTTCTTGATATTGCTCGTGATAAATCGACCCCCGTCTTTCATGTGTTGCATAAAGCGAGTTCTGCATCACCAGTGTTTAACTGTGAATCAACAATGTCTGATGTTATTCGATTAGTCGAACCATCTGAGAACGAACAAATCGTGCACAAAACCCTTCCAAACTCATTTTTTAACACAGAGTTAGAAGAGCTGATACGCTTGACTGGCCGTAAGCAAATTATTGTGGCTGGTTTCATGAGTCATATGTGCGTTACAGCAACAACTATCAAAGCTGTTGAGCTTGGATACGACGTTATTGTTTGTGAAGATGCTTGTGCAACTCGAAGTCTTCCGGATCAAAATAATAACGAGCTTGATGGGAAACTGGTTCATGATGTATCCATCGCGGCATTAAGTGATCGATATGCCACTATCATGAAACTTTCTGATTTTACATAACCTTCTGATCGGCGATCTCTTAACCCGATTCAACGTTAGAAATAAGATAAAAAGCAAATTTAACCTCCTTCTCTTTTGGAGGTTTTTTCTTTCTTACCGCAATAATAATTATAGTATCCGGCAATAGCCATCTCCCCCAGGGCGTAGAATGGGGGGCGTAGACAAAGGCTGAGATAACAAGATCACAGTTCAATTTCTTTCTTGCCATACAATGAGTTAATCGGTTCACATTTCAATTCAATTTCTCCGGTAACAGCATTTTCAGCGTTATTTTTTGTGCTATTTACAACTCACCTGGCTGGATGAAATGTCCGCATCAGGTGTGTGAATAACCATAAACAATAACTCGATCCGTTCGGGAGTTATCTCTCTTGCAAAGGACGGCAAAAGGAAATTGAAATGAGAACCTTACCTACGCTTATTGTTGGTGCGACTCTGCTCAGCGCCCCCGCACTCGCCGACTGGCATTTCCGGGGCACTCCGAACCAGTGGAACGCGGCAGCAATGACACAAATAACGACCACTCACTATCAAACCTGCCAGACATTTCTGCAAGGAGATGCTACCGGCGGTCCCCGGTTTAAAATCGACCGCTACGGTGACTGGCAGGAAAGCTACCCCGCCGGCGATTACACGGTTGCCGGTGATCAGAACTACCGGATTGATTTTTACACCGACAGCCAGACGATTCTCACCATGCCGGTGGCCAGTTGCGACAGCCAGTCTCATGCGCAAAACTTCGCAACGCTGCATTTTCGCGGCACGACGAATCAATGGGCCGCAGAGGCAATGACCCTGGTCGATCACAACACCTGGGCATTGTTAGTCCATTTTGACGGACAAACCAATCAGCGTTTTAAGTTTGACCTGACCGGAGACTGGTCGCAAAACTATGGTGACAATCTAAACGACGGCGTGTTAGACGCGTCTGGCGATGACATCTATACCCAGGTCAACGGTGGATATCTGGTCACAGTGAACGACCAGACGCTGAACTATACCCTCACGCCCGTGACCCCATGTACCTCAGATTGCACCCCGCTTCCCACCCTCGGCGCACAGTATCAGCCTGATAAAACCACCTTTGCGATCTGGTCGCCGGATCACAGCGATGTGACGGTTACCGTGAACGGCACAGAATACCCACTGAGCAAAGTGAGCGATGCCAACGGCTACACAGATATCTATCAGGTTGACGTCAGCGGCGATCTGCACCTGGCCGAGTACACCTTTAAAGTCAATGGCATTCCGGTGCGCGACCCATACGGGAAAATGGCAAAACCGGGCACAGGAGACAATGAAGCCATCAACATTGTAATGGACATGTCCCGCACTGCCCCTGATGGCGGCTGGGCTGAACGCCCGGCATTGTTGAACCGCGAAGATGCCGTGATTTATGAAGTTCATGTCCGCGATTTCACCATAGATGCCAGCTCTGGCGTCAGCGCAGACAAGCGCGGTAAGTTCCTGGGAATGGTCGAAAGCGGCTCCCGCTACAGCGGGCTGAAAACGGGGATTGATCACCTGGTTGATCTGGGCATCACTCACGTTCAGCTGCTGCCAGTCTATGATTTTGCCACCTGCGACGGACTTCCTGACAGCGATCCTTGTTACAACTGGGGTTATGATCCGCGCAATTACAACGTCCCGGAAGATCGCTATTCACAGGTACCGACCGACTACGAGGCTCGCGCCAGCGAGTTTAAAACCATGGTGAACGAGTTCCACAAAGCCGGGATCCGGGTCATCATGGATGTGGTGTACAACCACACTTATGCCAAAGAGATGTTTGAAAACATCAGCAGCCGCTATTACACCCCAACCGATCTTTCAGGTACCGGTAACGCCATTGATGCCGACCAGCCTATGGTCAGCCGCATGATTCAGGATTCACTGGCTTATTGGGTCAATGAATATGGCATTGATGGTTTTCGGTTCGACCTGATTGGCATTTTTTCTTTTCAGGAAGTGGAAAAGTGGGGGCGCGCGCTGAATCAACAATTCCCTGATCGCAATTTACTCCTTTACGGCGAACCCTGGAATGGTTACGCCAGTGATCCGAAAGAAGCACAACGTGTTCGTTACGGCACCACGCATCATATGGTGCAAGAGCATGTCGGCGTTTTCAACGGCGCGTATCGTGAAGCCCTGAAAGGGTCGAACGACGATACCCGGACGGGTTATATGTTCAACAATCTGGGCAGCGCCGATGCGGGCTGGTCTGTCTATGATGGCATGCGCGGTTCAGCGTACGATCCCAATGACAGCCGCAACAGCACCTGGTTCAGAAACTTTGCCGCCGATCCGGAGCAAAGCATCAACTATATTTCTGCCCATGATAATTTCGGCCTGTGGGATAAGGTGTATTTAAGCCTGTCGGGCAATGTTGTACAGAACAGCTCGCACCAGATTCTCAGCCTGACGCCACCGACCAGCCTCGATTATGCCAAACGCGTGGTGAATTTTGGCATGGGCATGGTGCTGACCAGTCAGGGCATCGGGTTTGTCCATGCCGGTGACGAATTCTTGCGGACCAAAACCGACAACGAACAGATGAGTTATCCGGATGCCTGGAATTTCGGTGCGCACGGCGGCACGCACAATACCTACAATGCGCCGGACAGCTTTAACAGTATCAAGTGGCAGCGCCGTGCTGATAACGCAGCGATCTATGATTACTTCAAAGCACTGATCGCGCTGCGCCGTAATCACCCAGGCTTGCGCATGACCACGAATCAGGACATTGCCAATTACCTTACGGCCTCCCGACCGGCTGAGTTTGGCGGGCAACTGGTCACAGGTTTTATCACTTACCCGCAAGACACGCATAACCTGTTTGTGGTGTACAACAGCGGCAACAATCAGACCATCAGCTTGCCTGCAGGCGACTGGACGCTGGTTGCCGATGCATCAGGCGCCCGTCATCAGACTGGGTTATCCGGCAGTGTGGTGGTTGAAGGCACTGCGGTGACTGTGTTTACCCAACCCCGTTAATTGCCTTGGTGCGTGTCCCTGAATGAAGGGGCACGTATCCACAAACAAACAGCGATCAGACATTCAAAAAATAACGACAGGAATTGAAACGTGAACAAAAGGATTGCTCATTCCACACTCTCATTACTAATAGCCGCAGCCCTGGCAGGATGCGGAAGCTCAACCCCATCTGCGGACGAAAACCCAACCATTGCGCCTTATGCCTGTAACACAAACGTTACCGAGCAAAGCCAACAGCTACGGATTTACCAGATCATGGTCGAGAGCTTCATCGATGGTGACCCGAATATTGGTCATGGCACCGGCTACGGCACCAGTCATCATCAGGGTGATTTGCAGGGGATTATCGACTCTCTGGATTATATCCAGTCGTTAGGTGTTAATGCGATTTGGCTGACGCCTGTGTTTGAGTCAGTGGCCAAAACAGGCCAGGACCACTGGGCAGACCGATTGGATGCCACCGGCTATTATGCCACCGATTATTTTTCGATAGATCCGAAATTTGGCACGATAGAGACCGCGAAAGCATTAGTCGAACAGGCCCATACCCGGGGGTTATATGTGTTCTTTGACGGCGTGTTTGGTCACCACAAAGAGAATGTGGTGCCATCGCCAACCGGGAAACTGCCCGTGGGTGGCAGCAATCCGGTCAGCTACCCGGAAAGCCTGCCTTTTTATCAGGAAGTGGCAGCTTACTGGATAAAAACACTTAAAATCGATGGCTGGCGGTTGGATCAGGCTTATCAGGTGCCTCTGAAGGCCTGGCAGGATATTCGCCAGACAGTTGATGAAGCCTCGCAGTCGGTCACTTACGTCAATCACCTTGGCGAAACAGTTCACCCGCTGGGTTACATGGTGGCTGAAATATGGAATAACGAAAACGTCATCAATCAGACAGGTTATGGTCCGCATGGCACACCGGGGCTGTGTTCAGCCTTTGATTTTCCAGTCCGCTACCGGTTAGTCGAAACCTTCGCCGTGAATGAAAACAGCAACGGTGGCAAAGGCGGCAGCTGGCTGGCAGAAGGCATGGATTTACATCGGCTGTATCCCGATCATGCCAGACCCAATCTGATGCTGGGCAACCATGATCTCGTCCGCTTTGGTGATTTGCTGCAACGGGGCAATATTGCAGAGCCCACCGACGATCAATACTGGCAGCGCCATAAAGCCGCCTTATCCTTCCTCGCCGCGTATACCGGCCCCATCACCTTGTATTACGGCGATGAAATTGGCGATCAGGTTGACGATTTTGCCGAGAAAGTGCCGGGCGATATCTGCGCCATTCAGGGCTTGTGTGATGATCATGTGGCCCGCTCCAGTGGCAAGATTGACGGCGTCAGTACCACGCTGAATGCACGCCAACGCGATCTCAAAGCCTATGTCACTGAGCTGATGACCATGCGGGCGGCGCACCCGGCGTTATACCAAGGTGAACGCCTGAACATTGTGGCCAATAACAAAGTGTATGTGGATCGCAAGCAAAAAGATCAGGACGTCGTGGTTTATCTGGTCAGCACCACAGACGCTTCGCAACAACTGGCTTTAGAAGCAGACACGCTGGGATCAGCCGGAGATTTGATCGACCTGCAAAGCGGTGAGCGCTTCCACGTCAGCAGTGGACACTACACTATTGCACTCAATGGCTTTGAAGCACGCTTCCTGCATATTGTCTCCCCAGTACAGCCTGCCGAGGATCTGACAGCCAAAGCCCTGATCTTAACGGGTACAGGCCTGATGGCAAAGTGCGATAATCCCACTGTGACTGAGCAAGGTCCGGTCAGCAAACCGCTGTATGTGGTGGGTGATTTCACCGATTCAGGGTGGAAGCACAGAGACAACCGGCAGTTCGAATACAAAGGCCAGAACCTGTATCAGGTGGTGGTCAGTGAACAGGCCGGAAGCTTCCGGATGCAGTACGCCAGTAAAGATTGGTCGCCTCAGTATACGGCCGAAGGGCTGGAACTCCGGCCGGGTCAGAAAACACCGCTCACGGCTGGCAGCTATGGCAAAGACACAGCTGCCATGCTGCCTGAAGCCGGACGTTATGTGTGGAGCCTGACTTTCCAGGATAACGGCTTACCCGACGCTGTGATGGTGTCGAAATGTGAGTAAACAATTAAATGGCGAGTGCGGTGCGCTCGCCATGATCAGCTCAATCAAAACGTCAAAATAATAACACATCCGCCTGCAACCCGGCTTCTATCAGAATATTTTCGCCTCCAAATATTCTGATAGAATTAATAATAACCGCCAAAAATATCAATCGCTTACTCAATAAAAGAAAATATAAAACATACTTTTTTACATTCATTTACAACCCATAAAAAATAGATTGTTTTATTGTGACTATTCACACATAAAAGATCTTTTCTTCTAGATTAAATTTTTAATTACACGATGATTGCGATCGGGGCGAACAGTTGTATATTTTGGAATTTATCAATATATCAAATTATTTATCTATTAAATTTCACCGACTTAGAAAAAGTCAGAATTTAAAAATCCTGGTAATGATAAACACATTCTATCCACCCACAAAAATCGACTCCATTTTAAAATGATGATTTTTATTTAAATATACATCACCACTCCCGGAGACATTATATGAAAGAAGTAATCTTTAATCGAAAATTACTTCCCTTATCGCTTGCCAGCCTCACATCCAAAATTGGCGACTTCGCACATGAAGTTGTCTTCGCGTTGATCACCATTGAGTTATTATCAGGCGATATATTCTATATTGGGCTAGTCTATTTTCTAAAATTTATCCCTTATCTCTTTTCCGGACCTGTGGGTGGCTGGATTGCCGATGTATTTCCATTCAAGAGAAACATGCTGCTCAGTGATACACTCAGGCTGAGTGTGACTTTCGTCATGTTTATCACTTACTACTTGGGCATATTGAATATAGCCGGACTGGTTGTCTGCGCTATGCTGATGACGATAGGACGCAGCCTGTTTCAACCAAGTTTCAGATCCTACCTGCCATTTGTGTTGAACAAAGAAGAATTACCTGCAGGAAACAGTCTGTTTCAAATCATCGAAGATGTCGCATCCATTATCGGACCATTGCTATGTGCCTTGATCATCTCTGTTACCGACAAAAGTTTTGTCTTGCTTGCCGATGCAATCACTTATGCACTTTCTCTTATTTTTCTGCTTTTGTTGAAAAAGAATCAGACACACAGAGAGGAAAAACTTTCGTTTACCGCTTTGTTTACTGATACCAAAGAAAGCATATCGAATTTAAGAAATCATCAAACTGATTTATTCATGGTGATTATTGGCACGACTGCGTGTGTACTCTTTACAGCCGCGCTGCTGAAATATGTGCTCCCGGCTATCATTGTTGAACATTACCTGCGTGAGGAATTGGTTGGTTATATCTTTTCAGTGATGGCAACAGGAACGGTCATAGGCGGCATTTTATATCCAAGAATAGTGAAAGACACGACACCAGAACTGGTGATGAAATCGTGGATGTTATATGGCGTGCTGTTTGTACTGGTGGCGATAGCTATTAACATCAACCAGCCTGCGCTGTTCACCTCTGTCTTCATACTGGGGTTTGTTGGCGCCATTGTGGATATTTCTATCATCACCAATATCCAGACCCTATCCCGCCAGGGAGAGCTTGGCAAAAATTACGGCCTCTACTCGACCGTTGCTAACACAGGTGAATCCTTATCAGGCATTGTGGCTGGTGCTCTGACCATAGTAGCTGGCGGATTCTCTTTTATCTGCATGGCGACTTCCATTGTCATTTCGGCCAAATGGGCACTGGTTAAACTCAGAAAAGAAGAAAAAGCACATGAACGAACAGTGTAAAATCGCCCTTTGCCGGGAAGCAAAGGAGATAATCGTTTCAGAAAGAACAAGCTTCGTCTCTACGCGAATGTATTGAGATAAAAACGATGCACACTGAGAGAGAGCAACACGGAGACAGGAAGTTTATTCATATCGACATGGACTGCTTTTTCGCAGCAATCGAGATGAGGGATAACCCTCATCTCCAGAATATTCCCATCGCAATCGGCGGCAGTGTTAAGAGCCGAGGGGTGGTTTTCACAGCGAAAGTGATCGTGCCGTTGGATATCGGAATTGAAGGTGGAGAGCTGGATTTGGGGTTTGAGCGTTGGGGGATGCTGAAGGCTTCCGAGAAGTGGACGCAGGTACTCAACTGAAATCAGACGCTATCCCAGGTGAGCATTCACTGCCCTAACAGGGTCTATCAATATGTGGGTCTGTGACTTACGCTGGCACAGAACGATGAACAGCCTCCCGCCGAGGTGTCCACGAGTTACAAAGTCAGATCACTCAAACCAACAACGTATGTTCTACAACAAGTAACGAGTTTATGTCCACGCCACAACAGGGCCTCACTTGTGATACGAACGAAAAACTGATAACAATGAATACATTACCAAACATGTATTGAATTTATGCTACTAAACGATCTTCTCGTGGTGATGAAAGTGGCGGAGCTTCGCAGTATCACAGCAGCCGCCAACAGTTTAGACATGCAAGTCGCTACCGCGAGTGCCGCGCTTAAACGCGTTGAGAAAAATCTGGGACTTGAGCTGTTTATCCGTACGACACGTCAGTTGCGGATGTCGCCTGCTGGCGAGCGTTACCTGCCTCAGTGCCAGCAGGCTCTGCAATTACTCGAGAGCGCACGACTCAATATTCAGTCAGATTTGGATGAGTTGGGCGGCGAAATGCGGATTGCTCTGTCTTCCGATCTGGGCCGAAATGTCATTACCCCTTGGCTCAATGAGTTCCTTGATCAACACCCGAATCTCACTCTACGCAGTCACATAAGCGACAGTATCATCGATTTTTATCGCGATACCGTTGATATGGCTTTGCGTTACGGTTCACCCACGGAAAACAACCTGTATGGTTTTAAAATCTGTGATGTCCCTCGTTTGCTTTGCGCGGCCCCTTCGTACCTCGCAACGCATGGCACACCGTCGCATCCTCACCAGTTGGCGACACACAATGGCTTGTGCTATCAATTGAACGATGTGGTCCAGAATGAATGGCAGTTTGCCCATTACGAGCAAACCATCAAAGCCAAACTGTGCGGGAATCGTATATCTAACGACGGCGATCTAGTACGCCGCTGGTGTGTATCCGGATATGGAATGGCCATCAAGTCGTGCCTCGATATGGCGGACGATTTGCTCAATCAACGAGTGATCAGTGTAATGCCTGGTTATACGCCGACGCCGACAGAGTTATGGTTAGTCTGCCCCAGTCGTCAGTCCATCACGCCCACCGTCCGTTTACTGCGGGATTATCTCAAAACCCGCACTCAGGCGTTACTTTCAGCGCTCGCGGCGCGCCACCTCATCCCGAGCTAAGCGAGCAGCCTCTCGATTAGCTTGGGATTAAAACGGGTGTGCATCAAGCCATGCTCGAGTCACTGTATCTAAGATTTGCCCCTCTCGACGAACCTGGTAGTCGAAATCGGCGATGATGGCGTTGGAGAAACAGAGTGCATCCAGTCGCGCCAATTGCTCCGGCGTAAACCGAGCGCGACGATCTTCACGTAATAACAGTACCGCGCGATCAACACCGCCCAGCAAACCCTTGGGGTCGTCCAAGTCGCGTATGCGATGCTTATGATGCAAGAACTGGGGTTGCCACAGCGGTACCACGACCCATTGTTGGTGTTCGACCGCCTGTTCAAATGCACCAAAACACGCTTCTTCACTGCCGGTATGAAAGCGATAGCCCACCTCCTCCAGACCATACGCGACCATCATATGAATTGAGAAACGCGTGATCCCTGCGCCTGGATTAATGCCTTGAATATCTCGGTGCATTTTTGCTCGCACTTCCGGCTTCAGCAAATCCTCGACACTGGCGACCTGCTCAACCGGCACGTAATCGGGCACGCCCCACAGGGCATACGGTTGATAATGGAGGCCGAGCTCTAGCAACGGCACCTTGGCTTCGACTTGGCTTTTGTAGGTACCATGGCTGGATGGCAACCAAGCAGAGCTCAACATGTCCACCTCACCAGAGGCCAACTGCGCAAAGTTTTCCTGGTGCGGTGCGTACACGCGATCGACCTCAAACCCCATGTCGACGAGCACATGACGAACAAGTGAGGCTGTCACCCGGTGGAAGGAGAGATCCGTGACCCCTATTGTGATTGATTGTGGCATTACTTTTCCTCTTCTGACATAACCTTTCAGGTCGTGGCGATGTGAGCACCACCACGGCTGCGGCACGTAGTGCTCATCACTCCAGCTTGAGGCGCACAATGCGATAAGGCTTGATCGCCTCTTCCTCGCCCTCGTTCATGATTGGATGCAGGTGCAACGCATTTTGCGTGAGATACAAATAGCCTTTACCTAATGCAAAGCCATCAACCCAGTTGAGCAACTGATCATCTTGCGCGATCAGTCGATAGCCAGTTTCGTCGGCTACACCGATGGCATTTTTCTCCAGATCACCCACATAGATTCGGCCATTCTTTGCCATCACCATGCCATCACTCGGTCGTTTTTCACTGTAAAATTCGATGGTTTTCGCAAGCTGCTCGGGCGCGAGCTTGGGATCAGCCAAAGCCGCAGCTGGGAGACGATAAATAGCACTGCCGTTGACCGTCCCGAAGTACACCCACTCATTATTGATATCGATCGTGATGGGGTTGAGACCCAGATACACGGGATCGGAATTGCCGTCTTGGCGCTTCGTAGCCAACGCCGACCCATCAATATTGATTTGATGCTGAGGCGCCATCAACGCTTTGTTCGATTCCAGCACGCGCCGCGCCTGACCGGTATTGAGATCCACCACCACAAATGCCGGAGCGGCCGACCCGGCGATGTTGCCTAAGGTGGTGTCAGCGATATACATCAGATTACGCGAAGTATCGAGGGCAAAGTCCTGAAAGAAAGAGTTATCCACCATCACTGAAGGACTGAGCGTGAAACGCTTAGCAAGCACATGGTTGACGCTATCCCAAGCGACAATCTGAGCGGGCGTAGTGGCACTGCCCATATCCAACATCCAAACCGTCCCCTCTTTCGTGCTATCAATGCCAATGACCGACGACAGCCCCACTTCCCCGATCTCAGGTCCATCGGCCCAGTCCTCGGTAGGAAACGGCCGTGTTGTGCCGTCGTCTAGCAACTCCATCACTCGATATTTTGGGTTTTCCAATGGATGCATTGACATGATCAGACGTCCTTGCTCCGTGACGGTCAGGTTGCCCGGTCGTGTGCCATTTAACTGTGCAACTACCTCTAAATCCGTCGCTGTAGCCACGTTGGATCCTATCGCAGCCATGAAGGCGATCCCTGTTTTCAGTATGTTCATATTGTACCTCTGTAAGCTCGCACACTCAGTTTGGGCTCTATGTGAATATGTTTCGACAATACGCGAGATATTCAAACCTAAAAACAAGCTAATGATTGAGTAATTATCAAATATTATTTGAATATAAAGGAGGGGATACCTGTCGAAGGGTAAGAGTTGAGGGCTAGTGTTCAGAGTTTTGTGTCTTTTCCTGCACGTCCTAAAAAAAGGGAGAGACACATCATGGCTGATAAATACGAAATTGATATCCAGGCATTCGCCAAAGCGCTGCAGTCCGGGCAAAACCTCAATGGCAAGGATGGCCCGCTCACGCCGCTGATCAAGCAGATCTGGTTATACAATTATCATCTTAAACTACTAAAGTGCTCAATTAAAAAATCTACAAACAAACGAAGTCGCTTGGGTTGATACTGGCGACTCAGGTAAATCACATTCAAATCCGCACCTGCTGAAGAGGTCGATGCGTTGAAGTTCTTCATGTAGCCATTCAACACCGTCACTAAACGCTGCTTTTTGATGTCTTCTTGCACATCTAAAATCGATTTCAACGCAATACCCGCCCCATCCAACGCCCATTGACGAATCACTTCACCATCATCAGAAAAACGCTTTGGTAGCACAGTGATGACGTTGTGTTGTTCTTCATCTTGAAAATGCCATGTTTTCAGTTCTTCATTGCTGCGAACCATAGCTAAACAATCGTGCTGTGCTAAATCTTGCGGCGTAATCGGCGTCCCTTTCTTTGCCAAGTACTGAGGAGAAGCGCAAAGCACTCGGCGACTGGATGCAAGCTTGCGAGAGATAAGATTGCTGTCGGCCAGCTCCCCGTATCGGATAACGATATCCAAACCGGATTCTGCTAAGTTGGATAAGTTATCGTTCAAATACAGATAAGGGATCACTTCGGGATAAAGCTGATTAAATTCCGACAGTATTGGCGAAATGTATTGCTTGCCAATATCACGAGGAGCCGAGATTTTAAGTGTCCCGCGCACTTCTTTGGTGCCAGTTTGGAGTAAGTTTTCCGTCTCTTTTACGCTGTCGATAATTTCCAGACATGCCTGATGGTACATCGCGCCAGAGTCTGTCAACGATATATGCCTTGTACTGCGATTAAGCAATCTCACCCCATAACGATCTTCCAGCGACTGTAATCTTGCCGTTACCGTCGCTGGCGATAAGCCTAGCTCTCTGCCAGCCGCGGCCAGCCCTTGGTTCTTCACAATGCTGGCAAACAGCGTCATATCTGAAAACTTGTCCACGATCTCTCCTTAAATTTATTATTCATCTTAGCTGAATAATAAATTTAAATATTACCCAATTATCAAATTCACTCCAATACATATACTGACCCCATCGAAACAAGATTGGAGAAACAAATCATGAAAACAGAAAAAACCGTTTATGTCGTACTGGGTGGCACATCAGGTATTGGTGCTGAACTTAGCCAACAACTTGCAAGCGAAAATGCGGTTGTCCACGTAGCCAGCCGTAAAACAGGTTTAGACCTCAGTGATGAACAATCGGTTTACCACTACTTCGAAACCATTGGTGCTTTTGACCATCTGATCGTCACAGCAGGTTCTTATGCTCCTGCGGGCAAAGTGATGGATGTGGAAGTATCCCAAGCAAAATACGCTTTTGATACCAAATTTTGGGGCGCCATCAACGCAGCTAAACATGGAGCACGCTACATCAAAAAAGGCGGCTCAATCACACTTACTTCCGGCATGTTATCTCGCAAAGTTGTAGCGAACACCTATGTAAAAACCGCTATTAACGCTGCCATTGAAGCAACCACGAAAGTACTGGCGAAAGAATTGGCTCCTATCCGAGTGAATGCGGTCAGCCCGGGTTTAACCAAAACCGAGGCGTATCAAGGCATGAACGAAGACGACAGAAATGCCATGTACCAACGCACGCAAAATAGCTTGCCAGTAGGCAAAGTTGGCGAAGCCAGTGACGTTGCAAAAGCTTACCGACTTCTGATTGAAAACAGTTACATGACTGGCGCCGTGATTGATGTCGACGGTGGTGCACTGCTTGGCTAACACCAAATAGAAACAAGGTGCCATCGCAACAAAAATGCATGGCACCAATGGGTTCAAACTAAATAAAAAAAGAGACTCCCCATGAATAAAGAAAAAATGCCGCTGCAGGTATGGGTCTTGACGCTTGCAGCTTTTGCTATCGGTACCGCGGAATTTGTTATTGCAGGAATTCTTCCTCAAGTCGCCAACTCATTGTCCATCACAGAAGGGCAAGCGGGTTATTTAATCAGTGCCTACGCGCTTGCCATTGTGTTTGGCGGTCCACTACTTACGATTTACTTTGCACGCTTTAACAAGAAAGCCGTGCTGGCTGGGCTAATGGTGTTGTTTATCCTCGGCAACATATTGTCTGCTTTCGCACCAAACTACTTTGTGTTGATGGTAAGCCGAGTGATCACTGGCTTGGTTCAAGGTCCTTTCTACGGCATTGGTGCCGTGGTAGCGACCAATTTGGTTTCAGAAAAAATGGCAGGTCGCGCGGTCGGACAAATGTTCGCGGGATTAACATTGGCTAACGTTTTAGGTGTGCCTGGCGG
Organism: Photobacterium sp. 2_MG-2023; assembly: GCF_030547675.1. NCBI lineage: Bacteria > Pseudomonadati > Pseudomonadota > Gammaproteobacteria > Vibrionales > Vibrionaceae > Photobacterium > Photobacterium sp. 2_MG-2023. Next base: position 164,799 of record NZ_JAUOQQ010000009.1, read on the forward strand.
TACTTGGATTGGCTTGCAATTCGGCTGGCACACCACTTTCTTAACCGTTGCAGCTTTTGGCTTAGTGGCTCTGTTCTTCATCACTTCAGTGGTCAAATCGACCGGTCATGGCGAAGCAAAAGATGTCAAAGCGCAATTGGCAGCGTTCAAAAACCCAATGCTACTTATCAGCCTTGCGATCACTGTATTTGCTTGGTCGGGGTTCATGACTTTGTATGGTTACATCGCCCCTATCGCCATGCACATCACTGGCTTTGGTGAAAGTGCGGTGACTTGGATTCTGGTTATCGTTGGCGTCGGTCTGATTGTTGGTAACACCATGGGTGGCCGTTCATCAGATAAAAACCTACAAAAAGCCTCCATGTTCTGGGCTATCGCGATGATTGTTTCACTAATACTGGTCGGCTTAACCGTAGACAACAAAGTACTGTTCATCGCCACCGCCTTTGTGTTTGGTATTGCTTCATTCGCTAACGTACCAGCGATGCAGCTCCGAGTAATGAACCACGGTGGTGAAGGCCAAGAATTAGCGGCGACGGCAAACATCTCAGCGTTCAACTTAGCCAATGCCTTTGGCGGTTTCTTAGGCGGTATGGTGCTCGATAGCCAAATGGGCGCGGGCATGATCCCTTACGCGGCAATCATTATTCCACTGATTGGTTTGCTATTCATCGCCAAGGCGAACCGCAAAGAAAGCAAACAAGCCGAGTTAGCTCCAAGCTTCAACAACTAATTTCATCCCAACCGGTAGCCCTGATTTAACGCCTCCCGAACAAAGCGGGGCTACCCAATACGAATCACTAGGAAAACACTATGAAACTCTACATTTACGAACATTGCCCATTTAGTGCTCGCGTCCGCTATGTTGCTGGCATGCTGAATATCCAACTCGACGTCATCAATATTGCTTATGACGATGACAAAACCACGACAGATCTTATCGGAACCAAGCAAGTCCCACTTCTTGCCAAAGACAACGGAGAAGTGATGGCAGAGAGCCTAGATATCATCGCTTACTTCCTTGAGCTGGCAACATCCAGCGAAACAAGCCAACCGTCACAACAAGTGTTGGATTGGCAAAAAATCGCGTTTCTTCCACTGCAAAAAGTGGGTTACCCAAGGTGGTCAAATATGGATTTACCAGAGTTTGCCACTCTGCCAGCGCAACAAGCTTGGCGCGCCAAAAAAGAAACTGCCGCACTCAATTTTGATGCGCTCCTACAAGACACACCAAACATTGCCAAAGAGGTAGAAGCGCTCATCAAAGGTGCGAAAAGCGTGTTGAATCTCGATGCCTGCCAGCATGTGACTTTGGTAGACGAAGCCATCCTGTTTTCTATTTTGCGTGGGTTCTTTAGTGCAACAGAAATCCAATGGGACAACACAGTGAAAGATTGGATGGAATCTGTAAGCAATAAAACCCAAGTACCACTACTTCAGTAAGGAACCGACCATGAGCAAACTTTTTGAACCAATACAGTTAAAACAACTGGCTCTACAAAACCGCGTGGTGATGGCACCAATGACCCGGGCACGCACTAGCCAACCGGGTAATATTCCAAACCCAATGATGGCGACTTACTACAAGCAACGTGCGACTGCGGGCTTAATTATCTCTGAAGCCACCCAGATTTCAGACGATTCACAGGGGTACTCGTTCACGCCAGGCGTATACACCGATGAGCAAGTGGCAGGCTGGAAAGCAGTCACTCAAGCAACAAAAGAACAAGGTGCTGCAATGTTTTGTCAGTTGTGGCATGTGGGCCGAGTATCGCACCCAACATTCCAAAAAGGCGAACAGCCTATTGCCCCATCGGCACTCAAACCGGTAGAAACCCAAGTATGGATTGCCGACGAACAAGGTAATGGCAATATGGTCGATTGCGTAACGCCACGAGCCATGTCCCAAGCCGATATTGACCGTGTGGTGAGTGATTTTGCCTATGCCGCTAAACGTGCGATTGAAGCCGGCTTCGATGGCGTCGAAATCCACGGTGGTAATGGTTATCTGATTGATCAGTTCCTGCGTACCAACTCAAACCACAGAACCGATAACTTTGGTGGTACTCGCGAAAACCGACTTCGCTTTTTATTGGAAGTGGTCGATGCGGTGAGCGAAGCCATTGGTGCCAACAAAGTGGGAGTACGACTCGCTCCTTTCATTACTTTTAAGGACATGAACTGTCCTGACATTGTGCCGACTATCCTCGAAGCATCGAAACAACTTCAAGCTCGCGATATTGCGTACCTGCACCTATCTGAAGCGGATTGGGACGACGCTCCAGTGATTCCAGAGAGTTTCCGAATCGAACTGCGCGAATACTTCACAAACACGATTATCGTCGCAGGCAGTTACACCCAAGATCGCGCTGATGAGGTACTTGAGAAAGGTTATGCTGATTTAGTGGCGTTCGGACGCCCATTTGTTTCTAACCCAGATTTGGTAGCGCGCTTAAAGCAACAACAGCCTCTGGCTGAACTGGACGGCTCAACGCTATTTGGTGGCAACGAGAATGGATATACGGATTATTCAGTACTGGATTGAATAATTGATTCTTTACTAGAGGCCTAAAAACGGAGTGGATCCCAGTATCGGGTTATCAAGCACTGCCGAAGCAAGAGGAAATATAACTCGTTACATTTCCTCTTGCTATTACAGCCAACTCAGCCCTCATCAGTATAACGAAGGGCTGACTCCCAATGAGTCTGAAGGCTGTATTGCGAAATACTCTAAACTGCGGCCAATTTTAGTTGACCACTACAGTTATGACTGACTCAACAAGGGATCTCGAGCTGATGGTAAAACCTAGCAAACCTTTACGTATCACTGCTTTATTGCTCAATAACGTCCCAAGCACCGCGATAACCGGTCCAGCAGAGATGTTAATGATCGCCGCCAAACTAGCAGGGCTTCCCAAACCAGAAGTACATTATATTTCCCCGTCCGATACGCACATTCAAACCTTTGCCGGATTGACGATTGCCTTTCCCAAACCATGGCAGCAGGTTGATAAAACAGATATTTTCTTGCTCGGTTGCTGTGGCGAGCCGAGTGATGAGACCTACCTGCTGCCAGAGACAATCAAAACATGGTTGACGCAGCAACTGGTTGATAGCCAATATGTCGTTTCCTTATGCACGGGCACTTTTTTATTGGCAGAGCTGGGGTTGCTCAATCATCGTAGCGCCACCACCCACTGGGCACATGTAGCGTACTTTCGTGAACGCTACCCCAGTGTCAAGCTGATGCCCCACCTAAAAATCACTCATGAGAGCCCGTTTATCTGCTCGTCGAGTGTGCGGGACTATTACGACGCCACTTTGTTGATAATTGATGATCTGTTCGGCAGTGAGCATCGTACGCGCTGCGAGCGCTACATTGGGGGCGATATTTCCTGTATGACGCGGATCTGCCTGACCAGTTTCGGCCAATATCGGCAGCACAATGACACTCTGATCCATGAACTGCAAGACTGGATGCATCATGAACATCCAGGCAATCTGACCGTGGCGCGATGCGCGAGCAAGAGTTTTTTGAGCGAAAAACAGATGACGCGACGGTTCAAAGCGGCAACCGGCGACGTTCCGGTTAACTATATTCAACGTCTGCGTCTCTCTTACGCACGGGACAAACTGAGTACGACTAAGTTGAACATTGAGACCATCAGTCGCCAGGTGGGCTACAGCAACATCAATCATTTCCGATTACTGTTTAAGAAATTTTATGAAATGACGCCAACACAATACCGTAAAGTTACACAGTCATATTGTGAACACAAACCCGCCCACTGAAGCCGGGCCCTATCCGTCAACGTTCGATCAAGACGACCTTCTCACCACGAATGATTTGGTAAACGGCTATCTTGTGTTGGCGTAGGTGCACCCCAGAGATCTAGTGAGTTAGAATGCTGACAACGCAACCTTAAGCCTTTGATACGTTCTCATGCAGCACTGCGCAATTACCAAATGAATATTGACCTCGCTCTGCCAGATCTCTTCATAGTAGGCTGGCCACTCTCGCATAAGGCCCCTTAAAAAGGCGAAAAGAATGAGCCCACATCTTGCGAACTCATCCTTCACTCCATTAAACAACATCAAATAGGAATTAATGTCCAGGTCCGAACCCTGCAATACAGTCAATAAAGTCTTTAATACTTATCTTACTGCCCTCTAGGTAGTCAGTCACGATCGTACATTGGTTGCCGACCGAACTGGTCACAGAGGTGTCACTGCCTCCAAGCGCTGAACCACCAAAGTAATCAAAATTACTCACTGAGTTTTCAACGTTTGGTAGCTTGCCATTGAAGCCAAAGCTCTTGCGCAACTTGTTGGCCGACTCTTTGGTGTAAACAAAGACCTTGCCCGTGTCCGTCATATCCGGTTTATCATAACCCGGCGCAGAAAAGACCATCTGAATCGTCGGATCTTGAGCATCTAATGCGGTTACCGCCGCTAGGTTGGTCCCAAACGCATCGCCCCCATGCACGCTCGGCGCTTTCACATACTTGAAGAAGCTGTACGCCACTTTGGTGTTAGCGTAATTGTTGTCGTTGTAGATGTAAGCCGCCCCCGAATCCAGAGCCTGATTGTTGGTCAAACCGGGGTTTTGACATGGGGCTTTGTTGTTTGTGCCATCCACATGCGTGCCGCAGTTATCTTCACCAGGCGCACCGATCATCAGACCACCCACACTGTCGATGAACAAGTTAGCGCCGAACTGATCGTTCGCGTCAGGGTTTGGCGCTTTGATGTAGGCCACTTCCTTCAAATTGGCATTGTTGTCATCGTAAGCAAACACATAAACCGCGCCAGACTTGCCAATCCGGTTGTCCAATTTGACGTTACTGTTAAGCGGCGAGTTACCACAAACACTTTCACCATTGATTTTCTTGTTAGGGTTTTGCAGCGCCCCATCAATCCCTGCTGAGCAGCCAGACTCCCCTGGCGCACCAATCACGATTTTGTCATCTTGATGATCAAACGACAGTGCGCTGCCAAACAAATCCCCCGCGTCGGTGTTTGAGGCTTTAATGTACTCTTTCAGCACCCACTGCCCATTCTCTCGCGCATAGTGATACACAGCCCCAGAATCCCTCGCCGAGTTATCCCACAGGCTTGGGTTAGGATTTGTCCCACACACGGAGCCATAACCAAGGCGTTGATTTGCGTTCGCCCCCTGGCCACCCACACCGGTACCGCAGTTATCTTCACCCGGGGTACCCACAAGCAGTTGATCCCCATCGGAGTCCAATGCCAAGGCAGAACCAAACATATCACCAGGATCGGTGTTTGGCGCTTTTAGGTACGCATCCAGCACCCAAGTGTTGTTGCTTTTTTTATAGATGTACACCGCCCCTGAGTCTCGGGCACTGTTGTCATCCATACCCGGGTGTACGTACTGGCCGCAGACCGAGTGACCACCTAGACGCTGATTCGGATTGTCGCCCGTGCCTCCAACACCGATGCCGCAGTTGTCTTCACCTGTTGCGGCAATAGCGATGGTATTGCCGTCACCACTGATATGGACCACACCGCCAAAGTTATCCCAAAGGCTGGGGTTAGGCGCTTTGATGTAAGTGGTAAAATCAAGCAACTTATGACCTGCACTTGTTTCAAACTGACTGTTGTTTGCAAACTCCCCCTGCCCTTCGAATATATAGGCCGCGCCAATGGAGACGGAATCTAATGGCTGACCAGAATCTGCATTACTTTCCATCCCATACGAGAAACAAGTAACTCTGCTGTTGGTGCCAATGAGGTTGGCGTGTTCGGTCGCCCCAACATTGGCCCCACAGCCCGATTCGCCTGGCGCACCCACCACCAAAACTTGATTGTTCCCGGATAGAATGGCCGCTTCGCCGAACTTATCTGAACTTTCTGCATTGGGGGCTTTAATGAGCGCAGTACCGAGTTGTCCTTGTAGCGTTTTCCATTTGAGGTAAACCGCGCCAGAATTGGGCGCAGAATCTGACCCTGGCTGCGAAGCTAAGCTATCTTCATATGGCGCCCCAACCACTATAGGGGCAAAGCTCGCCTCAGCAGCAAACGGAGCCGACATATAGCCGGCAAGCGATAAGTAAATGATAGATCGTAAGACATTCATAATGTCACTCCAGACTTATTTTCTATGTTAGGTGTTGTTATTTCTTCTTAAAACATGAATAACGAAGTTCACACTATTATTAATAACCCAACCAGCTTATTGATAATAATGATTGTTATTTAAACTTATTTGAAGCAATACACTTTAAATACCACAAAGAAGGTCATGGTTATCATTCGTGCATTCAAGATGCTACTTATTGTATATTAACTATTCAATATTAAATGAGCGAGATGTCGGGTATCGGATGGGTATTGTGCGGAATAACAGTGTATTTTACTGATGCAATCAATATTTCATTGGGCAATAAATACGTAACCATTCACCAGTGGGGCATTGACTAGCCAGTAGCCAGCCCGAACACATCCGGGTACGGTTGCTTTCGGTTAACAGCCGTCACTATATCGCTGATGGTATCTAGCGCTGACATCCCGCGTTTCTTGCAGGTATCGACCACCGACAGAACCCGCGAGCGGAACTGCTCTCCCCGGTGGGACCTGGTGCGTTGCAACATCAAAACTGACCCCGTACTGAATTTTTTTAGGAAGCGTTTTTTGCAGCCATTCCAAAAATGTTTGTTTAGCCCATGATTTAGGCATTGTCGCAGTCACGGTATTAGGTAACGATTTTAGATGTTGTAAGGCTGCGTTAATATCTGAATCACTAATCACTAGTTGCTTACTTCGCAGAGCCATGTAATTCCCCCTTAATGGTTATTTTTTGATTATGGCGAAAGAATATTTTTACTAACCGCCACGCTTCCTGCACTTTACTCTTGGAATAAACGCCAAGCCTTACAGCTATTAGTGATGGAAGAAATCCAAAAAAGAGAACAGTAGGAATTAGAGATAAAAACATTGGCAAAGTGATGAACTACGGCTGTACGTTAAAGGAGCCGATTATCATCATGCTGCCTATCAATGAAAGCAGTGATCTGATCCAATACTTTTGGACACCGCGTTAAGTGAGTAAAATGACTTATCGAGGTGAATATGACAATCAAGAA